>DASXAM010000277.1:0-10565 GCA_036404275.1 Allostellaceae bacterium
TCGCCGGTCAGGTGCGAGAGCCCGAGCAATTGCTTCAATTCGTCGAGGCCGACGAGCCCGTCGATCAGCCAGGTGCCGTCCTCGCGCCGCACCACGCGCTGGTCGGTGTCTCCGGTGCCGGGAATGTCGCCGACCAGCGCCTCGAGAATGTCGCTCGGCGTCACCAGCCCCTCGAGGTCGCCATATTCGTCGACGATCAGCGCCATTGGCTCGGCCGCCCCCTTGAACACTTCGAGGACGCGCAGCACGCTGACCGTGTTTGGCAGATAGAGCGGCGGGCGCGTCGTCGCGCGCAAATCAAAAGCCTGCCCCCCGAGGCATCGGGCGAGCAGGTCCTTCGCCTGGACGACGCCGATCACCTGTTGCGAGCCGCCCTGCACGACCGGAAAGCGCGAGTAGGGGCTTGCGTTGATCCGGCGCCGTATTTCGTCCTCGGAGTCGTCGAGGTCGAGCCATTCGATCCGGGTCCTTGGCGTCATCACCGTGCTTGCGCGCCGGTCGCCGAGGCGCAGCGCCATCGAGACGATCTCGGTCTCGGTCTGGTGGATCTGCCCCGATGCCGCCCCCTCGCGCAGCATAAAGAGGATCTCTTCGTCGGTCACCGGTGGCGGGCCTTGGCTCTTTAACGGCAAAAGCCACAGCACCAGATCGGCGGAGGCGCTCAGCAACCATTCGAGCGGCGCCCCGACCCGCCCCATCATTCGCATGATGCGGGCAAGGGCGGTGGCGATCCGTTCCGGCCGCAGCAGCGCCACCCGCTTTGGCGCAAGCTCGCCGAGGATCAGCGAGACATAGGAAATGCCGGCGACTACCACCGCCATCGCGATCACGTGCGCATAGCGCGCGCCGAACCCCGAATTGGCAGCGATCGCCTGCTCCAGGCGGTCGCCGAGAGTGGCCTGCCCGAAGGTGCCGGACAGCACCGCGATCACGGTGATGCCGATCTGCACGGTGGCGAGGAGGCGCGACGGGTCAGCCTTCAACTCGAGCGCCGCCTGCGCTCCGGCATTGCCGCTGTCGGCGAGCGGGCGCAGCCGCGCCGGCCGCGCCGAAACGAGCGCTATCTCGGCCATCGCAAAAAGGCCGTTGAGCAGGATCAGCAAAAGGACGATCGCGAGTTGCAGGATCAGCATCGCCGTGGCCGTCGCCAGTGATGTCCGCCAGTGTCGGCGCAGCGCCGCCGGGTGCAACAAAAAAGCCGCCAACAGCAGCTGTTTAAAAGATGGTTTCCCTCTCGCCGTCACGCGGTCGCCGCAAACCGCCGACCGCATTTCGGCGCAGCCGCTTCAAATAACCGGTGGTGCCGATGCCTTCATTTACACACTTGACGCCTCGTCAGGCCCTCAGGTGAGCTCATCTCACCCGTGCACTGTCCGATTAAAGAACCTGACAATCACGAGCGAAGGACCAATTCGCGCATGCGCTGCGGAAATTCCATCAGCCAACGTTCCTTAAGTGAACCTGAATTCTGGCGACAGTTCAGCAAAAATTTGTTGACATGATGGCCGCCGATGCAAATAGCATCGCGCCAACCAAAAACTTCCTGGCAGGGGAGAAGCGATGGGAGGATTTGACCCATGCGACCAAAGCTTTGGTTTCTGTTTGGCACGGCGGCGGCAGTACCGCTGCTGGCTTTGCCGGGCGCGGCCCTAGCGGCAACTGTCAAAAACCCACTCTGTCCCGGCAATACTGCGTTTTTTGGTCCGACCTTGCCACCCAGCATCGATTTGCCACCCGGGTTCAAGGCTACGGTTTTCGCCGCTGGCCTCAACGCCCCGACCGGGCTCGCATTCCTCGGCGACGCCACTCATTTTCAGGTCTATGTGCTCGAATCCGGGCACGGCCTGCCGAGCAAGTGCAACGAGCAAGGGTCGTTTCCAGGCGGCGAGTTCGCTCCGAACAATCCGTTCACCCCGGACATCCTGGTGTTCGACCAATCCGGCAAGCGTATCGGCGAGCCACTGGCGAAGCCCTCGGCCCCAGGCGTCGGATTACAACCCGCAGGGCCGTCGATCGATATCGGCTTTGAAAACGGCCTGCGCGGCGGCCAGCTGTTTGCCACCGACTCGAACCAGGCGACGCACGCGCATAACGGGCAGAACAACAGCTCACGAATCGTAATCGTCGATCCTAAGACCGGCAAGGTCACACCGTTCATCACCCACCTGCCCACTGGCGACCATCCGACCGAGCAGCTGGCCTTCAAGGGCGGCTGGATCTACTGGTCGCAGGGCTCGACCACGAACAGTGGCGTCGTCGGCCGCGACAATGGCGGCGGGCAGAACCAGTCCGATATCCCGTGCCAGGACATCGTGCTGAGCAAGAACGTGTTCAACTCAGGCGGAGGTGTGAAAACCAGCGGCTATTCGCCGTTCGGCGTGGCTCAGCCCGGCAAGACGGTCAAGGCGTTCTTCAACTCTTTCACCGGCAAGGTGCGCCAAGGTGTCTGCGATGGTGCCACCCTGAGGGCTCGGCTCGACAACCCCAAGATGATCCAGCCTTTCGGCTGGGGCCACCGCAACGGCTATGCGATCCGCTTCCCGCCACCCGACCACCCATTGGCCGGCGCGTTGCTGGTCGGCGAGGACGGCCCGGACGAGCGCGGAGCCCGTCCGTCGAATGGCGCACCCGAAGTGCTGTCGCTCGATCGCCTTAACCCCGATGGCAGCCCCAACTATCACGGCTGGCCGGATCAGTTCGGCTTTCTCGCGTCGAGCCAAGCGGTGTTCAACCCAGTCGGCGGGCCGAGCGACGATCTTTGCGTTCCTGATCCGACCAATCCGCCGAGCCTGTGCACGCCGGCGAGCCTGGCGCGGATTCTGAAGCAGGACGTGCCGATTCACGACGTCTTGGCCGGCCCGCCGCAGCCGATCACCGAACCGCTGGCGCTCGAGGCGGCCGACTCGTCGTTCACCGGGATCGACTTTGTCCCGGACAGCTTCGTTCGTGGTGTTGTGCGGCGGGATGCTGTGCTGTACAGCCTCGAGGGCGATTTCGGGTTTTCGGCGCCAAACGCCACATCCCCCGCGCCTGAGGTCGGGCACGAGATCAAGCTGATCAATTTCCGCCAACCGGTGGATGACGTCCCGCTGACCCTCAACATCCAGAATTTTGCCCGCAACAGCACTGGCGACCAGGCTTTCGTCACCAAGATCAACGGCTTCAACCGGCCGACCAATATCCGCTTCGGGCCGGACGGCTGCGCCTATGTTGCCGATTACGGGGCGGTGCGGGATTTGGGCGAGGACTCGCATTTTGTCGGCGCCAACAACGGTCCGTTGGTGCAGATCCCCGGCACCGGCGTGATCTGGAAGATCTGCCCACGCTGAGCGCGCATCTCGCTAGGGGCGGCGCCGCTTCGGGTCGCCCTTTTTCTTTAACCATTTACAGTGTGAGCCGTCTTCCGGGTGTCGGAATTTCTTACACCGGAAGACATCTCACCTGCTCTTTATTATCTTATTGATTTTATTATGTTTTCTACACCATACTCGAATGGTGCGACAAAATTTTCTGTCGATTTATTTTACAATTGCCTTCTGCTCAAACCATCCTCGGCCAGGAAGTTACTGAGAATCGGTAGGAAATTTTTCTGGCATAGAAATTGCGTTAACCTTAACATGGGTCTTGGCGCCTGTTGGAGTACGCACATGACGAGCCGATTGTCATTAGCGAGTGCGTTGCTAGCCGCGGTTGGGGTGGCCGCCTTCAGCGGCACGCAGGCCGCCCATGCGGCCGCTTATGCCTTTGCCGAAAATCAGAAAACCGATTTTTTGATCACGGGCGTCGCCGGCGGCAACGGCACCCGCAATGCGCATGACGACGCCTTCTATTCGACCGGCCCGAATTCGCTGCCGAACAATATGGGCGTCAGCTTTCCGAACCCGATCAGCCTGCCCATCGCCAACTCCGGGCCGGGACCCTTCCCGAATAGCGGCTTGGCCAATGACTATACCGCGTTTGCCGGATTGACGGCGGGCATGGTCGGTGCCCGTGGCGACGCCGACCATGCAGGCGGCTCGCCCTTTGTGTCTCCCGGCGCTCAGGGGATCGACAACCTTGCGGAGGCTTTTGCAACAAGCGGCGCCAACGGCAACGCGCATGGCAGCGACACGACCACAACCAGCGCCACCGTGGCGGCCGGCGCGGTCGTGCACATCATGTTTGTCGACGACATCGCCCTCCAGGCCTTTACGGTGTCGCCGGGCGAGAGTGCATCGGCGAACATCACGAACCAGATGCGTTTTCAGGACGCGGCTGGCGATTTCCTCCAGTGGAACCCGAACGGGTCAGGCGGCGTGACCACAAATATTGCGGGCTTGACATTCACCGCATCAGTCACCGACGGCTCGGGCGCGGATTGCAATCTCAACGCGCTGCTGACGTCCTCGAATGGGGTGCCCGCGCAGGGAAATCCGTCGAGCATTCTCGACCCGGGCCTGTGCACGGCGAGCCTTACCTTGTCGGGGTTGCCGGCGACGTCCTACGCGATGAGCTTCGAATCGTCGAGCGCCGCGAGCGTCTTCTCGGTCGTGCCGGAGCCGGCCTCTTTGGCGCTGCTGGGAGCCGGTCTGATCGGCTTCGGCCTGTTGCGCCGGCGCGCCCGCCCGCTATGACGCATTAGACCGCGGCGGCTTGGTCTGCGGCTGCCGTCGATAACCGGCTGCCGATATCAGCCAAGCGCTTTCGCCTGCTCGCGCAGAACGAATTTTTGGATTTTGCCGGTCGAGGTCTTTGGCAGCGACGAAAAAATCACGGTGCGCGGCACCTTAAACCGGGCGAGATGGTCGCGACAGAACGCGATGATCTCCTCGGCCGACGCGGTCCTATCCGGCTTCAGCGTGACAAAGGCGCAAGGGGTCTCGCCCCAGACCGGGTCGGGGCGGGCGACGACAGCGGCTTCGAGCACCGCGGGATGGCGGTAGAGCGCGTCTTCGACCTCGATCGTCGAGATGTTTTCGCCGCCCGAAATGATGATGTCCTTCGAACGGTCCTTGATCTCGACATAGCCGTCGGGATGGGTGACCGCGAGGTCGCCGGTATGAAACCAGCCGCCGGCAAACGCCTCCTCGGTCGCGTGCGGGTTTTTCAGATAGCCCTTCATGACGATGTGGCCGCGCATAAAGATCTCGCCGACCGTGGCGCCGTCGGCCGGCACCGGCTGGAGGCTCGCCGGATCGGCGACCATCAGCCCGTCGAGCACCGGATAATTGACCCCTTGCCGGGCCTTCAGCCGCGCGCGTTCCTCGGCTGGCAGAGCATCCCATTCGTCGTGCCAGGCGCATACCGTCGCCGGACCGTAAACCTCGGTCAGCCCGTAAACATGGGTGATGTGAAAGCCGCGGTTCTCCATGCCCTCGATGACCGCGGCCGGCGGGGCGGCGCCGGCGGTCATCATCTCGACCCGCCGGCCCGGCGACCCGTCAAGCCCCGGCCCGGTGTTCAACAGCATGTTCATGACGACCGGCGCGCCGCAGAGATGGGTAACCCCGTCGCGCGCGATCGTCTCGTAGATCGCCGCCGCCTCGACCCGGCGCAGGCAGACATGGGTCCCGGCGAGTGCCGTCACCGTCCACGGAAAGCACCAGCCATTGCAGTGAAACATCGGCAGGGTCCACAAATAGACCGGGTGCTGCCGCATGCCCCAGACGAGGATGTTGCCGAGCGCGTTCAGATAGGCGCCGCGATGGTGATAGACGACACCCTTGGGATTGCCGGTTGTCCCCGAAGTGTAGTTGAGCGCGATCGCATCCCATTCGTCGCGCGGCATCCGCTCGACGAAGTCGGGATCGCCTTGCGCGAGAAAGGCTTCGTAATCGATTTCGCCGAGAGCCTTGCCGCCGGGTCCGGCCGCGTCGGCGATGTCGATGACGACGGGCTTCCGGTCGAGCCGGGCGAGGGCCGCCTCGACGACCGGGGCGAACTCGGTGTCGGTCAGCAGCAGCTTGGCTTCGCCGTGCCGCAGGATAAAGGCGACGGTCTCGGCGTCGAGCCGGATATTGAGCGCATTCAGCACCGCCCCCGCCATCGGCACGCCGAAATGCGCCTCGAACGCCTCGGGCGTGTTGGCCGCCATTATCGCCACGGTGTCGCCGCGGCCGATGCCGCGCGCGGCAAGCGCCGAAGCAAGCCGCCGGCAGCGCGCCAGCGCCTCGCGCCACGTGTAGCGCCGTGCACCGTGCACGACCGCCGGCCGGTCCGGATAGACCGCCGCCGAACGCAGCAAAAAACCGATCGGGGTCAGCGGCACAAAATTGGCCGCATTCTTGTCGAGCCCGATGTCATAGGGGTTGGAATTTGCGGGATTGGAATTTGCAGTCATCGGCGGCGCCTCCCGGTCGTGTTATTTTGGTGCGCACTGCCGCGCTGTCGAGCGTCTTCAGGCGGCCCGGGCGCTGCGCGCGGCCGCGGCGTCTTCGCGGATCATCGCCGCTCCCTTTTCGCCGATCATGATCGAGGGCGCATTGGTGTTGCCGGTGGTGACGGTCGGCATGACCGAGGCGTCGACGACGCGCAAGCCCGCGACGCCGCACACCCGCAGCCGGGAATCGACGACCGCCATCGGGTCTTCCCCCATCCGGCAGGTGCCGACCGGATGATGCAGATTGGTGCCGTCGCGGTGCAGGAACTCGACGAGATCGCGTTCGGATTGCACGGCGGCGCCGGGTATCGTTTCGGCGGCGCTGTGCTGCGCCAAGGCGGGGGCGGCAAAAATGCGTCGCGCATGGGCAATGCCGGACAGCAGCACGCGCCGATCGTTTTCCACCGCGAGATAGTTCGGCCGGATCGCCGGCCGCGCCAAAGGGTCGCCCGAATGCGCCATGATCGTGCCGCGGCTGTCGGGTCGAGCAAGGCACACGGCGATCGTCATCCCCGGCTCGCGTTCGAGTCGGCCATAGCCCCGCGGGTCGTAGCTGCCGGGCGTAAACAGCAATTGCAGGTCCGGGCTGGCGAGCCCCTCGCGGCTCCGGCAGAACACCATCGCCGTCGTCACGCCAAAGGTCAGCGCCCCGCGGCCCGAGGCGGCATAGGTCGCGATCTCGCGGGCGAGACGGAGACCGCGCGCGAGCTCGTTGACCGAGACTTCGCCTCTGACCCGGTGCGATATGCGCGCGGCGAAATGATCGGACAGATTGGCGCCCACGCCGGGCAGGTCGAGCACGACCGGCACCCCGATCGCGTGCAGGTGCGCGGCCGGTCCGACCCCCGACACCTGCAACAGGTGCGGCGAGTTGACGGTGCCGCCGCAAAGGACAACCTCGCGCGCCGCCTCGACATGGCTCACCGCGCCATGCCGGCGATAGGCGACCCCGGTGCAGCGCTTTCCGTCGAAGCCGAGACAGGTCGCCACCGCGCCGGTTACGACGCGAAGGTTTTTGCGCCGCCGCGCCTCGGCCAGAAACGTCCGCGCGGTCGAGCCGCGAAACCGCCCGCCGCGCGTCATTTGCGAGTAGCCGACGCCTTCCTGGACGGCGCCGTTGTAGTCGGCGGTCAGCGCAAACCCGGCCTCTTGCGCCGCTTCGACAAAGCGGTGCGTCAGCGGCAGGATCGTGCGGTAGTCCTCGACCGGGAGCGGACCTCCCTTGCTCCGGTATTGAGGGTCGCCCCCGGCGTAGTCCTCCGATTTCTTGAAATAGGGCAGCACCTCCTCATAGCTCCAGCCGCGGCAGCCCATCTGCGCCCAGCCGTCGTAATCGGCGGGGTTGCCGCGGACATAGAGCATGCCGTTGATCGAGCTGGTGCCGCCGAGCACCCGGCCGCGCGGCCAATGCAGCGCGCGGTCGCCGAGATTGGCGTCGGGCTCGGTGTAATAATTCCAGTTGACCAGCGGGTTTGCGCGCAGATGAAGCGCGCCCGCCGGCACATGGATCATCGGGTGCCAGTCGCGTGGACCGGCTTCGAGCAGCACGACCCGCGCTCCGTCCTCGCTCAACCGCGCGGCAACGACGCACCCCGCCGATCCAGCCCCGACCACGACGTAGTCGGCTTTCAGGTCACTAGCCACCGCAGCCCCTCGCTTTGATGTTCAGGCCGAGCCTGGGGCAGAGAAGGATAAAGTCCGGCGCGCCGATTTTACCTATATGCTGTCTGCTCAGCCATCGCCCGGCATTCGCAGAGCGTCGCCTGCGGCGGCGCAAAATCGGTGCGAGAGGGAAGGTCGCGCCATGTCGATAAATCACGATCGAACGGATCGGGCGCTCGGCCGGTGATGCGCCTCGGTTCATTCAGAGGATCGGTCGAGGATTTGCGCCGCAAATTGAGGGCCGTCAGCGCGGTCGTCGAAGACCGTGGCGCGACGCCGCACGAACGGTCGAATGCGCAGGCCCTGAAGGCCCGGCTTGAGAGCCTTTTGAGACAGGCGGGGTCGCCCGCCGGGGATTGGTCGGACAACGTCTTCCGGCTCGGCAAATGGGCCAAAGACATTCGGAACTCGACCGCGCCAGCGGCGCCCAAAGGAGATTGGACCGACACTGCCCACCGGCTCGGCAAGGCGCTGCGCCGCGGTTATCGGAAATTGTCCTCGGAATAAGCGGCCGAGCCGCTACTCGACCTTCTCGAATTTCTGCAACGAGCGCAGATCGGCGGGGTGCGGCTGGCCGGGATAGATTTGCGGCCAAGCGGTCCACGACACCTCGCCGACATAGATGTCGCCGTGCCGGTCGACCGCGAGCCCGTGCGGCGCCAGGAACCGGCCGATTTCGGTGCCGGCCGGGGTGTCGCCAAAACGCCCGATCAGCTTGCCCCGATGATCGACGATGCTGACGCGCGGTCCTAGATTGGGAATGTTGCGGCTGACCGCCGCGGCGGGTCCGACTTCGCCGATATAGCAGATCGGCTCATGGCCATAGGGCATATACATGCCGCATGGCCGGTGCAGGTTGTTCCACTGCGTCTCGTATTTGCCGTTGCCGTCGAACACCTGGACGCGGTGGTTTTCGCGGTCGGCGACATAGACCCAGCCATCGGCGTCGGTGCAGATGTTGTGGACGATGTTGAACTCGCCCTCGCCGGTGCCGGGCTCACCCCAGGACAGGAGCAGCTTGCCGCCCGGCGAATATTTGTGGACGCGCGAATTGCCATAGCCGTCGGAGACGTAGATCTCGCCCTTTGGCGACAAGGCGGTGTGGGTGCAGCGATGGAACGGCTCGCCGCTCATATAAGGGGCGGGCTTTCCCGGCACGCCCAATTCGAGCAAGACCTTGCCATCGAGCGTCACCTTGCGCACAAAATGGCCGCCATCGTCGGTCAGGAACATCGTGTCGTCGGGCGCCATATGGACGCCATGGGCGCGCGGATACTGCCCCTCGCCCCAGGAGCGCAGAAAATTGCCGGCGCGGTCGAACACCATCATCGGATGCTCGCCGCGACTGAAGACATAGACATTGTCGCGGGCATCGACACCGACGCCGCCGACTTCCTTGAACGACCAGCCATCGGGCAATTTCGCCCAATCGGCGTTGACGCGATATTTGAAACGGCCGCTGCCGACGATCATCGCAAGACCCTCCGGGCGGCGATTGTTCGGCCGCCGCCTTCTTTCTATGCTGTCGCGCAGCGCGGGGGAAAATCAATCGATCAACCAAGGAGGCAGCGATGCCTTACGGCGGCAACGACTGGCTGGCGCTGACCCGAGAAGAAACCATCGAGCCGGCGCTCGCAATCTGCGACCCGCATCATCATTTCTGGGATTTTCGCTCCGAGCGCATCCCCTATCAGCGTTACCTCCTGCACGAGCTGGCCGCCGATGTGAATGCCGGCCACAATGTCCGATCCACGGTCTTTATCGAGGCGCGGTCAATGTACCGGCCGGCCGGACCGCCGGAAATGCGCCCGGTCGGCGAGGTCGAGTTTGTCCAGGGTCTCGCCGCCGCCAGCGCCACCGGTCTTTACGGGCCGTGCCGCGCCGCGGCGTCGATTATCGGCCATGCCGATTTGAAGCTCGGCGACCGCGTCGAGCCGGTATTGCAGGCATTGCAGGCGGCGAGCCCGAACCGGTTTCGCGGCATCCGCCACACCGTCACCTGGGACCCGCATCCCGAGGTCGAGAACCGCGAGCGGGAGGGTGTATTGGCGTCGCCCGAATATTGCGCCGGCGCACGGGTCTTGGCGCGGATGGGGCTGTCGCTCGATGTCGGCGTGTGCTTTCCGCAACTGCCCGAGCTTGCCGATTTTGCCCGCGCGGTGCCCGATTTGACGATTGTCTTGAACCATCTCGGCGGATTGCAGCGGGTGGGGCCGTTCGCCAACCGCGACGACGAAATCCTGCCGCAATGGCGGAGGGGCCTTGCTGCGGTGGCGCAATGCCCGAATGTCAACATCAAGCTCGGCGGCATCGGCATGCCGCGGCTCGGATTTGACTGGCACACGCGGGCAAAGCCGATCGGCTCGGAGGAGCTGGCGCAGTCGATGGCGCCGATCATGACCGCCTGCATCGACGCCTTCGGCCCTGGCCGATGCATGTTCGAAAGCAATTTCCCGGTCGACAAGGTGTCGTTTTCCCACCACGTCTTTTTCAACGCGTGCAAGCGCTTCTCGACGGGCTATTCGGCGGCGGAGCGCGCCGCGCT
>DASXAM010000278.1:0-3174 GCA_036404275.1 Allostellaceae bacterium
CGGAATTTGACGCCGCGCAGGGCCAGCGGGATTAGCGCGATGATGATCAGCGCGTTGAAGATGATCGCCGACAGGATGGCGCTCTCGGGGCTGTGCAGCCGCATGATGTTGATGACGCCGAGCTGCGGATAGAACGCGACAAACATCGCCGGGATGATCGCGAAATATTTGGCGACGTCGTTGGCGATCGAGAAAGTGGTCAGCGCGCCGCGGGTGATCAGCAATTGCTTGCCGATCTCGACGATCTCGATCAGCTTGGTCGGATCGCTGTCGAGATCGACCATGTTGCCGGCTTCGCGCGCCGCCATCGTGCCGGTGTTCATCGCCACGCCGACATCGGATTGCGCCAGCGCCGGGGCGTCGTTGGTGCCGTCGCCGCACATCGCGACGAGCTTGCCCGACGCCTGCTCCTTGCGGATCAGCGCCAGTTTTTCTTCGGGCTTGGCCTGGGCGAGAAAATCATCGACGCCAGACTCAGCGGCAATCGCCGCCGCGGTCAGCGGGTTGTCGCCGGTGATCATGACCGTGCGAATGCCCATCCGGCGCAACTCGGCAAACCGTTCGCGGATGCCGCCTTTGACGATGTCCCTCAAATGGATCACGCCCAGCAGGCGATCGTCCTTGGCGACGGCAAGCGGAGTCCCGCCTTCCTTGGCGATCCCTTCGGCAATCGCGGTGATCTGACGGACCGCGTCCGAAACCGGCGCGGCGCGCAACGCAGCTTGTGCGCCGGCCGCCGCACTGCGCCATACCGGGCCGGTGCTGCCCCCCTCGGCAAACTCGATAACCGCATCGATGGCGCCCTTGCGGATCGATAAGCCGCCGACATCGATGCCGCTCATCCTGGTTTGCGCCGAAAACGGCACAAAATGGGCACCGAGCGGCGCCATTTCGCGCGCACGCAGACCATATTTCTCCTTGGCGAGGACGACGATCGAGCGGCCTTCCGGCGTCTCGTCGGACAACGAGGCCAATTGCGCCGCATCGGCGAGCTCGCCCGCCTCAACGCCCGGAAGTGGGATAAATTCGGTCGCCTGACGGTTGCCGAGCGTGATCGTCCCGGTCTTGTCGAGCAGCAATGTATCGACATCGCCCGCCGCCTCGACCGCGCGCCCCGACATCGCCAGCACATTGAAACGTACCAGCCGGTCCATGCCGGCGATGCCGATTGCCGAGAGCAGCGCGCCGATCGTTGTCGGGATCAGGCAGATGAACAGCGCCGTCAGCACGACGATCGACACCGCACCGCCGGCATAAGCGGCAAAGCTCGGGATCGTCACCGTGGCGAAAACAAAGATCAGCGTCATGCCGGCGAGCAGGATGTTCAGCGCGATCTCGTTCGGTGTCTTCTGCCGCACCGCGCCCTCGACCAAAGCGATCATGCGGTCGAGAAAGGTCGAGCCCTGCGCCGCGGTGATCTTCACCTTCAACCAATCGGAGGTGACGCGGGTGCCGCCGGTGACGGCCGAGCGGTCGCCGCCGCTCTCGCGGATGACGGGTGCCGATTCGCCGGTGATCGCCGACTCGTCGACCGAGGCGACGCCCTCGACGACCTCGCCGTCACTCGGGATCAGATCGCCGGCTTCGACCAGCACGAGGTCGCCAGCCTTGAGCGTAGCGGCGTCGACGAGGTCGAATGCCGTCGCCTCGGAGCTTTCGATGCGCTTTGCCTTGGTCTCGGTCCGGGTGCGGCGCAGCGCGTCGGCCTGGGCCTTGCCGCGGCCTTCCGCGACCGCCTCGGCAAAGTTCGCAAACAGCACCGTGAACCACAGCCAGACCGTGATCTGGCCAGAAAACAGCGCATTGCTGCCGATAACCTTGCCCGCGCCGACAACGAGGTCGCGCAGGAAAAACACGGTCGTCAGCACCGAGACGATCTCGACGCAGAACATGACCGGGTTCTTGATCAAGGTGCGCGGGTCGAGCTTGCGGAGCGAAGCCCCGATCGCCGGCACGATCAGCGACCGGTCGAACAGGGCCAGTGGCCGCAGGTTGCGTCTAGCGAGCCCACCCGGCGGCAAGCTGATGATCGGGCTGATGTCGGTCATCTCGGAGATTCCTTGGAAAACTTGGACGCCTATTGCCCGGCGAAAAGCTTGCCTTGGTTCATCGCCACCTGCTCGGTCACCGGCCCCAGTGAGACCGCCGGGAAATAGGTCAGCCCGCCGATGATCAGAATGACGCCGACCAGCAATCCGACAAATTGCGGGCTATGCGTTGGGAAAGTGCCGGCGGAGGGTGCCAGCAATTTCTTTTGTGCGAGCGACCCGGCCACTGCCAGCATTGGGATCACGAAGATGAACCGGCCGATCAACATCGCCGCCCCGATCGTCGTGTTGTAGAACAGCGTATTGGCGGAGAGGCCAGCAAAGGCGCTGCCGTTATTGGCGGTGCCCTCGGTGTAGGCGTACAGGATTTCGCTGAAGCCATGCGGACCGGCATTGGCAATGCCGGCGAGCCCGGCCGGCAGCACGGCCGCGAGCGCGGTCCAGCCGAGGATCGACAAGGGCAGGCTCAACAGCGCCAGGATGGTCATCTTGACCTCCTTGGCTTCGAGCTTTTTGCCGAGGTATTCGGGCGTGCGGCCGACCATCAGCCCGGCGACAAACATCGCGACAATGGCAAAGGCGAGGATGCCGTAAAGTCCGGAGCCGACGCCGCCGAAGATCACCTCGCCGAGCATCATGTTGACCATCGGCACCATCCCGCCGATCGGCAGGTAGCTGTCATGCATGGAATTGACGCCGCCACAGGAGGTATCGGTGGTCACGGTCGCAAACAGCGCCGAATCCACCGGTCCAAATCGGACCTCCTTGCCCTCCATATTGCCGCCCGGCTGCGCCCCGCTCGGGGTCGCGTCAACGTGAATGGCGGCAAAGGCAGGGTTGGCCTCTGCTTCCGAGTTGTAGCAAACAGTGACGCCGGCCAGAAGCAGCAGGCCCATGGCGGCAAAGATCGCCCAACCTTGGCGCTCGTCTTTGACCATGCGGCCGAGGACGTTCGTCAGCCCCGCGCCGATCGAGATGATCAACAGGATTTCGATCAGATTGGTCAGCGCGTTCGGGTTCTCGAACGGGTGCGCCGAGTTCGCGTTGAAAAACCCGCCGCCATTGGTGCCGAAGAGCTTGATCACTTCTTGCGAGGCGACCGGCCCTTGGGCGATGACCTGCTTCG
>DASXAM010000279.1:0-10518 GCA_036404275.1 Allostellaceae bacterium
GATTACGAGCGCGCTTATCGCGATTTTCGCTGGCCGGTGCTCGACCGGTTCAATTGGGCGCTCGACTATTTCGACCCGATGGCGGCCGGCAACAATCGGCCCGGTTTGTGGATCGTCGATGAGGGTGGGTCGGAGAGCCAGCTCACCTTCGCCGAGCTGTCCGAGCGTTCGAGCCGGCTCGCCAACTATTTACGCGGCCTTGGCGTCTCCCGCGGCGACCGGCTCCTCCTGATGCTCGGCAATGTCGCGCCGCTGTGGGAATGCATGCTGGCGGCAATGAAATTGGGCTCGGTCATCATCCCGGCGACGACATTGCTGAGCCGCGACGATCTCGTCGATCGCTTCGAGCGCGGCCGGGTGCGCCATGTCGTCGTCGGCGCCGACAATCTCGGCAAATTCGCCGATTTGCCAGGCGATTACACGCGGATCGCGGTCGGCGGCGGCGCGGCGGCCGGCTGGCATTCCTGGGAAGCCGGCTATGATGCGCCGGCAGAGTTCGCGCCGGATGGCGAGACCAAGGCGAGCGACCCGCTGCTCCTCTATTTCACCTCGGGCACGACCGCCAAGCCAAAGCTGGTTCTGCACAGCCACCAGAGCTATCCGGTCGGGCATCTGACGACGATGTATTGGCTCGGCGTCAAGCCGGGCGACATCCACCTCAACATCTCATCACCGGGCTGGGCCAAGCATGCCTATAGCTGCTTTTTCGCACCGTGGAACGCCGCCGCGACGGTGTTCATGCTGAACCAGCCGCGGTTCAACGCAAAGGGGCTGCTCGATGCAATAGCGCGCCACCATGTCACGACCTTTTGCGCGCCGCCGACCGTGTGGCGGATGCTGATCCAGGAGGATCTGGCATCGTGGCAGGTCAGCTTGCGCGAAGCGCTTGGTGCCGGCGAGCCGCTCAACCCTGAGGTGATCGAGCGGGTGCGCGCCGCTTGGGGGCTGACCGTGCGCGACGGCTATGGCCAGACCGAGACGACATTGCAGATCGGCAATTTCCCTGGCCAGCCGATCAAGCCGGGCGCAATGGGCCGGCCGGCGCCGGGCTATCGCGTGCGATTGCTCGATCCCGGCGGCGCCGAACAACCGGAGGCCGAAGTGTGCCTGGCCCTCGACCCGCCGCCCGCAGGGCTGATGCAGGGCTATCAGGGCGATGACGGCGCGTTGTTGCCGCTTGCAGGCTCGGTCTACCGCACCGGCGACATCGGGATGCGCGACGCGGAAGGCTGCTTCACCTATGTCGGCCGTGCCGACGATGTGTTCAAAGCGTCGGATTACCGGATCAGCCCGTTCGAGCTGGAGAGCCTGCTGATCGAGCACCCGGCGGTCGCCGAGGCGGCGGTCGTCCCCTCACCCGACCCGCTACGCCTCGCCGTGCCAAAGGCCTTTGTCGCATTGGCCGCGAACCAGCCGGCAAGTCGCGAGACGGCATTATCGATCTATCGCCACCTACGCATGCACCTCGCGCCGTACAAGCGCATCCGCCGACTCGAATTTACCGAATTGCCGAAAACCGTCTCCGGCAAGATCCGCCGCGTCGAACTGCGCAATACTGAAGCCGCCCGCCGCACCGACAATGCCCCGCGCGCCGAAGGCGAGTTCTGGGAGGAGGATTTTTCGGAGCTGCGCTGAATGAGCTGAGAATTTGTGTTTGTCACTTTCCGCGTCCGGCGGCGGTGGGAACCTGTGAAAGAATTCACACGGTATCCTTTTAACGGTTTCCCCGGCGAAAGCCGGGGTCCACCTTCCCCGACTTCCGCTGCTGAAAATTTCTGAGTGGCAGACAGTAGGATTCCGGGTTTCGCCGGACAGCGACCCATGAGATTTGTCAATTGCTCGATTTTTTTTCACACTCTTGGTAGGCCGGGACCTACGACGGAAATGGGCACCGGCCTTCGCCGGTGTGACCACCTACGCCCGTCTGGCAGCTGATAAGGAGCCGCGATGTCGCTGAGCCGGGAATTCGCGCGGTTTGTCGCAGGTCTGAGATTCGAGGATTTGCCGGAAGCGGTCGTCGATCGGGCCAAAGGGGTGACGTTGCAGGGGCTCGCCTCGGCGCTCGTCGCGCATGACATGCCGGCGCGCCGGCAGGCGCTGGCGCTGATGCGCGAGGAGGAGGCGGGCGGCGGCGGGGCGGCGACCGTATTGTGCAGCGGCGATCGGCTGACCAAGGCCGGCGCCGCCTTTGTCAATACCGAAACGATCTTTGCCGGCGGCAAATGGGACACCTTCCGCATGCTGACCCATCCGGGGACGGCGATCCTGCCGGCCGCGCTCGCGGCCGCCGAAATCGGCGGCGCGTCGGGCAAGGAATTCCTCGTCGCGGTCGCCGCCGGTTACGAGGTCATGGAGCGGATGGCGGCGGAATTCATTCCGACCGTCATGGCGCGCGGCTTTCACGCCGGCCCGGTGTTCGGCATCTTCGGCGCCGCAATTGCCGCGGCCAAGCTCGGCGGGCTCGATGCAGAGCAGATCCACGGCGCCATCGCGCAATGCGTCAACCTCGCCGCGGGCAACCTCGAAGGTGCGAGGAGCGGCGGCCGCTCGTTGCGCGAAGGGGGTGCCGTACGCAACGCGCTCCTGGCGGTGGCGCTCGCCAAGCACGGCACGCCCGGCGGCGAGACCACGTTGGAGGGCGAGGCCGGCTTTTACCACGCTTATGTCGGCAATAACCGCGGCGAATTGCGCTACAGCTTTACCGGCGAGAACCGCACCGACCTCGCCAAGATCACGCAGCGCCTTGGCCGCGATTGGATCTTTCTGGAAACGCTCTATCGGATTTATTCGACCGCCGGGTACAACATCGCCCATGTCGATGTGACCGCAGCCCTCTGCGCCGAGCACGATATCAGGGCAGCCGACATCGACCGGATCGAGGCGCTCGTCAACTGGCTCGAAACCGAATACCCGAGCCCAGCCTTTCCGAGTCGTGGCATCGACAACCCGCCGCAAATTGGCAGCACCCAGTATTTCACAGCTTATGGCGCAGCGACGCGCGGTTATCCGCTGTTGCGCGGCGACCGGCCCGGCCCCGGCGAGACCGACCCGCCCGAAGTGCTGGACCTGATGCAGCGCGTGACCCTCGTCCCGACCGTGCGCAGAACCCTTTTCGGCCCACGGATCGCGGTCTTTCTGAAAGACGGGCGGAGCTTTGCCCGCGAGGGCACCGGCCGCGAATTCATCTGGGATTTCGAGGAGGAAGCGCGTCGCATACGAGGGGTCGCGCCGGGCCTAGCGATTTCCGACGCGCAATTTGCCGAGCTGATCGACACCTGCCGCCATCTCGACACGACCGACCGCGCCGCATCACAGCTGATCGCGCTGACCGTGCCCGCTTGAGCCTTCGATCCAGCGGACGCGTTGCCCGGTTCGACCATCGGCTGCCTCATCGACCCTGCCGCAGCAAGGGGAGGGTCGATGAGAAGCAAAGATTGCAGTCGTTACGCCGGGGCGGGAATGGCGCGCTGGTTGTACATAATCTTGCGCATCTGGGCGCGTTCCTCGGGCGAGAGGGTGGCGGGGTCGACGCGCAATTCGTTGCCGGTCTCCATGCCGCGCTTGACTGCCGGGCGATTGCCGACCTCCTCAAACCAGCGCTTGAAGTGTTTGAACTCGTCGATGTCCTGACCCTGCCCCTTCCAACCGACGGTCCAGGGATAAGAGATCATATCGGCAATCGTGTACTGGTCACCGCAGAGGTATTTGCGGTCATAGAGGCGATTGTTCATGACGCCGTAGAGCCGGTTTGCCTCGTCCGTAAAGCGGCGGATTGCATAAGTCAGATCACCGGCGTCGGGACCGGCGCGGCGGAAATGGCCGCATTCGCCGAGCTTTGGCCCTTGATTGGCCATCTGCCAAATGACCCATTGGGTGACCTCGTATTTGCCGTGCAAATCCTGCGGGAAGAAGCGGCCTTCCTTTTCGGCAAGGTACATCATGATGGCGCCCGATTCGAAAATGCTGATCGGCGCGCCACCACCCTTCGGATCGTGATCGACCAGGACCGGCATGCGATGGTTCGGGTTGAGCTTGAGGAATTCGGGCTTGAACTGGTCGCCGCGGCCGATGTTGCACGGCACGAGATTGTATTTCAGGCCCAATTCCTCGAGCAGGATCGTGACTTTTTTGCCGTTCGGTGTCGGCCAGAAATGCAAATCGAGCATCAGGCGTCCTTTCTTGTTGGGGTCAGGCAGCATCGTGCTCGCGCGAGACGTCGCGGCCTGTGTAATCGGGCAGAAACGCCGTCGAACCGATGCTGACGAGCGCGCAGAACAGGATGTAGCACGCGATCACATAGCCCGACCCGGTCGCCGCGAACAAGGCCGTCGCGATCAGCGGCGCCGGCCCGCCGGCGATCAGCGAAGACAAGTGAAAGCCGAGCGAGGAGCCGCTGTAACGCAGCCTCGGCGTGAAACATTCCGCGATCAGCGCCGCTTGCGGCCCGTACATCATGTCGTGCGGAATGAAGGACAGCACGATCGCCAGAAAAACCAGCGCCGGGACCATGCTGTTCAACATGGCGAAATAGACGAAGGCAAAAACCCCCGTCGCAGCGGCGCCAATCAGGTACATCCGCTTGCGGCCGATGCGGTCCGAGATATAGCCGGAGAGCGGGATCGTCACCGCCGACAGGCCGGTCGCGATCAGCAAGGCGGTCAAGAGAAAGTCCCGCGAGGCGCCCGAGACCTTTGTTCCATAGACAAAGACAAAGGCAGCGTAGACATAGAACGGGCCTTGCTCGGCCATGCGCGCCAGCATCGTCAAGATGATTTGCTTGGGCTGGCGCTTGATGACCTCGATGACCGGGGTGCGCTCGATGCGGCGTTCTTCGAGAATGCGGGCGAAAATCGGCGTCTCGAGGATGCCGAGCCGAATGTACAAACCGATCCCGACCATGACGATCGACAGCCAGAACGGAACGCGCCAGCCCCAAGTCAGAAACTGGTTGCCCGAGATTGCGCTAAAGATCAGCACCGCGACATTGGCGAAGAACAACCCGGCCGGGCCGCCCCATTGCGGCCATGAGGTAATAAAGCCCCGATGTGCGTCGGTTCTGGCCCATTCCATCGCCATTAAGGTGGCGCCGCCCCATTCGCCGCCGATGCCGAGGCCCTGGATAAAGCGCACGGCGGTCAGGATTACGGCACCCCAGATGCCGATCGACGCATAGCCCGGCACAAAACCGACAGCAAAAGTCGACAGCCCGGTCAGCAGCAAGGTCGAGATCAATGTCACCTTGCGCCCGATGCGGTCGCCGTAATGCCCGAACAGCGCGGCACCGATCGGTCGCGCGACAAAGCCGACGGCGTAGATGCCAAACGCCTGCAATACCCCGACCAGCGGGTCGGATGCCGGGAAATAGAGTTTTGCAAAGACCAACGGAGCGACCAGCACATAGAGCAGAAAATCATAGGCTTCGATGATCGTGCCGACGGTGCTCGCGACCACCGCGCGACGCAATTGCCGGCTGTGCTCGTTGGCAGACAAACCGGTGACGGAGATTCCGATTGCGGTCATCCGTTTCCTCCCTAGCGGCGTTGGCGGCGTTTTCGATTTGCCGCGGTTTTGCCGGCGCGCTCGCGCCGTTAACCATGTTTGTTGCGCCGGATGCTAGCAGTAACGGAAGGGCGGAGAAAGTGCCGCGCTATTCGCGGCGAAAGGTTACGACCAGCACGTCGCGATAGGCCGGCAGGATCGGATCCAGTGGGGTCACCGGTGTCACCCCGTGATAGACGCGGCTGTCATCGACCAATGCCGCATCAAGCGGCGCGGTCAGGGTAAAGCTGCCGAGCGGCTCCTTGACGAGGTTGTAGATCGTGGTTTCGCCGCTCTCGACATTCTCGCGCCGGACCATCAGCACCAAGACCCAATCCACACCGTCGCGGTGCATGCCTTCGGGGGTCGGCCGACCCGCCTCGCCCGGGCGCGCCTCGATCCGAAACTGGTGCAATTCGACATGCCAGGCCTCGGGCCGGATGTCGGCCGGGGTCAGTCGGTCGAACAGCGCATGGCAGGTGCCGAGGATGGCGCCCAACGCCGGATGAGCGGCAACCGCATCGGTCACCGGCTCGAACCAGCGCTCGATGCCGCCGTTCAACGCGTTGTAGTCGCGGCTCTGGTAATGCGGCTGGTGCGGTTTGCGTTCGATCCCGCGCCGGCTCGCGCGAAATGCGGCAAAGCGCCGGCGGCGGTAGCGCCCGCCATCGGCCATGTAGGTGTCGACGCCGAGATCGTCCCAGCTCGCGGCAAAGACGGGCCAATCGCGCAACCCCGCCTTTTCGAGGATGGCGCCCATCTCCGGTGCCTGAGCAAAGGCAAAGCCCTGGCGGGCGACGGCCGCGGCAAGCGGGGCGAGCAATTCGGCCATTTGAGAAATCGCCTATCGCGCCTCGGTCCAGCTTTCGCACAGACCGAGGACGCAGGTGCTGGACGGCCGGCCTTCGCGGTCGCGCGGCCAGGGCCGCCCTTTGGCCTCGCGGCCGTTGCGGGTCAGCCGGGCGCCCATCGCCGGGATCAGCACGGTGCACATGCCATAGGGCCGGCCCGGGATCGTGTTGGGCTGGGTATGGACCAGAAACGGCTCGCCGAGCGCGTGCCAGGTCAGCGCGATCTCATCGTCGCGCGCCGTCAGCCGCTCGGTCCAAAAATCGCGCCCATCACCCGCTTTGCTGAACACCGCCTCGACGACCGGGATCGCCGGATCGCGCAATTCGGGATTGATCGCCCCCAGCACGGTCGATTGCAGCCAGCGCGTCATCGCGATGTTGTCCGAATAGATCTGCCACCGGGCTTCGGTCAGCTCGCTTTTTATGTAGAGCACATGGCCGGGACCGCCACCCGAGGTCAGCAGGCGCCAAAAGGTGGCGTTGGTCGTGAAATTGTCGCTGTCGGTCTCGCTGAGGCGGATGACCGAGTTTTCGCCGGTCAGGACCACGCGGTTGACGTCGACGGTGCTCATCATGCGCCTCCTCGGCTCATGCCCGGCATGTCGCAGCGGGCGATACGGCCGCGCCCGGCCACTGTTGCCCGACCCGGAGCGTCATGGCAAGGTGCCGCCATCCTGTTTGCGAGCCGCTGACCGCCGGTGATCCTGCGCTCGAACCTCTCTCGATTGCGGGAGACCGCCCGTGCGCTCCCTCGCGTCCTCGATGTCGGCGGGTGGTACCAGCCGTTCAACCTGGCGACCCATGTCATCGATCTCCACCCCCATGCGACGCGCCGCCGCCAGGAGGCGCTCGATCCGCAGGATGCCGAGCGCTTCTCGGCCGCGAGCTGGGTCGTCGCCGATGTCTGCCGCACCCCCTGGCCCTACGCCGACAAGTTTTTCGACTTCGTCCTGTGCTCCAACCTGCTCGAAGACGTGCGCGACCCGATCGCGGTGTGCGGCGAGCTGAACCGGGTCGGCCGCGCCGGCTACATCGAGACGCCGTCGCGGCTGCGCGAAATCTTTGCGAAGGACCGGCGGTCCGCAGCCAGCGCATTGCGCGGCGGCACTCCCGCGATCGGCTTTTCGCATCATCGCTGGTTTGTCGAGGCCGTGGGCAATCACCTCAAATTCACCGCGAAGACCGCGGCGCTCGCCGAGGACCGCCGCTACTACCTCACCCGGCGCGACACCGGCCGCAAGCTGACCGAGGCGGAGAGCGGCCTCGGCCTCTTCTGGACGGACGGCTTTACCTACGAGGAAGTGTTTTCCGACCAGCGCACGGATTACCTGGCCTTCCGCCGCGCGGCATTGTCACGACTGACCGCGAGCTAACGTGCCGAGCTTTCTGTCAAACTTTACAGCACCGCCTCGGCCACAACGCGCATCGCCGCGATATCGGCGCCGGCCAATACCAGCGAGCCGACGCAATGGCCGGCGGCGCATTCTTTCCACGCCGCGAGCCGTTCCCGGATCCGCTCCTTCGGCCCGATCAGCGAGGTCTCGTCAATTAGCGCATCGGGCACTGCCGCCTCGGCCTCCTTGCGCTTGCCGGCGAGGTAGAGGTCCTGGATCTCCACGGCCGCCGCCTCGTAGCCCATGCGCCGCGCCAGATCGTTGTAATAATTCTTCGAGCGCGCGCCCATGCCGCCGATATAGAGCGCAAAGTTCGGCCGGATCATGTCGCGGCAGCGGGCGAGATCGTCGCCGACCGCGACCCGCACATAGGGTGCCAAATCGAAATCGGCGAGAGACTTGCCGCCGCCGGCTTTGGCGATGCCTTCGGCCACCGGCCCGGCGACCACCTCCGCCTTTTCCGGCGACATGAAAAACGGCAAGGTGCCGTCCGCCACCTCGCCGGCGACGCGCAACCCGGCCGGCGCCACCGAAGCGGTATAGATTTTGAGGCTCGGGTCGCCGTGGATGATGCTGCGCAGCGGCTTGCCGAGCCCGCTCGCCCCCGGCCCGTCATAAGGAATGCGGTAATGCTCGCCGCGATGTTCGAGCGGTGCCGCGCGCGCGAGGATTTGGCGGATCACCGCGACATATTCGCGGGTGCGGGCCAAGGGCTTGCCAAACGGCACACCGTGCCAGCCTTCGACGACCTGCGGGCCCGACGGCCCGATGCCGCACAAAAACCGGTTGCCCGACAACGCCTGCAACGTCATCGCCGTCATCGCCGCGCAGGCCGGCGTGCGCGCCGGCATCTGCATGATCCCGGTCCCGGCCTTGATCTTTTTGGTCTGCGCCAACACCCAGGCGACCGGGCTCACCGCATCGGTGCCATAGGCCTCGCCGGCCCAGACCGCCTCAAAGCCGAGCCGTTCGGCCTCCCACACCGTTTCCATGTCGATGCCGGCGCCGGGCGTCACCCGCAAGGTCATCGCCAGCTTCATCGCCCCGATCCGGATGGCTCGAGAAGCCGAGCGGGCCGACGCCGCACCTTGACCCGCGTCGCCACCATGCCGTTTCCTTCCGTCCGACGATCCCCACCGCGCGATGCTACGCGAACGCCGAGCGAGGAGAAACGGCCATGAAAGGGAGCGGGCCGCAGGAAAGCCAATCGCCGTCTCAGTTGATCGACGCGAGGATCGTCGCGCTCGGCGACTGGCGCGGCGAGATGCTCGGCCGGCTGCGCCGCCTGATCAAGGAAGCCGATCCCGAGATCGTCGAAGAATGGAAGTGGCGCGGGGTTCCGGTGTGGGAGCACGCCGGCATCATCTGCACCGGCGAGACCTACAAAAACCTCGTCAAGATGACCTTCGCCAAAGGTGCCGCATTGCCGGACCCTGCGGGCCTCTTCAACGCCAGCCTCGACGGCAACACCCGCCGCGCCATCGACTTCCATGAGGGCGACAACATCGACGACGACGCCTTGAAGACCCTCATCCGCGCCGCCGTAACCCTGAATCAGTCCAAACTCCGCCGCTGATCCGACCAATCTGGTTCGGATTTTTCAACCTCCATCAACCTTGGAAAATCAGAGCCAGATACACCAGGAACAGCACGAAATGCACTGCACCCTGCATCACGTTGGTTCGGCCGCTCGAAAACGTGACGATGCACACGCTGAGGGTTAGGAGCAGCATGACCAGATCGGTGTGCTCGAGCCCGAGCACGATTTCTCTTCCGACCATCCGGCTGACCAACACAATTGCCGGGACGGTCAATCCGATTGTCGACAAGACCGAGCCCAGAAAAATATTGACGGCTCGTTGCATGTGGTTGGCGACCGCCGCCCGCACTGCGCTGATCGCCTCGGGGGTGGCGACCACCGCGGCAATGATAACGCCACCCAGAGGCGCCGGAACCCGCAACGTCTCGATCAGATAATCGACCGGATGCGCGAATTGCTCAGCCAAGAAGACGACCGGCAGGATATAGGCGATCAATAAAGTGCTATGCGCCAACACCGGGCGGGGCCGTGATCTCGGCGCGGGGTGGCCCGGCTCGCCATTACCGGCAATCTGTTCATGAGTCGCATCGGCGTCGAGCCTGAAAAAGCTGTGATGCCGCCGGGTCTGCACCGCGAGGAACGTGGAATAGAGGCCCAGTCCCACAGCCACGAGAAAAATATCCTGCGCATGGGAGAAGATTGGTCCTGGTGTTGTTTTGGTAAAATTCGGCAGCACAAGGCTAAGCACCGCCAAGGGAATAATCACCCCGAGATAGGCATTGGCGCCCTGAAGGTTGTATCGCTGCTCACCATGTCGCCAACCGCCAACCAGCAAGGACAGGCCGATCATGCCATTGAGGATGATCATTGCCACGGCAAACATTGTGTCTCGGGCCAGGGTCGGATTGTTGTCTCCGTGCAACATGATCGCGGCAATACTCGTCACCTCGACAAAGGTCACCGACAGGGTGAGGATCAAGGTGCCGTAAGGCTCGCCGAGGCGCGTGGCAAGTTGCTCGGCATGACGTACCGCAGACAGTGCCGAACCCAGCACCGCCGTAAACAACCAGATGAAGACAAGGGCCAGCCAGCTCGGCTCGGGTAGCCGGGCGAACAGGTTTTCGCCATACAACAGAAATATGACGCAGGTAACGACGCTGAAGCCGAGAAACCATTCATCGCGCACCAATATCAA
>DASXAM010000280.1:0-7542 GCA_036404275.1 Allostellaceae bacterium
AATGCGTCTTTGCCCCGGCGAGCTACAAGCCCGGCCTGATCCGCAAGCTCGACGACAAGCCCGGCATCACCGGCGGGCCGTGGCAGATGCGGCCCTTGTCGCGCGGCTATGTGCTGGTCCGCTCGCCCGACCCGCGCGAGCAGCCGGCGATCAACCCGCGCTATCTCGCCGAGGACACCGACCAGCGAGCGATGGTCGGCGGGCTCAAATTCCTGCGCCGGCTGTTCGCCGCACCGTCATTGGCCAAGCACATCGTCGCCGAAACGGTTCCGGGTCCCAGTGTGCAGAGCGATGACGAATTGCTCGATTATGCGCGGCAGAACGGCGCCACGGTCTATCACGCGAGCTGCAGCTGCATGATGGGCAGCCACGCGCTCGCCGTTGTCGACAGCGAATTGCGGGTGCACGGCCTCGACGCTTTGCGCGTCATCGACGCCTCGGTGATGCCGGCGGTAACCTCGACCAACACCAACGCCCCGACAATCATGATCGCCGAAAAGGGCGCCGCAATGATCCTTACCCAAGCGCGGCAGAAAATGGCCGCGTGACCGCCGCGTCGGTCCTGGTGCAAACTGCGAAAGATTTTAGGAACCGTAGCACTCAGGCGAGCATAGGCTGGCCGGCAAGATTGTAACGGCGCATCGCCGCTAAAATCGCCACATTCTTATGGCAATATGCAGAATATCGCACCGGGCGCGGCGATGCGAAGCAGCGTCACCTGATCTCTACCTGATAAAACAGGTGGAACAGGATCGGACCGCGGCCCGGTGTGCAAACGGAGACGTTTTCGCTGCTAGCGTATCTCTCGTTCGTTCTCGCCAGTGGCGAGGATCTGCTGATAATCCGGCACGACGGGCTGTCAAATGGCCGTTACAGAGGGACCGGGCATGGGCGCCAATCGGAAATATGCGGTCATCGACCCCGCCA
The DNA here is from genome assembly GCA_036404275.1 of Allostellaceae bacterium. Taxonomy (GTDB): domain Bacteria; phylum Pseudomonadota; class Alphaproteobacteria; order ATCC43930; family CGMCC-115725; genus AP-15. The sequence goes on from DASXAM010000280.1 coordinate 928, forward strand.
CCGGCAAGCTCGACCGCGCAATCTTTAGCGACTGGGCGGTCTATGACGACGAAATGGAGAAAATCTTCGGCCGCGCCTGGCTGATGATCGGGCATGAGAGCCTGGTCCCAGATCCCGACGATTTCCTTCACACTTATATGGGCCAAGACCCGGTTATCCTGACCCGCGACGGCGAAGGGCGGCTGCATGCGCTTCTCAATATGTGCCGCCATCGCGGCAACCGTGTGTGCCGTGTCGATGACGGCAACGCCAAGCGCTTTATGTGCACCTATCACGGCTGGACCTACCGGAACGACGGTGCCCTCGAATACGTCCCCGGCGCGGCGGAGGCGTATTACGGCGCGCTCGACAAAACCGCCCTCGGCCTCGTCGAGGCGCGTGTCGAGACCTATGCCGGGATCGTTTTCGCGACATGGGATCGGCAAGCGCCGAGCCTCGACGCCTATTTGGGCGATGCGCGCTGGTATCTCGACACGGTGTTCAACCGGCGCGACGGCGGCATGCAGGCGCTGGGGCCGATGAAATGGCTCGAGCCGGTCAATTGGAAGACGCTCGTCGACAATTGCTCGGATAATTACCACGTGCCGACGAGCCATCTGTCGAGCGCCCGCGTCCAGACTCGCTTTATCGGCCGCCCGCCTTTGTCGCATGAGGACCAGTTCGCGAGCCCCAATAAGCACGCCTTTGTCAACGGGCACGGGATCACCTTCCGCGACGCCGATGACGGCATGCCGCGCTATGTGCACGGCATGACCAAGGACACGATGCGGCTCTTTCAGGAATATCACGCGGCGACAATGCCCGAGGTCGAGCGCCGGCTTGGGCCACTGCGCGCGCGCCGCGTGCAGCTCGGCAACCATTCGATCTTTCCGAACGGCATTCTGGGGCTGCGGCTGGCATTGCCGCGCGGGCCGCTCCAGACCGAGTTCTGGCATTTCGTCCTGGTGGACCGCGACATGCCCGAGGAATTGCAGCGGGCAATCCGGATCGGCAGCCAGGCCAACAATGGTGCGGCCGGCATGTTCGAGCAGGACGACGTCGACAATTGGCGCCAGGTGACAGAGGCGAGCACCAGCCATGCCGGGCGCCGGCACCGGCAGGATTTGTCGATGGGGCTCGGTCACGCGGGCTCGCACCCCGACTACCCGGGCCTCGTCTCCGAACGCTACATCTCGGAAAGCAACCAGCGACTGTTCTACCAGCGCTGGGAAGAGTTCATGAACGCTGAAAGCTGGGCCGACATCCCGCTCGCCCCGATCACCGCCCCCTTCGCCGGCACCGCGACGATGCGCGGCTGAGCCGGGTTCTGGAAATGCATCGCCCGAAATCGCCGAATCGTACCCCCGCCTCCCCCCGCCGGCGGGGGAGAGGGGGAAAAGCGGCGTCGTCTCCCGCGAGCGCGGTCCGATGAAAAGCCCGACTGCAGAGAATGCCGCCGGCTCGGTGGCGCCGATCGATCAGCAGGCGCTGTGGTTCGAGCTGATGCAGTTCTATATTCGCGAGGCGTGGCTGCTCGACGAGCGCAGGCTGAAGGAGTGGCTCGATCTGTTCGCCGACGATGTCCTCTATTTTATGCCGCGGCGCAAGAACGTGCCGCGCCGCGAATTGCACCGCGAATTGACGGCGGCGGGCGACCTCGCGATTCTCGAGGAGGATAAGCGCTATCTTGAAATGCGCGTGGCACGGCTCGAGACCGGCATGGCTTGGGCCGAAGACCCGCCGTCGCGCACCCGCCACCTCGTCGGCAATCTCGTAGCCACGCCCTTGGAGAATGGCGAGGTCGCGGCCAAGACCGCCTTTCTCGTCTACCGGTCGCACCTCGAAACCGACCATCAGCTGCTCTCCGGCTATCGCGAGGATGGGCTCCGCAAGACCAAGGACGGCTGGAAAATTGCCCGCCGCACGATCGTCCTCGACGCCAACGTGCTGCTCGACAAAAACCTCAGCGTCTTCCTCTAATGTCCGCAGAGCGGACCGCGACGGTCGCGGCGCGCGCTCTCGCGGACCATCGTACTGCTGATGTCTTGACGTCCTTTTATCTCGCATCCATGATGCAAAAATGCGGACTACACTCACCATCGACGACGACCTCGCCGGGCTACTCAGGCGGCGCGCTCGCGAACTCGGGGTGTCGTTCAAAGACGTGGTCAACCGCACGATTCGCTCCGGCCTTGACCGGGACTTGCGCCCGCAGCAACAGAGCGCCCCCAAAACGATCCCGCATTCGTTCGGGATCAGGCCCGGCATCGACCCCGACAAGCTCAACCAACTCGCCGACGAACTCGAAGCCGAAGTCTACGCCGTATCCGCGCACAAGCCCGATGATCCTGCCGGACGTCAACGTCCTGATCCACGCTCATAACGCCGACTCGGCAGTTCACGGCTACGCCCGGCATTGGTGGGACGGGTGCCTCTCGGGCTCGGAGGGCGTAGGGCTCGCATGGGTGACACTGCTTGGCTTTATCCGCATCACGACCAACCCGCGGGTCATGCTCCGGCCCTTTCCGGTCGCCGATGTCATGACGCGAATAGCCAGTTGGCTAGAGCTTCCTCACATCCACATCCCACAACCCTCGCCCTCCCATTTTGTCGGGCTTCGCGCGGCGCTGGAGCAGCTCGGAACGGCGGCAAATCTCACCACCGACGCGCATCTGGCGGTTCTCGCAATGGAACGCGGGTACATCCTCTATACGACCGACGCCGACTTCGCCCGGTTTCCCGGCCTGCGCTGGGTCAATCCCTGCATCGTCTGACGGAGGGGTCCTGAAGCGACCGATGCGGGCAACCATCGGCCCACGGCAAGTGCGGTGTTGCCCTCCGGCTCGCCGTTTTGCGAAATCGACGAGGCCGACCGGCTCCGCGTGCGTCACGGTAAACTGCGGCCGTCGGGCCGGCTCTCGGCGATTTGTCTTTGCTGGGACCGCCGAAACGGCAACATTGTCTGTCAAGCCCCGCGTAATCGGGGAACGGGCCGCGCAGCAGCGGGCCGGCCGAGCGAAAAATGGGCAGGCAGCGCGCCTGACCTGGGAGACCCTGGAATGACCGCGCAAACCTCGTCAGCCGTGGCGCCGCCGAACCCGCCCTCGATGCGTCGTATGATCGTCGCGGCGACGATCGGCAATATATTGGAATGGTTCGACTTCGTCGTTTACGGCTTTTTCGCGGTCACAATAGCTGAGGTGTTCTTCCCCACCGGCAACCCCACCGTGTCGCTGCTGATCACGTTCGGCGCATTCGGCCTCGCCTATCTGGTACGGCCATTGGGGGCCATCGTCGTCGGCGGCTTTACCGACCGCGCCGGACGCAAGAACGGCTTGCTGCTGTCGATCGCGCTGATGACGATCGGCACGACGCTGATGGCGGTGACGCCGGGCTACGCAACGATCGGGCTTGCCGCACCGATCATCATCACGCTCGCGCGGCTGTTGCAGGGTTTTTCGGTCGGCGGTGAGTTCGGCGGCGCGGTGAGCTTTTTGGCCGAGCACGGCGGCGTCCGGCGGGGCTTCGCCGCGAGCTGGCAGTTTGCCACTGGCGGCATGATCACACTCCTCGCGTCGCTGTTCGGGGTGCTCTTGACGACATTGCTGAGCCACCAGCAGCTGGTCGAGTGGGGTTGGCGGCTTCCCTATATTTTCGGCATCCTGGTCGGCCCCGCCGGGCTTTACATCCGGGCAAAGGTCATCGAAACCCCCGAGTTTCTGGCAGCCGAGAAGCCCACTACGGTACCGCTCGGCGAATTGTTGCGGCGGCATCCGCTTCCGGTTCTGCTGGCGCTCGGGATTTCGATCATCTCAAACAGCTCGTTTTACATCTTGACCTATATTCCGACTTACGGGGTCAAGACATTGCATCTGCCGGCCTCGACCGGGTTCACCGCGACCTTGATCGGGGGTGCGGTTCTAGCGATCGGCTGCCCGCTCTTTGGCCACTGGTCCGACAAGCTGTCGCGCCCATTGCTGATGGTCATCACGTGCTGGCTGTTCGTTTTGACCCCGTATTTGGCGTTCTGGTTGATGGCCGCGTTTCCGTCGCTTGCGGCCTGCATTCTCGCCGTCACCTGGCTGAATCTGATCAAGGCGGGGTATAGCGGTGTGCTGCCTTCGCTGATGTCGGAGCAATTTCCGGTCGAGGTCCGGGCGATCGGAGTGTCGCTCGGCTATTCTCTGTCGGTGTCGATCTTTGGCGGGCTGGCGCCGCTTACGGCCACTTGGCTGATTGCGATAACCGGCGACAAGCTGTCGCCGAGCTACTACTTGATCTTTAGCGCGCTGTCGAGCCTCGCCGCGCTGACCGCAATCCAGCGCCGTCGCCGCCGGTCGCGGGCCGAGCTTGATGCCGCGAGCGCCGCCCCCAGCCGGGCTTGAGGACTGGCAGCCGGCTTCGAGACCGGCATCGCGGACGCCAGCACCGCAAGGCGGTGTGCGGCAAATTCGACCGCCGCTCCATTGAACGGATGCGCGGCGACCAGCCCGCTTGACCTGTGTCGGCGAAGATCCGCAATCTTCCCTAGGTTGGCAGGCGCCGTTTCCGGCGAACGCGGAGGGGGAGGAAAATGCAGAAACCAGTTGTTGCCGCTGCCATGCGCATTGACCGACGTCTTGTGCTGAAAACAGGCGCGGCTCTAGCGGCGGCCGGGCCGGCGATGTTGCGGGGCACCGCCGCCGGAGCGCAGCCGCGCAGCAAAGGCGCAACTGCGCTGATCGCATATGTCGGCGCGTTTACGACGACGCAGCGCAAGGGGCATGGCGGCGGCATCAACGTCTACCGGGTGGATCCGTCGGGCGCCTGGACCCACGAGCAGCTCCTCGAGATCACTAACCCCTCTTTCCTGGCGATCGACCGGGCGCAGCGTTTTCTTTATTCGGTGCATGCCGACCTCGACGAGGTCAGCGCCTATGCGATCGACAAGGAAAACGGCCACGTCACCGCGCTCAACAAGCAATCCTGCGGCGGCAAAAACCCGGTGCATTTGGCGATCGACCCGACCGGGCGATGGATCGTCACCGCCAATTACACCGCGGGCTCGGTCGGCGTCGTGCCGATCGAGAAGGACGGAACCTTGGGGCCGCGCGCCGATCTGGTGGCGCTGACCGGCGAGCCGGGCCCGGACGGAAAGCGGCAAGCGAGCTCGCACCCGCACGAGGCGGTCTTTGATCCGAGCGGCCGCTTTATCGCGATACCCGATCTGGGGTACGACCGGATCGATGTGTTCCGCCTCGATGCGGCGACCGGCAAGCTGACGCCGAACGATCCGGCCTTTGTCAAGGCACGCCCCGGCTCCGGCCCGCGGCATATCGCCTTTCACCCGAAGATGCCGTTCGCCTATGTGATCAATGAAATCGGCTCGACCGTCGTGACCTACCGCTGGGACGGGCAACGCGGCAGCTTGCAGCCGCTCCAGATTTTGCCCTCCACCCCATCGAGCTACACCGGCGACAATCACGGCGCCGAGATCGCCGTCCACCCGTCCGGCCGCGTCGTCTACGCCTCGAACCGCGGCCATGACAGCGTCGGGGTGTTCGCCGTCAATTCTCGCGACGGGACGCTGACACCGGCGGGATGGGTGCTGACCCACGCCAAGTCGCCGCGCTTTTTCTGTCTCGATCCGGCGGCGAAAACGCTCTACGCCGCCAACGCCGACGAAGGCTTCAGCACCGAGCAGAACACCGACACGATCGTGCCGTTCAAGGTCAACCAAGGAAACGGATCGCTGACGCCGACAGGCAAGGTCCTCAAGACCAGCAGCCCTTGCACGATCGTCTTCGCTAGCGCGTAGGCTCCGGCCCCCGGATCGCCCGCTTTCAGGCGAGCGCATCGTCGAGGAGGCGGACGATGTGGCGGGCGTTGCGGCCGAGCGCGTCGGCGATCTGGTGACGGCAGCTCGTGCCGCAGGCCGCGATCAGCGTGTCGGGCGGAGCGGCGCGCAGGCGCGGCAGAACGCCGAGCTCGCCGATCTTTAGCGACATCTCGTAATGCTCCGCCTCGTAGCCAAAGGCGCCGGCCATGCCGCAGCAGGTCGAGTCAAAGGTCTCGACCTTGAGCTCCGGGATCAGCTGCAAGGTTTTGATGGCGGCCTGGACCGTCGCGAACGCCTTCTGGTGGCAATGGCCGTGCAACAAGGCGGTGCGGCCCGGCATCGCTCCGAGATTGAGGCGGAACCGGCCAGCGCCGCGCTCGCTGTCGACAAATTCCTCGAAGAGCTGCGCATGGCCGGCGAGCGCCTTCGCCGCCTCTCCCGGCAACAGCGCCGGAAATTCGTCGCGCAAGGTCAATAGGCAGGACGGCTCGAGGCCGACGATCGGGATTCCCGCCGCGACAAAGGGCGCCAATGCCGCCATCATGCGCTCCGCTTCCCGGCGGGCCCCGTCGAGAAGGCCCGCCGCGAGAAAGGTCCGGCCGCAGCACAATGGCCGGCCGCGCGCCGGGTCCGGACTGAGCACGCGATACCCGGCGCGGGTCAGCACCCGCTCGGCCGCGCGGGCATTATCGGGCTCGAAATACCGGTTGAACGTGTCAATCAACAGCACAACCTCGCGCTGCTCTACCCCCACCCTTCCCTCCCCCGCTTGCGGGGGAGGGGCAATAGAAGTCCCCCGCTCCGCTCGCGAGGGAGCA
>DASXAM010000281.1:0-39500 GCA_036404275.1 Allostellaceae bacterium
CGGCCACCGGCAGCGCCGCCGCTTCCTCGAAGCGGACATTGTCGGCAATGACAGCGAGCCGATGCGCCGGCACCGCCACACGCTCGGCCCAGCCGGCATTGTCGCTGAGTGCGACGACCCGAGCGCCCTCTTTTGGGCCGCTGCCGTCGGCCGCGGCCTTCAGCACCACCCCGCTGATGTCCTGGCCGGGGCGCCAGCCTTCGGGGCGAACCTGCATTAGCCGCAATTCGCCGCGGTTCAGTGAAAACGCGTGCACTGCGACGAGCGCCTCGTTCGCGGCCGGGCGCGGCTCTGCCACCTCGCGCAGCTCGGCCGGCGCCGGCCCGTTCGGCGTGTTGACAAGAGCAAACATTCTTATGCCCTCCGTCCCCACCCTAACCCTCCCCCGCACGCGGGGGAGGGAATGGGAGGGGGTCGAGCGGATGACGCATCGGGGCTCAATTGAGGCGCAAATCGACGATGTGCTTGGGATCGGGCTTGAGCTCGCCCTTTTCGACGCGCGCGACGATGTCGGTCAGGATCTTGTTGGTCGGGGTCGGTAGCCCGACCTCCTCGCCTTTGCGCACAATAAAGCCGTTGAGGAACTGGATCTCGGTACGCCGACCCTTGAACATGTCCTGGCCGGTCGAGGGGCGATGCTCGCCGCCGCCGGGGCGGTTCGCCTCGGCCAGGCGATGCTCGTCGATCTCCCTCGTCGCCGCGGCGTCGCCTTCGCCGGCGCGGGCGATCGTCTCCGGGTCCATATGGCTGACCTCGTCGAAATGATAGCCGAGCGCCTGGCCGACGCGGATCGCCTCGCTGCCGAGCCGGGTCGAGAAATGGCGGATCGCATCGTTTTTGATCATGTCGCGGCTGATCAGCCCGGTGCAGGCGGAAAGCCCGTTCCCCATGACGTTGGTGACGAGCTTCGACCAGCGCTCGCCCCACAGATTTTCGGTGACCATCGCGCTGTCGGCATAGGAGACGAGCCGGCAGACCTCCTTTGCCCGCTCGGTGATCCGGCCGTGCACCTCGCCGACGCGGAAAACGGTGTGGCGCGAGCCCGATTTGCCGGCGGCGCGCCGGACCTGGCCGGGCGCATGCAGTTCGACGGTGATCGAGCTGGCGATCGAGCCCAAGGTCTTGCCCCAGCCGACGATGCCGGCGATCGTCTCCTCGTTCATGCAATTCTGCAACGAGACGCAATACCCGCCCGGCGCCAGGTACTGCTTGATCATCATTGTCGCCCAGGCGGTGTCGTAGGATTTCATGCAGATAAAGGCGATGTCGATCGGCGCTTCCTTGGAGAGCTGCTGCGCCTCGGTCAGATGCAGCGCACGGGGATGCACGGTAAACGGCTCGACATCGCGGATATGGGTGATGCGCAGACCGTTCTTGCGGATCGCTTCGACGTTTTCCGGCCACGGGTCGATATAGGTCACGTCCTCGCCGGCCTGGACCATATGCGCCCCGGCATAGCCGCCGACCGCACCCGCGCCGACGATCGCAATCTTGTTCTTCGCCATGATCTTTCCTCCGCATCAGATCGGCGGCGGGGCTCGCCGCAGCTTCTGCGCACGATCCTAGTACGGTGCGGCGGTGCGCGTCATCCTATCGGTTGGGCGAGACCGGCTTGCGCGGGCGCGTCGGCCGGCGCGGCGCCGCGGCGGCCCGCCGTGTTCGAGCCTTGCTGCGCTTCTTCACCGCCGGCCGCGCTGTTTTGGTCGCGCGGCGCCAGTCGACGGCCATGCCGATCGGCAGGGCGGCGATGCCGAGCGCCATCAGCAGGCTCGCGGCGCGTCCGAGCCAACCGATCTCGATGGCGATGGCGGCGAGCCCCGCGAGCAGGCCGGCCCCGAATGTCAACAGCGCGATTTTGGTGCAGCGCATCGGTTGCGGCCACCGGACGGGGCTTCTAATCTGTCGCCGGAGAATCACCGCCTTGTATCGCGCGGCGCAACCGCCGCAGCGAGGAGACAGCATGATCGAGGTCGAACGGCCGGCGGATTTGGCGCAATATGTCGGCCGCGAGGTCGGCGTCAGCGACTGGGTTACGATTGACCAAGCGATGATCGACAAATTCGCCGATGCGACCGGCGACCATCAATGGATCCATGTCGATATCGAGCGCGCTAAACGCGAAATGCCGGGCGGCAAGACGATCGCGCACGGCTATCTGACGCTGTCCTTGGTGCCGCGGCTCGCCTCGACCCTGGTGCAAGTCAGAAAGCGCTCGCGCGGGCTCAACTATGGCGCGAACCGTATCCGCTTTACCGGGCCGGTGCCGGCCGGCTCGCGCATCCGGCTGCGCCAGACGATCAAATCGGTCGAGCCGACCGAGGACGGCGGGGTGCGGATTGTTTCGGAAAATACGGTCGAGGTTGAGGGCGGCGCGCGCCCGGCGCTCGTCGCCGAAACAATCAGCCTGCAATTCGAATAAGCGCGGGAGGATATCCGATGGCCGACAACGCAACGTCATACATCTATCTGGGGTTGGCCGGCGAAACCGGGCCGGGTCGGGCGGTTGATTCCGGCCTCTACCGCTTTGCCGACGGCGGCGGCGAATGGGAGCGGATCGAGCAAGGCTTGCCAGAGGCGCCCGCGGTGCGCGCCTTGGCGGTGCACCCGCAACAGCCTGAGATCCTTTATGCCGGAACCCAGGACGGGCCTTATCGCAGCACCGACCGCGGCGCCCATTGGGAAAAGGTGCCGGTTCCCGATCACGGGCTGCCGGTCTGGTCGGTATTGTTCCACCCGCACGATCCCGACACGATCCTCGTCGGCTACGAGAATTGTGAGATCTATCGCAGCGACGACGCCGGCGAGCGCTGGACAAAGCTCCCGGTCAGCGTGCGCTTTCCGGACATCACCACCGCACCCGGCGCCAACCCGGCCAAGCGGGTCCTGATGCTCGACGCCAGCGCCAGCCAGCCCGATCACCTCTACGGCGCGATCGAGGTCGGCGGGACGATCCGCTCGACCGATGGCGGCGAGCATTGGGAGAATTTGAGCCACGGCCAATACGTCAACGACGACATGGTCGACATGCACGGCGTGCTGGCGAGCCGGTGGCGCCCGGGGATTGTTTTCGGCATCGCCCGCGCCGGCATGTTCCGCAGCGATGACGGCGGCGACCATTGGCGGCATGTGCCGCTGGAGCCGCTCAATCCAAAGGGCTACATCTACTGCCGCGATATCCGCGAGGCGCCCGGCAACCCACGTCACCTATGGGTGGCGGCCGGCGCCGGCTTTCAAAGCGATAAGGGCACGCTGCTGCACAGCCGCGACGGCGGCGACAGTTGGGCGCGGGTCGATATCGGCGCTCCGGTGCCGCACACGATGTTTAAAATCGCCTTTGACGACCGCCATCCGGCACAGATGTCCTGCGCCACCAATGGCGGCGAGGTGTACAACAGCACGGATGGCGGCGCGAGCTGGACGGCGTTGCCGTCGCCGCCGGGCGGCAAGCAGGTCTACGCGCTCGCCCGCGGCTGAACCGGGCGTTGCGCCGGCGTGGATTTTCGGCTGACCGAGGAAGAGGGGCGGCTGCAAGCGCGCTCGCGGTCGCTCGCTGGCGAATTCGCGAGCCGCTCGGCCGAGCACGACCGCGCCGCCAGCCATCCGATCGAGAATTACGCGCGGCTGCGTGACGAGGGGTTTTACGCGCTCAACATCCCGATCGAGCTCGGCGGGGGCGGGGTCCGGCTCCTCGGTCATACCCTCGCCTTTGAGGCGCTCGCCGAGGGCTGCCCGGCGACCGCGCTTGCCTTCAATATGCACGCCTCGGTGGTGATGCCGCTGATCGACAGCACCGAAGTCCCGTCCGAAACCAAACGCCGTATTGCCGATCTCGTCGTCCGGCAGAAGAAATTGATCGCCGGCAATTTTTCCGAGCCGGGGACGACCTCGTTGATCGGCGCGCGGCCAATCACCGCACGGGCCAGGCGGGTCGATGGCGGCTGGCGCATCAGCGGGCGCAAGATGTTCGCCTCGATGCTCGAAGCTGCCGATTATTGCCTGGTGCTGGCCTACCCCGAGGGGGCAAAGACTCCCTTCGCCGGCGTCATGCTGCTGGTGCCGCGCGACGCCGAGGACCGCCGGGTCGAGGCCAATTGGGACACGCTCGGCATGCGCGCCACCCGCAGCGATGCGCTGATCCTCGAAGAATGTCGGCTGCCCGAAGACGCCGCCGTCTTCCAATCCGACGACATCCGGCCATTTCGCCAGGCGCATCTGAACTGGTTCTGGGGCTCCTACACCGCGGTCTATCTCGGCGTCGCTGCGGCAGCGTATCGTGAGGCGGTGCGGGTGGTGCAGTCGCGCCGGCCGGCGGGCTTTGGCCAGCCGCTCGCTTATCAGCCCGACGTCCGCCGCCATGTGGCGGAAATGAGCGCCGATCTCGAAGCCGCCCGGCTTGTCGCCTACCACGCCGCCTGGCTCAGCGACAGCGAGGGGCCGACGCCGCAAACCACGGCGGCGCTCTACCGCGCCAAATACGTCGTCGGCGAAGCCGTGACCCGGATCACCCGCACCGCGCTGACCCTGGCCGGCGCGCACGGCATCTTCAAAGGCGGGCGGCTCGAGCAATTGTTCCGCGACGGCGCCATCGCCCCGGCGCAGCCGCCGCAACCCGATTTCTGCCTCTTGAACATGGCGGTCCACGAGCTCGATCTCGATCCGGACCAAATCCTGCCGCCGCTCAAGCCGGCGGCGGACAGCGCCGCGCCGGGATTGTTCGCGGACACCACGGCCAGGGTTTAGCGCAGCTCCGGCAGCATCAGATTTGACGCAAGCTCCGAGACCTGGCCGAGTTCGGCTTGTTCGACCGGGATGAGGCGGTCGAGGCCGGGCTCGTAGAAAAGGATGTAAAGCACGGTGTTGCGGGTCTTGACCGGCAAGCTGCCGGGCGGCAGCGCGTGCTTCATCAGCTGGCGCACCATCGCACCATGCGTCGAAACCCCGATCCGGCGATGGGGATGGGCTGCGGCGAAGCGCCGCAACGCGGCGAGCGCGCGGGTACGGGTCGCGAGGCCAGTCTCGCCGCCGGGGAACGCTACATCCTCTTCGGCAAACCAGCGCTCGGTCAATTCCGCGCCAAAGCGCGCCTTGGCCTCGGCCCATAAGAGGCCCTCGGCCTCGCCGACATTGGTTTCGCGCAGCCCGGCATCGATAATCAGCGGCACGCCCGCGGCTTCGGCCACCACACGCCCCGTATGCAGGGCACGCGTCAGGTCGCTCGACAGCACCGCGTCGAGGCAGTGCGGCAACAGTCTTTGGGCGAGCGCTTCGGCTTGGACGCGACCGCTTTCGTTGAGCGGCACGTCGATATGCCCTTGCAGCCGCCCCTCCCGGTTCCAATCGGTTTCGCCGTGCCGAAACACGAACAAGAGGCGCCGGTCGCGATTCGAATCCATAAATCTCCCCCTAAAGCCCGCAACGTTTCTCGGCGGCTCGCCATCGATTCACCATCAATTGTAGGCGCTCTTTAACAAAAGTGGTCTATACGTTTGCCCCGTACAGCCGCCATCGTAGCCGCGGCTCGACGGCTTGGGCTGAAAGTGACATGGCTGACACCGGTTCGTTGAAGCGCAGCGTGCTGACCGCGGTCGGTTGGGCGACCGCGACCCGGCTTGCCGGTCAGCTTGCCAATTGGGCCATGACCCTCGCCACGGTCCGCTTTCTGCGCCCGCAGGATTACGGGCTGATGGCGGTCACGATCGCGATCACCGGCTTTCTCCAATCGTTGAGCTATGTCGGCTTTGCCGATGCGATCGTGCAAAGCCGCCGCCTCGGCGACGAGGATTTGCGCGGGGTCTTTGGCCTGATTTTGACGATCAACGCTATCGGCCTTGTGCTGCTGTGCGCCCTTGCCTATCCCGCGGCTTGGTTCTACGGCGAGCCGCGGCTCGCCGGACTGCTGCTGGCCGCCAGCCTCGTCTTTATCGCGGTCGCGCTGCAAGCGGTGCCGCGGGCATTGCTCGAGAAGAAGCTCGATCTGAAACGGGTGACGCGGATCGATCTGGCTTCCAACATTTTAAGCGGCACGCTGGTGCTGCTCCTGGCTTGGGCGGGCGCCGGCGTCTGGTCGCTGCTCTCGGGGCTGCTGTTCCGCGGCATACTGCAGGCGATCGGGTTCGGCTTTGCCGCGCCCTATTTTCGGCGTCCGAGGTTCACGCTCCGGAACTTGTCGGAGGTCCTGCATTTCGGAGGATTGCGAACGGCCGAAAACCTGCTTTGGACGTTCTATGCAAGCGCCGACGTTTTTGTCATCGGCAAGCTGCTCGGCGCCGACATCCTGGGGATATATTCGGTCGCCCGGACCGTCGCCGCCCTGCCGGTCGAAAAGCTGTCCGGCGTGGTCAAGCCGATCGCGTTCCCGGCTTTTGCCCAGGTGCAGGACAACCGGGACGAGGCGCTGCACTATCTGCAAAAGGCCACGCGCCTCCTCGGCTTTTTGTGTTTTCCGGTGTTTTTCGGCATCGCCGCGACCGCACCGCAGATCGTCTCGATCGCTCTCGGCCCGAAATGGACCCAGGCGACGCTGCCGCTCGTCATCCTCGCGATTGCGATGGCGCTGCGGCCGATCGGGATCCTGATCCCGTCTTTTCTGATCGGCATCGGCCAGATCCGGGCCAGCTTCAAGAACACGCTGTTTGCGACGATCCTATATCCTCTGGCGTTTGCCGTCGGCAGCCACTGGGGGCTGATCGGCGTTTGCGCCGCTTGGCTCGTCGCCACCCCGATCCAGCTTCTCGTCCTGCTTCGCCGTGTCGCGATCATCACCGGGATCACGATTTTCGACTTGATCGCGCCGCTGCTGCCGCCGCTCGCCGGATCGCTGGTAATGTATGCGAGCGTGCGTGCGATCGATGTCTGGCTGCCGACAGCCGGCTCGAGCGCCGCCCCGTGGCTGGTCGTCAGCGGGGTGCTCGTCTATCTCGGCTATGCTGCCCTGTTTATGAGGCCGTTGGCGACCGAGTTGGTCGCACTCGCTCGGCACTGACGCTCTTCCGGGCTTCGTGTTGCCGGCGCCTGACGGGGCTTGAGCGTCGAACCGAGCGCCCCGTCGGCGGAGGGAGCTCCGATTTGCGCAATCCGACCGGCTTTCAGCGGCAGACATTGCGGGCGGGCCTTGGCGCCTTTCGCGGTCGCGACCCCAGGTGACAAACGTACCGGTTGCCAATCGCGGCACCAGCCATCGGCTGCGGCAGAACGCCGCGCTTCTGTTACATTATGCGCGCCACTTCGGGGGCGCCTCGAACGCCAGAATCGGCGCGCGCCGATTAACCTAGATTTTTATTGGGATTTCCGGCTGTTTAATATATGATGGTTGAAGATCGTAAGATGGCCACAATATGTTGTCCTCTAACCGATGGATGAGGCGCGTTCAAGGGATGGCTGGGCGGGCCGGAGGTGGCCGACCGCCGATTTCCGTTGAGATCCGCACTGTCGCCACAATGATTTGGCATAATGCTTGCGATGCGGTTGGCGGCGGATTTGCCGACTCGATTCGGCGTTCGTTGGGGGGAAGCTTCGGGGAAGACGCCGAGGGGGCATCCGGAGCTTGGAGTGATGGGAAAGGTTTCGGCGATGATTTTCGGCGCGCGGCGTTCACTCAACTGGGTGACGAGCAACAGCCGAGTTCGGCGCTGATGGCGGTTGAGGTGTGAGATGGGATTTGACGACGGGATCTTCGGACTCTATTCGAGGTTGTACGACAACCGGAGGGAGGTCGAGTACTCGCTCGAGGAGTACCTCGGCAAGTGCTCCGACGATCCGTCCTTTTACGCCGGTGCGGCCGAACGCATGCTGAGCGCGATTGGCGAGCCAACCACGGTCGATACGAGCCAGGACCCTCGGCTCGGCCGCATCTTTATGAACCGGACGATCAAGGTCTATCCCGAATTCTCCGACTTCTTCGGCATGGAGGAGACGATCGAGCGGATCGTCGGCTTCTTCCGCCACGCCGCGCAGGGGCTGGAAGAGCGCAAACAGATCCTCTACCTGCTCGGCCCGGTCGGTGGCGGCAAATCCTCGCTCGCCGAGCGCTTGAAGCAGCTGATGGAGAAGGAGCCGGTCTACGTCTTGAAGGCCGGCAAGGAAGTGAGCCCGGTATTCGAGAGCCCGCTAGGTCTGTTCGACCCGGTGACGCTCGGCCCCGAACTCGAAAAGCACTACAATATCCCGCGCCGCCGGCTAACCGGCACGATCTCGCCTTGGGCGGTCAAGCGCCTCGAGGAGTTCGGTGGCGACATCACCAAATTCACCGTGGGCCGGCTGCAGCCGTCGCGGCTGAAGCAGATCTGCATCGCCAAGACCGAGCCGGGTGACGAGAACAATCAGGACGTGTCGAGCCTCGTCGGCAAAGTTGATATCCGCAAGCTGGAATTCTTCAGCCAGAACGACCCCGACGCCTATTCCTACTCGGGCGGCCTCAACCGCACGACCCAGGGCCTGCTCGAATTTGTCGAGATGTTCAAGGCGCCGATCAAGATGCTGCACCCGCTCCTGACCTCGACGCAGGAAGGCAACTACGTCGGCTCGGAGAATATCGGCGGCATCCCCTATCAGGGGATCGTGCTAGCGCATTCAAACGAGGCCGAATGGCAGACTTTTAAAAACAACAAGAACAATGAGGCTTTCATCGACCGCATTTCCGTGATCAAGGTGCCGTATTGCCTACGCAGTACCGAAGAGCGCAAGATTTATGAAAAGCTCCTGCAAAACAGCGAGCTCGCGAATGCGCCCTGCGCGCCGTCAACGCTCGACATCTTATCGCGCTTCAGCGTGCTGTCCCGGCTCAAGGCACATGAGAACTCAAACCTCTATTCGAAGATGCGGGTCTATGACGGAGAGAGCCTGAAGGACACCGACCCGCGCGCGAAATCGGTGCAGGAATATCGCGACGCCGCCGGTGTCGACGAAGGCATGGACGGCATCTCGACCCGGTTCGCCTTCAAGGTGTTGTCGAGCACCTTCAATTTCGACACACAGGAGGTCGCGGCCGATCCGGTTCATCTGATGTATGTGCTGGAGCAGGCTATCTGGCGCGAGCAGTTCCCCGACGACACCGAGAAGAAATATCTGAATTTTATCAAGGCCGAACTGGCGCCGCGCTATGCCGAGTTCATCGGCCATGAGATCCAGAAGGCCTATCTCGAATCCTATTCCGATTATGGGCAGAACCTGTTCGACCGCTATGTCGCCTATGCCGATGCGTGGATCGAGGACAGCGATTACAAGGACCCGGACACCGGCCAATTGATGAACCGCGAGCTCTTGAACCAGGAATTGTCCAAGATCGAAAAGCCGGCCGGCATCGCCAACCCGAAGGATTTCCGCAACGAGGTCGTCAAATTTGCGTTGCGCGCGCGGGCCGGCAATGCCGGGCGCAACCCGTCCTGGACCTCGTACGAGAAGTTGCGCGAGGTGATCGAGCGGCGCATGTTCTCGCAGGTCGAAGACCTGCTGCCGGTGATCAGCTTTGGCTCGAAAAAGGATTCGGAGACCGAGAAAAAGCACACCGACTTCCTCGAGCGCATGGTGGCGCGCGGCTATACCGAGCGCCAGGTGAGGCGGCTGGTCGAGTGGTACATGCGGGTAAACAAGGCCGGATAGGCGGACCGCCGAACCGGTCCGGAGGGGTGCGATGAACATCGTCGACCGCCGACCCAACCCAAAGGGCAAGAGCCTCAGTAACCGCCAGCGGTTTCTCGCGCGCGCCCGCGCCGAGGTCAAATCGGCGGTGCAGAACGCGCTGCGCAAGCGCAAGGTCGCCGATGTAGAGCACGGCGAGAAGGTGGCGATCCCGACCCGCGGGATCACCGAACCGATCTTTCACCACAGCCGCCGCACCGGGCGCACCGACCATGTCGTGCCCGGTAACAAGGAATATGTGCGCGGCGACGAGATCCCGCGGCCGACCGGCGGCGAGGGCCGCAGCGGCTCGCAAGGGAGCCCGGACGGATCGGGTGAGGACGCGTTCGAGTTCACGCTCTCGAAGGAAGAGTTCCTCGACATGTTTTTCGAGGATCTCGAGCTGCCCGACCTCGTCAAAAAGAGCCTGCGCGAGACCTTTGCGGTCGATCTGCAGCGCGCCGGCTACACCGTCAGCGGCACGCCGGCCAATCTCAGCGTACGCCGAACCATGCGCAACAGCATGGCGCGGCGGATTTCGCTGCGGCGGCCCAAATCGCGCGACCTCGAAGCGCTGCGCCAGGCGCTGGAGGAAGCGCGCGAAAAATCGGATGAGGAGGCCGTGGCGCGGCTTGAGCAAGAGCTCGAGCGGCTCGAATACCGCAGCAAGATCATCCCCTACATCGACCCGGTTGACGTTCGCTACAATCGCTTTGAGCGGGTGCCGCGACCGAACACCGAGGCAGTGATGTTCTGCCTGATGGACGTGTCGGGGTCGATGACCGAGGCGATGAAGGACTTGGCCAAGCGGTTTTTTATGCTGCTGCACGTGTTTCTGATCCGCCGCTACCGCCATGTCGATGTCGTTTTCATCCGCCATACCAGCACCGCCGAGGAAGTTGACGAGGAAACGTTTTTTTACAGCCGCGAAACCGGCGGCACTGTCGTTTCGACCGCGCTCGAAAAAATGCTGGAGATCGCCCGCGCGCGCTATCCGACCGACCGCTGGAACATCTATGCCGCGCAAGCTTCGGACGGCGACAATTACGGTGCCGACAGCGGCCGGTGTGTTGCCCTTCTGGGTGACGAGGTCTTGCCGCTGTGCCAGTATTTTGCCTATGTCGAGGTTGGCGACGGTATGGGCGGCAGCTTGACCGGGCTGGCGCGGGACAGTGATTTGTGGCGCGCCTACAGCGAGGTGGCGCCGGCCAACCCGCATTTTGCGATGCGCCGCGTTGGCGATCCGTCGCAAATCTTCTCAGTGTTTCACGAATTGTTCGCAAAGGGGGGTGTGCGTGCCTGACATGCAATCCGCACCGGCGGCCCGGCTCGACGCCGCGGCGCCGCTGTTCAGCGGCCCCAATTGGGATTACGCGGCACTGCGCCAGGTGCACGATGCGATCGAGCGTATCGCGCTTGATGAGCTCGGGCTCGACGTCTACCCGGTCCAGATCGAGGTCATCACCTCGGAGCAGATGCTCGACGCCTATGCCTCAGTCGGCTTGCCGCTGATGTACCGGCATTGGAGCTTCGGCAAGCGCTTCGCCTTTCACGAAAACCTCTATCGCAAGGGGTTGCAGGGCCTCGCCTACGAGATCGTGATCAACTCGAATCCGTGCATCTGCTACATCATGGAAGAAAATTCCATGACGATGCAGACATTGGTCATGGCCCACGCCGCGTTCGGCCACAACCACTTCTTCAAGAATAACTATCTGTTCCGGCAGTGGACCGATGCTAACGGCATTCTCGATTATCTGAGTTTTGCCCGCGATTACGTCGCCAAATGTGAGGAACGGCACGGTGTCGAGGCGGTCGAGCGGGTGCTCGACGCGGCGCACGCGCTCAAGGACCACGGGGTCAACCGTTACGCTCACCGCACCAAGCCAAACCTTGCGGAAGAGCAGCGCCGCGCCGAGGAATGGCGGGCCCATTCGGAGGCGACCTATAACGATTTGTGGCGCACCGTGCCCGGTGCCTTAAAGGAAAAAGAGGACCCGGACGCGGCCGAGGCGAAGCTGGCCGAGATCAAGCGCGAACTCGGGTTGCCAGAGGAGAACTTGCTCTATTTTATCGAAAAGCGCGCGCCGCGGCTTGAGGATTGGCAGCGCGAGCTGGTCCGCATCGTGCGGCTGATCGCGCAATACTTCTACCCGCAAAAGCAGACCCAGATGATGAACGAGGGCTGCGCCACCTTCACTCATTACGAGATCATGCGGCGCCTGCACGAAAAGGGGCAAATCACTGAGGGCTCGATGCTCGAGTTCCTGCACTCGCACTCGAGCGTCGTGTTCCAGCCCGATTTCGATGACCCGCGCTTTAGCGGCCTCAACCCCTACGCGCTCGGCTTTGCGATGATGAGCGACATCCGCCGCATCTGCGAGACGCCGACCGAAGAGGACCAAGCCTGGTTCCCGGCGATCGCCGGCTGCGGCGATGGCTATGGCGTGTTGCGCCATGCCTGGGCCAACTATCGCGACGAGAGCTTTATCCTGCAGTATCTGAGCCCGGAGATTATCCGTCGCTTCCGGCTGTTTCACGTGTCGGATGACAGCGCCAAGCCGGCGCTCCGGGTCGAAGCGATCCACGATGACATCGGCTATCGCAAGATCCGCAGCGCCTTGTCGCGGCAATATGATTTGTCGCGGCGCGAGCCCGACATCCAGGTTGTCGATGTCGATTTGCGCGGCGACCGCTGCCTCATTCTTGCGCATTCCGCACATAACGGTGTCTTGCTCTCGGAAAAGAGCTGCCGCGCGGTCCTGCGCCATGTGGCCCAGCTCTGGGGCTATTCAGTCAAGCTCCTCGAAATCGACGCGGCGACCGACAAGACCCTCAAAACCTACGAGGCCGCTCCCCCGAGCTGAGCCGCCGCGCGGTCGGGCTGACCGCCAATGATCGTTCTCGGCATCGAGACCAGTTGCGACGAGACCGCGGCCGCAATCGTGGCGGATATGCCGTCGGGGCCGCAAATCCGCTCGAACCTGGTCTATTCACAGTTGGCCGAGCATGCGCCGTTTGGCGGGGTCGTCCCCGAGATTGCGGCGCGCGCGCATCTCGAATCGCTCGACGGCCTGATTTTGCGGGCGCTGGCCGAAGCCGGCACCGCCCTCGCCGAAATCGACGGGGTTGCGGCGGCGGCCGGGCCCGGGCTGATCGGCGGCCTCGTCGTCGGCACGATGACGGCAAAGGGCATCGCCTGGGCTGCGCAAAAGCCATTTCTCGCGGTCAATCATCTCGAAGCCCACGCGCTTTCCGTGCGCCTGATCGGAGAATTCTCTTTCCCCTACTTGCTGCTCTTGGTTTCGGGCGGTCATTGCCAGCTGCTGTGCTGCATGGGTGTGGGCCGCTATCGCCGCCTCGGGACGACTTTCGACGACGCCGCAGGCGAAGCCTTCGACAAGGCGGCCAAGCTGATCGGCCTCGGGTTTCCGGGAGGCCCCGCGATCGAGCGCGCCGCAGCGCAGGGCGACCCGCACCGGTTCCCATTGCCCCGTCCGCTGGCCGGCCGGCCCGGCTGCGATTTCTCGTTTTCAGGTTTGAAGACCGCCGTGCGCCGGCTCGTCCTCGACCACGATCCGCCTGGCGCTCGCGACCGGGCCGACCTCGCCGCTTCGGTCGAGCTGGCGATTTGCGACGCGCTCTGCGAGCGGACGGCGCATGCCGTCGCCTGGTTCCGCGAGGTCCATCCCGAAGGCAAGACACTTGTCGCGGCCGGTGGGGTCGCCGCGAATACGCAGCTGCGCCGGCGCCTGGCGGAGCTGGCCACCGAAGCCGGCCTCGATTTTGTCGTGCCGCCCGCTTCGCTCTGCACCGACAATGCGGCGATGATCGCGTGGGCCGGAATCGAGCGATTGCGACAGGGTCTTGTCGATGGGCTCGATGCCGCCCCCCGCCCGCGCTGGCCGCTCGACCCGACCGCGCCAAAGCGGCCCGGGGCGGGGGTCAAGGCGTGAAGCGGCTGACGATCGTCGGCGGCGGCGCCTGGGGCACGGCGTTGGCGATTGTTGCCGCGCGAGCCGGTTCGGTGCCGGTCATCTGGGCGCGTGATCCTTCGATTGTCACCGCGATCGAGGAGCGGCACGAGAACCCTGTCTATCTGCCGGAGATCGGGCTCGATCCGGCAATCGCCGCACGTCACGATTTCGGCACAGCACTCGCAGAGGCCGAAGCGGTGCTGCTCGCCGTGCCGGCGCAATCGCTGCGCAGTGTGCTGACCGCGCTGGCCGTGCATTTGCCGGCAGGTCTGCCGCTGTTGCATTGCGCGAAAGGAATCGAGGCGGGCTCGCTCGCGACAATGTCGGAAATCGGGCGCGAGATCCTGCCGGCATCGCCCTTTGCCGTGCTTTCGGGGCCGAGCTTTGCCGTCGAGATTGCCCGCGGCCTGCCGGCGGCGGTCACGATCGCTAGCCATGACGCGGCACTGGCCCGCGCCTTCACAACAGCTCTTGCCGGCGACCGGTTTCGTCCGTACCTGTCGGACGACCCGATCGGCGCCGAAATCGGCGGTGCGGTCAAGAATGTGCTGGCGATCGCCTGCGGCATGATCTTGGGCCGGGGCTTTGGCGACAATGCGCGCGCCGCGCTGATCACCCGCGGGCTCGCCGAGATGATCCGTCTCGGGCTCGCCAAGGGTGGCCGCGCCGAAACCTTTGCCGGTTTGTCCGGGATCGGCGACCTGGTCCTGACCTGCAGCGCGGTGCAATCACGCAACTATGCCCTAGGCTTGGCACTCGGCCGCGGCGCCACCCTCGGCGAGGTGCTGACGGCGCGCCACACGACGGTCGAGGGAGTGGCGACCGCCGCCGCGGTGGTCGAGCTCGCCCATCGGCTCGGTGTCGAGATGCCAATCAGCGAGGCGGTCGATACCGTGCTGCACCGCGGCTTCTCGATCGATGCGATGGCCGACCGGCTGCTGCGCCGGCCGCATCGCACCGAATAGCGGAAGTGCGGAAAACACTTTTCCGCACCGGCGGAAAGCCAATATCATCGGAGGGCGAGCGGCGTCATCGGCTCGGATCGATATGAGAGACAACGGCAAGCGCGGCGAGGAAGGCCCCGGCACCGGCGTCGTCGTCAAGACGAAGCCGAAGACCAAGAAACCGTCGATGTACAAGGTATTGATGTTGAACGACGATTACACACCGATGGAATTTGTCGTTCACATCCTCGAACGGTTCTTCAACAAGAGCCGGCAGGAGGCGACCCGCATCATGCTGCATGTCCATCGCCGTGGGGTCGGGCTGTGCGGCGTCTATACCTACGAAGTGGCGGAGACCAAGGTGACCCAGGTCATGGACTTCGCCCGGCAGCACCAGCATCCGCTGCAATGCACCTTGGAAAAGGACTAGCCGGCAAGGCGCGATCGAGACCGGAAGGAAGGAAGGGCGAGTGTGCTGTCACGCAATCTCGAAAAGTCGCTGCATCGGGCGCTGACTTACGCCAACGAACGCCGGCACGAATACGCCACGCTCGAGCACCTGTTGCTGGCCCTGACCGAGGACCAGGATTCGGTCGCGGTGCTGCGGGCGTGCAGCGTCGATGTCGACCGGTTGCGCCGCGAGGTGCTGAACTATGTCGATAACGAACTCGCCAACCTCGTCGCCGTGCACAAAGACGACGCAAAGCCGACGGCGAGCTTTCAGCGCGTCTTGCAGCGCGCCGCGATCCACGTCCAATCTTCGGGCCGCGAGGAGGTGACCGGGGCCAACGTCCTCGTCGCGATGTTCGCCGAGCGCGAGAGCCACGCGGTCTATTTCCTGCAAGAGCAGGACATGACCCGGTTCGACGCGGTCAACTACATCTCGCACGGGATCGCCAAGGCGCCCGGCCGCTCCGAGACCCGGCGGGTGCAGGGTGCGGATGAGGACGAGCGCGGCGACAAGTCGCAGAAGCGCAGCCATGACGCGCTCGACGCCTATTGCGTCAACCTCAACAAGAAAGCCAAGAGCGGCAAGATCGACCCGCTGATCGGGCGCGAGGCCGAGGTCGAGCGCACGATCCAGATCCTATGCCGCCGTGCCAAGAACAACCCGCTCTATGTCGGCGACCCCGGGGTCGGCAAAACGGCGATCGCCGAGGGGCTGGCGCGCCGCATCGTCCAGCGCGAGGTCCCCGAAGTTTTGATGAATGCGACGATTTACGCGCTCGATATGGGTGCGTTGCTCGCCGGCACGCGCTATCGCGGCGATTTCGAGGAGCGGCTGAAGGCGGTCCTGTCCGAGCTCGAAGCGCAGCCCGGCACGATCCTCTTTATCGATGAGATCCACACCGTGATCGGTGCCGGGGCGACCAGCGGCGGGGCGATGGATGCCTCGAATCTGCTGAAGCCGGCGCTCGCCGGCGGCGTCATCCGCTGTATCGGCTCGACGACCTACAAGGAATATCGCAACTATTTCGAGAAGGACCGGGCACTGGTCCGCCGCTTCCAGAAGATCGACGTGAACGAGCCGACGGTCGAGGATGCGGTCAAGATCCTGCGCGGTCTGAAGCCCTATTACGAGCGGCACCACAAGGTGCGCTACACCGCCGAGGCATTGCGCGCCGCGGTCGAGCTGTCGCACCGCTATATCGGCGACCGCAAATTGCCGGACAAGGCGATCGATGTGATCGACGAGACCGGGGCGGCGCAGATGCTGGTTCCCGAAAACCGCCGGCGCAAAACGATCACCGCGCGCGAGGTCGAGGCGGTCATCGCGACGATGGCGCGGATTCCGCCAAAGAGTGTCTCGACCGACGACCGCGAGGTGCTGAAAAACCTGGACCGCGATCTGAAGACGATGGTCTTTGGCCAGGACAGCGCGATCGAGGCGCTGGTCTCGGCGATCAAGCTCGCCCGCGCCGGCTTGCGCGAGCCGGAAAAGCCGATCGGTTCCTATCTGTTCTCGGGGCCGACCGGCGTCGGCAAGACCGAGGTGGCGCGCCAGCTCGCCCGCACCCTCGGGATCGAGATCACCCGCTTCGACATGTCCGAATATATGGAGCGGCACACCGTGTCGCGGCTGATCGGGGCACCACCCGGCTATGTTGGCTTTGACCAGGGCGGGCTCTTGACCGATGCGATCGACCAGCACCCGCATTCGGTTTTGCTACTCGACGAAATCGAGAAGGCGCATCCTGACCTGTTCAATATCCTGCTGCAGGTCATGGATTATGGGAAATTGACCGACCACAACGGCAAGACCGTCGATTTCCGCAACGTGATCCTGATCATGACGACAAATGCGGGTGCCGCCGAGCTGGCCAAGCAGGCGATCGGCTTTGGCAGCGGCATCCGCACCGGGCACGACGAGGAAGCGATCAACCGGATGTTCACGCCGGAATTCCGCAACCGTCTCGATGCGACGATCTCGTTCGCGCCGCTATCGACTGAGACGATCGGGCGGGTGGTGGACAAGTTCGTGTTGCAGCTCGAAGAGCAGCTGGCCGACCGCAACGTGACGATCGAACTCGACCCCGAGGCGCGCGATTGGCTTGCGAAGAAGGGCTACGATCCGCTGTTCGGCGCCCGCCCGCTCGCGCGCGTGATCCAGGAGCACATCAAAAAGCCGCTCGCCGAGGAATTGCTGTTCGGTCGACTCGCCAAGGGCGGTACGGTGCGGGTGACAAAGAAAGCCGACGAGGACGCGCTCGGCTTTGCCTTCGAGGAAAGCCCGGCCGCACCCGCGCTGCCCAAGGAGCCGGCGCTGGTCGAATAACCGCGAAGAGCCCTGCATTGCGCCGTGGTGTCTCGCGGCGGCGTGACTGCCGCGGCGCCGGCGCTAAATAATCCCGCGTTCGCGCAGCTCGTCTATCGCAACTTGGCTGTAGCCGAGTTCGGCGAGGATCGTGTCATTGTCGGCCCCGAGCTTTGGCGCCACACCGATTCGCGCCGGCGTTTTCGAGAAATGCCAAGGCGAGCCGTGGACTTTGAGCCGCTTGCCGTATTCGGGATAGTCGACCTCGGTGACGTAGCCGTTGGCCACGACGTCGGGATCGTTCGAGGCTTCGAGCAGCGTGTTGATTGGCGCCGCGACGATGTCCGCGTCACGCAGCCGAGCCACCCAATCGTCGCGTGGGCCGGTCGCGAAGAGGTTGTCGAGCAGGCGCAAGAGCTCGGCGCGCTTGTCGTCGGCGCCGATGATGACCCCGAGATCGCCAAAGCCGGCCTCCTCCAGCCTTTGGTAGAAGCCGAGCGCTCCCATCGCGTCGCGCCATTTGCGGGCACCGTTCAGCTGAAGCACCATGGGCTTGCCGTCGCAATCGTTGAAGCTGGCGCTGAGGCCGGGCCGCTCTGGCGTGCCGGTTACCCGCGCTTGGCCGGTCACCGGATCGCGGTTGCGCCACATCGCCGTCGTCAGGGTCCAGCCCATCAGCCGGATCTGGCCGCCGAGCAGCGAGCAATCGACCTTTTGCCCGACGCCGGTGGCGCGCGCATGAGTAAGAGCGGCGAGCGCCCCGCCAAAGGCGAGGATCGCGCAAGTCTCGTCGGCGACCGAAACGATGCCGGTTTTCAAAGGCTGGCCCGGCGTCGAATAGGCTTGCGTGATGCCGCCCAGCGCCTGCGCCATCGAATCGGTGCCGGGCAGATCGGCATTAGGCCCCCTCGGCCCGTAGCCGGAGACCGAGACGTAGACCAGCTTCGGGTTGACCCGGCGCAATTCCTCGTAGCCGAAGCCATTTTTCTCGGCGGCGCCCGGCCGGAAATTCTGGCCGAAGATGTCGGCCTTGGCGACGAGCTTGCGCAAGATCTCGCGCCCCTCCTCGGCCTTGAGGTTCAGGGTCAGGCTCCTCACGCCGCGGTTGTTGGTTTCGAAATAAGTGCTGGGGAGCCCCGGCAATACGGTCGAGCCGCGCGAATTGTCGCCCATTCCCGGCACTTCGATTTTGACCACCTCGGCGCCGAGATCGGCCATCAGCATATAAGGCACTGTGCCGGCTTGCGCGGTCGAGCAGGCGACGACCTTGACACCCTGGAGCGGACCATACGGCTCAGCCATGTCGCGCAACCTCCTGACGCGGGCGGACCACACGACTCAAGGCCGTGCGCCGATCGCCGGCAAGAAGAAACTTTTGCCGGCCTGTGGGCGGGTCCTTATAGTTGCCGTCTCATGCAAGGAGCCGTCGGCGACAGCATGCTTCGCCACCGCCATCTGCTCGGCATCGAGGGATTATCGCCGTCAGAGATCGAGGGGTTTCTCGACGTCGCCGACGGCTATGTCGAGCTGAACCGGCAGGCCGAAAAAAAGCGCTCGCTGCTGCGCGGGCGCACCGTCATCAACTGCTTTTTCGAGAACTCCACGCGCACCCGCACCTCGTTCGAAGTCGCCGGCAAGCGGCTCGGCGCCGACGTCATCAACATGGCGGTGGCGGTGAGCTCGATGGTCAAGGGCGAAACCCTGATCGACACGGCGATGACCTTGAACGCGATGCACCCCGATGTGCTGGTCGTGCGCCATCCCGAATCGGGCGCGGTACAGCTGCTGTCGGAAAAGGTCGATTGCGCCGTCGTCAACGCCGGCGACGGCAGCCACGAGCATCCGACGCAGGCCTTGCTCGACGCGCTGACGATCCGCCGGCGCAAGGGCCGGCTCGGCGGGCTCACCGTGGCGATCTGCGGCGATGTGCTGCACAGCCGCGTCGCCCGCTCGAACATCGCGCTCTTGAACACGATGGGGGCGCGGCTGCGGGTGGTGGCGCCGCGCACCTTGCTGCCGGCCGAGATCGAGCGGCTTGGCGTCGAGGTGTTCCACGACATGAATGCCGGTCTTGCCGGCGTCGATATCGTGATGATGCTGCGGCTGCAAAACGAGCGGATGCACGGCTCGTTTGTGCCGTCCAGCCGCGAATACTTTCATTTTTTCGGGCTCGACTACGACAAATTAGGCGCGGCCAAGCCCGACGCGCTGATCATGCATCCTGGCCCGATGAACCGTGGGGTCGAAATCGGCAGCGAGATCGCCGACGACATCGACCGCAGCCTGATCCGCCACCAAGTCGAGATGGGGGTGGCGGTGCGCATGGCCTGCCTCGAACTCCTGACCCGCGACCTCGGCAACGGGCCGCCGGTGCCGTGATTTCTTATGTGGCTGGCCGCGCGCGCCTTTCGACGCCACCGCGTCCCGTCTATATTTAGGACAAGATTATAGATGAGGGATGGCATGGCGCTGCGCCTCAAGGACAAGGGGACTGACAGCCTGGCGCGCGAGGTCGCCGCCCTCACCGGCGAGACGCTGACGGAAGCAATTCGAAAGGCGCTCGCAGAGCGATCGGAGCGTGAGCGCCTGCGTCGCGGCAAAACGCTTCGGCTCGCCGACCGGCTGATGCAGCTTGGCCGGGAGTGCGCGGCCCTTCCCGATTACGACACGCGCAGCCCGGACGAGATCGTCGGCTATGACGAAGCCGGTATGTGGCGCTGACGGTAATCGACACCTCGGTGATCGTGGCTATCCTGTTGGATGAGTCCGAACAGTGGCGTTATGGCGAGGCCATCGAAGCCGCGCCGGTTCGGCTCGTCTCAGCGGTGACGCGAGTCGAGCCCGCCTTCGTGATCGAGGGCCGCAATCGCGAGGCGGGGCGCGAGCGTTTGGAGCGGTTCTTCCAGTTGATCGGCGCCGAAATCGTCGGCGTCACGCCGCAACAGGCGGAAATCGCGGTAGAGGCCTTTCGCCGCTTTGGAAGAGGACGCCACCGGGCGAGGCCGAACATCGGCGACTGCTTCGCCTATGCGCTCGCGATCGCAACGGAGCACACACTGCTGTTCAAGGGCGACGATTTCAGCCACACCGATATTCGCCCGGCGCTGCCATGAGCCGCCTCTTGTTCCACGATGCCCGGCTGCTCGACCCGGAAAGCGGGCGTGATGCGATCGGCGATCTCTTGGTCGAGGGCGACCGGATCGCCGCAGTCGGCGGGACCATCGATGCAGCGGATGCCGAGAATGTGGCGGCCCGCGGGCTGTGCCTGATGCCGGGGCTCGTCGATATGCGCGTGCAACTGCGCGAGCCCGGCGCCGAGCACATGGAATCGATCGAGAGCGGCGGGCGGGCGGCGGCTGCGGGCGGGGTGACGACGATGGTCGCACTGCCAAACACCGAGCCGCCGGTCGATGACGTTTCGGTCGTCGAGTTTCTCGCCCGTCGGGCGCGCGAGGCGCGGCTCGCCAAGATCCACACCTATGCCGCGGCGACCAAGGGGCTCGCCGGCAAGCACTTGACCGAGATGGGCCTTTTGGCAGCCAACGGCGCGCTTGGTTTTACCGACGGGGTCAAGGCGGTCGCCGATGCGCTCGTCATGCGCCGGGTGCTTTCTTACGCCCGCAGCTTCGACCTTCTCGTATTGCAGCATCCGGAAGAGCCGAGCCTGGCCGGCGCCGGCGAGGTCAACGAAGGCGAGACCGCAACCCGGCTGGGGCTCGGGGCGATCCCGGTAGCGGCCGAAATCATCATGATCGAGCGCGATCTGCGGCTCGTCGAGCTGACCGGAGCGCGCTATCACGCCGCGCACCTGTCCACTGCGGCCGGGGTCGAGGCAATCCGCAAAGCAAAGGCGCAGGGCTTGCCGGTCAGCTGCGATACGGCACCCCCCTATTTCGCGCTCAACGAAACGGCGATCGGCGATTACCGCACCTTCGCCAAATTGTCGCCGCCCTTGCGCAGCGAACGGGACCGCCGCGCCGTCGTCGAAGGCCTCGTCGACGGCACGATCGACGCGATCGCCAGCGACCACGCACCCTGGGACCAGGATTCGAAACGGCTGCCGTTCAGCTCCGCCGCCTATGGCATCGTGGGGCTCGAAACTCTGCTGCCATTGTCGCTCGAGCTCTATCACAACCGCCATCTCGACCTCATCAACTTGGCCGCCCGGCTGACCTCGAGGCCGGCGTGCATCCTGCGCCTGCCGGTCGGGCGCTTGGCGAAAGGGGCATCGGCCGACCTGGTGCTGTTCGATCCGGATCAAAGCTGGCAAATCTGCACCGACGAATTTCGCTCGAAATCCAAAAATGCGCCGTTCGATGACCGCCCGGTGCGCGGCCGCGTGCGGCGCACGGTCGTAGACGGGCGCACGATCTTTCAGGCAGAGGGCTGAGTGACGCCGTTCGCCGCCGCCGTCATCGGCTATCTGCTCGGGTCGGTCCCGTTTGGGCTGGTGCTGACGCGACTGGCCGGGCACGGCGACATCCGCAGCGTCGGCTCGGGCAATATCGGCGCGACCAATGTGCTGCGCACCGGCGGCAAGGGCCTTGCCGCCTTGACCTTGGCGTTCGACTTGGCAAAGGGTGCCGTGGCGGTCGTTATCGGCCGCCGTTGGGGGGCGGATGCGGCGCTGGCGGCAGCGCTATGCGCGGTAATCGGCCATATGTTTCCGGTCTGGCTCGGCTTTCGCGGCGGCAAAGGGGTGGCGACGGCGTTTGGCGCGCTGATCGTGCTCTCCTGGCCGGTGGCGCTGGCGGCGGCGCTGGTCTGGCTGGCGGTGGCGCTGGCGGCGCATTATTCGTCGCTCGCAGCACTCGTCGCTGCCGTTGCCGCTGCCATCCTGGCCTTCCCGACAGTCGACCGGGCAACCGCAATCGCCATCGCCGTCATCGCCTTGCTTGTCATTCTGCGCCACCATGCCAATATCCGGCGCCTGATCGCCGGCAGCGAAAGCCGGATATCCTTCAAGAAGGGCTGACATCTCCCTCTCCGCCCGCGAGCTCGATCCCGACGAGCGCCTCGACTGGCTGCGGCTTTGTCGCACCGAGACCATCGGTCCGATCAGCTTTTATGCGTTGCTGCGCCGCTTCGGCTCGGCCAAGGCGGCGCTCGACGCGTTGCCGCGTCTCGCCCGGCGCAGCGAGCGTGGCAAAACCGTCACCGCAGCGACGCGGGCGTCGGCCGAGGCCGAGCTGATCGCGCTCCACCGCGCCGGCGCGGCGCTTGTCTGCTGGGGCGAACCGTCATACCCGGTTGCGCTGGCCGCCGTCGAGGATGCGCCCCCGGTCCTGACCGTGCTCGGGCAGGCCGCCTTGCTGCAGCACCCGATGGTCGCGGTGGTCGGCGCCCGCAACGCGTCGGCAAATGGCCGCCGCTTCGCGCGCGAGTTGGCCGCGGGCCTCGGGGCGGGCGGCATGATCGTGGTTTCGGGATTGGCGCGCGGGATCGACGCGGCGGCGCATCTGGGCGCGGTCGAGACCGGCACCGTCGCGGTTGTCGCCGGCGGCGTCGATATCGTCTATCCCGAGGAAAATCGCGGGCTTTACGAAATTCTCGGTCGGCACGGGGCGATCGTCGCCGAATTGCCGCTCGGCAGCGAGCCCCAGGCCCGCCATTTCCCGCGCCGCAACCGCATCATCTCCGGCATGGCGCTCGGCGTCGTCGTGGTCGAGGCGGCGGCGCGCTCGGGCTCGCTGATCACCGCCCGCTATGCGCTCGAACAGGGACGAGAAATCTTTGCCGTGCCGGGCTCGCCGCTCGATCCGCGTTGCCGGGGCGCGAACGACCTGATCCGGCACGGTGCTGTGCTGACCGAGAATGCGGCCGATGTGCTCGCCCAGCTCGGGCCGCAACTGCAGGGCAAGCCGCCGCTCCGGCCGGCAATGACGATCGCGCCGACCGCTGCCATGCCGGGGTGGCCGCGACCAGGTGCGGACGAAGCGGTGGCGGACGAAGCGGGCCTCGAGCTGCTTCTCGATCGGCTCGGCCCGACCCCGGTTGCGGTTGACGAGCTGGTGCGGCAATGCCACTTGTCGGCGGCGGCCGTTGCCACGCTTCTGCTCGAGCTCGAGCTGTCGGGCCGGGTCGAGCGGCATCCCGGCAATCTCGTTTCCACGCGGTGAACCGCCCGCTTGGCAAGCGCAACCCAACCACAGGCTCATGAAAGTCGTCGTTGTCGAATCGCCGGCAAAAGCCAAGACGATCAACAAATATTTGGGTGACGACTATACGGTCGTCGCCAGCTACGGCCATGTCCGCGACCTGCCGGCAAAAGACGGCTCGGTGCGCCCCGATGACGATTTCACGATGTCGTGGGAGGTCGACGGCAAATCCGAAAAGCACATGAAGGCGATCGCCCAGGCGGTGCGCGGTGCGGACGGGCTGTTTCTCGCCACCGACCCGGACCGCGAAGGCGAGGCGATCTCCTGGCATGTCCGCGAGGTGCTGAACGCGCGCCGCGCGCTGAAGGGCCTCGACGTCAAGCGCGTCGTCTTCAACGAGGTGACCAAGGATGCGGTCGTCGCGGCGTTTCGCCGGCCACGCGAGATCGACCGGGAGCTGGTCGAAGCCTATCTGGCGCGGCGTGCGCTCGATTACCTGGTCGGCTTCACCCTTTCGCCGGTCTTGTGGCGCAAATTGCCGGGGAGCCGCTCAGCGGGCCGGGTCCAGTCGGTGGCGCTGCGCCTCGTTTGCGAGCGCGAAGCCGAGATCGAAAGCTTCAAGCCGCGCGAATATTGGACCGTCGAAGTCATCTTTACGACCGAAGCCGGACAAAGCTTTACGGCACGCCTGACCCATCTCGACGGCAAGCGGCTCGATCACTTCGATCTTGATAGCGAAGCAAAAGCGCGGGCCGCGGCCGACGCGATTCTGCACGCCACCGGATTTGCCGTTGCCGCGGTCGAACGGCGCGAAGTCCGGCGCAACCCGTTTCCGCCGTTCACCACCTCGACCTTGCAGCAGGAGGCGTCGCGCAAGCTCGGCCTCGCCGCCAGCCGCACGATGCAGATCGCGCAGCGCCTCTATGAAGGTGTCGATCTCGGCGGCGAGACGGTGGGCCTGATCACCTATATGCGCACCGATGGGGTCGCGATCTCGGCTGAAGCGGTCACCGCCGCGCGAAGCCTGATCGGCAGCGAATTCGGCGCGCGCTATGTGCCGGCGGCACCACGACAATACCGTAGCCCGGCAAAAAACGCGCAGGAGGCGCACGAGGCGATCCGGCCGACCGATCTCGCGCGCAAGCCGCAAGCCGTCGGCGGCTATCTCGACCGCGACCAGGCGCGGCTCTACGAGCTCGTTTGGAAGCGCACGGTGGCGAGCCAGATGGCCTCGGCGGTCTTGGAGCAGGTCGCGATCGACATCGCCGATCCGAGCGGAAAGATCCGTCTGCGCGCCACCGGCTCGGTTGTCGTGTTCGACGGCTTTCTCGCGCTCTACCAGGAGGACCGCGACGACGCCGGCGACGAGGAGGGCGAAGGCGGCCGTTTGCCGGCGATGCGCGAGCGCGAGCGCCTCGCCCGCGGCGAGGTCGTGCCCAGCCAGCATTTTACCCAGCCGCCGCCGCGCTATACCGAGGCGAGCCTAGTCAAAAAGCTCGAAGAGCTGGGGATCGGCCGGCCCTCGACCTACGCCGCGATCCTCCAGGTATTACAGGACCGCGCCTATGTGCGGCTGGAAAAACGGCGCTTTGTGCCGGAAGATCGCGGCCGCCTCGTCACCGCGTTCCTGACCAATTTTTTCGAGCGTTATGTCGAATACAATTTCACTGCCGACCTTGAAAACCAGCTCGACGACGTTTCAGATGGCCGGATCGACTGGAAGGAGGTGCTGCGCAATTTCTGGCGGGATTTTTCGGCCTCGATCGACGGCACCAAAGATCTGACGATCAGCCAGGTGTTGACCGCGCTCGACGAGGATCTCGGCCGCCATTTCTTTCCCGATGACGGGTCGGGCGGCGACCCGCGGCTCTGTCCGGTTTGCGGCGCCGGCCGGCTCGGCCTAAAGCTCGGCAAGTTCGGCGCCTTTATCGGCTGCTCGAACTATCCGAATTGCCGTTATACGCGGCCGCTCGCGCTCGAAGGCGAAAATGAGGAGAAGACCGCCGACAGCGCGCTCGGCACCGACCCGGCGAGCGGGCTCGCGGTGACGCTGCGCAAGGGCCCGTTCGGCCATTACATACAGCTCGGCGTGGACAACGACGAAGCAAAGCCCAAACGGGTGGCGCTGCCGCGCTCGATTGCACCGGCCGACATCGATCTCGACACCGCGTTGCGGCTCCTGGCGCTGCCGCGGGCGCTCGGCCGGCATCCCGAGACCGGCGAGCCGATCGTCGCCGGCATCGGCCGTTTCGGCCCCTATATCAAGCACGGCGCCGCCTACAAATCGCTCGGCGCCGAGGACGATGTGCTGACCATCGGCTTGAACCGCGCCGTCGTCGTGCTGGCCGAGCCGTCGGGCGAGCGACGACGAGCGGCAACCCCGTTGCGCGAGTTGGGCGTCCATCCCGACGGCGGTGCGGTGGCGTTGTTCAAGGGACGTTACGGACCCTATGTCAGTCATGACGGCGTCTTCGCGTCGTTGCCGCGCAACGCCGACCCGGAGCAATTCACGCTCGCCGAGGCGCTGCCGCTGCTCGCGGCGCAACGCGCAAAGGGCAAAGGGCGGCGGCGCAAGACCGCCGCGGCACGGCCCAAGACCGCGGCACGACAAAGTGCCGCTGCAGCGCCGACGGCGGCAAAACGGGCCGTGAAAAAAAGAACGGGATCGCCGAAAAAGACCTCCGGCGCGCGCCCTGCCAAAAAACCGCGAGCACGGCGCGGCGCATGATCCGTTCGGTCCGTCGCGCACGCGACGGCAACCATCGCCCGATTGCGGCATCGCCGGAAGCCGCGGTCATTCGCTGCATCGACCCCCGGGCCGGGCGGATCGTCGGCACGTTTTTCCGGTTCTCCGGGGGCGGCCGGCTGGTGTCGGCCGACCGGCGCGACGACACCGAGTACGAGATCGTCGAGCGCGACGCCGGCGGCGCCGAAGATGGCGAGCTGGTCGTCGCCGAGGAGTTGCCATCCGGCCGGTTCGGCGCGGCGCGGGCGCGCGTCGTCGAACGGCTCGGGCCGGTTTCCGATCCGGGTTCGCTCAGCCGGCTGGTCATCGCCGCTTTTGACCTTCCGACCGAGTTTCCGGCTACGGCTCTCGCCGAAGCCGCGGCCGCAGCACCTCCCGACCTTGCCGGGCGCTGCGATCTGCGCGGTATTCCCCTGGTGACGATCGACGGAGCGGATGCGCGCGATTTCGACGATGCGGTCTGGGCCGAGCCGGACCCGGATCCGGCGAACGCCGGCGGCTGGCACATTATCGTTGCGATCGCCGATGTCGCCTGGTACGTGCCGCCGGGAAGCGCGCTCGATTGCGAGGCTGCGCGGCGCGGCAATTCGGTCTATTTCCCGGACCGCGTCATCCCGATGCTGCCCGAAGCCTTGTCGAACGAATTGTGCTCGCTGCAGCCGGGAGTCGACCGCGCCTGCCTCGCCGCCGATTTATGGATCGATGCCGGTGGGCGCAAGCGCCGCCACCGGTTTACACGTGCTCTGATGCGCTCGGCCGCGCGGCTAACCTACGAAGAAGCGCAGGCGGCGCACGACGAAAGGGGCGACCTGCGCGCCCCGGTGTCAGCTGCGGCGTTGGCGGCGCTCTATGGCGCCTACCGCTCGCTCGCCCAGGCACGGGCCGGGCGAGGTGCGATCGAGCTAGAAATTCGCGAGGAACGGGTCGCGCTCGACACGAGCGGCCGGCCGGCTGCGATCATGCCGACCGAGCGGCTCGACAGCCATCGGCTGATCGAAGAGCTCATGATCCTTGCCAATGTCGCCGCTGCCGAGGAGCTCGAGTCCCGGCAGCGGCCCTGCATGTACCGGGTGCATGACGCGCCCGATCCGAAACGACTCCAGGCGCTGCACGATTTTCTTGCGGCGCTCGGCCTCCCCAGCCTCGCTTTGGCGAAAGGACAGGCGCCGAAGCCCGCCATGTTCAACGGGCTGTTGCGCCGCGCCGCAGCGACATCGGCCGCTACCCTCGTCAACGATCTGGTGCTGCGCTGCCAGGCCCGAGCGGTTTACAGCCCGGCCAATATCGGGCATTTCGGCTTGGCGCTGCGACGCTACGCCCATTTCACCTCGCCGATCCGGCGTTATGCCGATCTCCTCGTGCATCGCGCACTCGTCGATACGCTCGACGAGCGGCCGGATTTGGCGGCATTGGGCGAGCATATTTCCGCGACCGAACGCGTTGCCGCCGCCGCGGAGCGCGCCGCCTTGGACCGCTGCCGCGCGCTGTTGACCGTCCCCTTGCTTGGCGACTTGTTTGTCGCCCGGGTTAGCGGCGTCGCCCGGTTTGGGCTGTTCGTCACCCTGAGCGACAACGGCGCAACCGGCCTCGTGCCAATTTCGGGCCTTCCCACCGATTTTTATCGGCATGACGAACGGGCGCAGCGGCTGGTCGGCAAGCGATCCGGCTATCGCTTTCGACTGGGCGACGAAGTGTCGGTGCGCCTCGTTGCGGCCGATCCGGTCCGTGGCCGCTTGGTGTTCGGTGTCGCAAATGCCGCCGAAAGGGTGTCGAACTGTCGGACATCGCCGAAGCGGCGGAAAACAGGCGGGCGCCGGCGCAGTTGATCGCGGGGCGCAGGCGATTTACCGTGCGGGGTGCCGCGGGGATTTCGGGGGTTCCCTCGATGCGGATCTCATTGTGCCCAGCTGTTGCGCTCGCGCCGGCGGGCATGCTCGGGCTTGCGGTCGCGCTCGCCGCTTGCGCCGGAAGCGAGCCGCTGCCCGCAGATCCGACCGGGCGCCTTTTTGCCCGGGGTCTCGCCGAGATCGGAGAACTTTACATCACGCCGGTATCGACGCGGAAACTGGCGTTCGCCGGTGCGGCGCAGCTCTCGATGCTCGATCGCAATGTGTCGGTCTCCGAAACCCCGGGTCCCGAGAGCGGGACCGAAATCGTTTTGAATTATGCCGGCCGGGAGATTGCGGCTGACGCGAGCCCGCGCGGCCAGGACCCCAATGCCTGGGGCGAGTGGCTCGGGCGACTGATCACCGAGGCAAAACGAACCTCGCCGCCGCTCGCCAAGTTGCCGGACGACAAGATCGAGGAGGCCGTTTTCGACGGCATCACCGGCGCGCTCGACCGGTTTTCGCGCTATGCCCCGCCCGACGCCGCTCGCGACCAGCGCGCGATGCGCGATGGATTTGGCGGGATCGGCGTGACCCTCGATCTCGGGACCGAGGGGTTTCTTGTCGCCCAGGTGACGCCCGGCACACCAGCCGATCTCGCCGGCATCCGGCCCGGTGATCGGATTGTCGCGATCGACGGCAAGCCGACCGCCGGGCACGACGAAGACGAGGTGGTCCATCAGCTGCGCGGCCCGATCTCCAGCCCGGTCAGGGTGAGCCTCGAGCGGCCGAACGGATCGCGGCGCGAGCTTGTGCTGCACCGCACTTTAATCGTGGTTCCGACGGTGACGACATCGCGTGACGGCGCGATAGCCATCCTGCGGGTTGCGAGCTTCAACCAGAACACCACGCAACAGATCGTCGAAAGCCTCTCCCAGCTGCGCGGGACGCCCGGAGGTCTGCGCGGTGTGGTTCTCGATTTGCGCGGAGACCCCGGCGGGCTGCTCGACCAGGCGGTGAGCCTCGCCGACGTGTTCATCGCCAAGGGGCCGATCGTTGCAACCGTCGGCCGGCACCCGGCGAGCCGCCAATTGTTCGAGGCTTCCGGCGACAGCCTGGCGCCGCATTTGCCGATCGTGGTGCTGATCGACGGCGGGTCGGCGTCGGCCGCCGAGATCGTCGCGGCGGCGCTCCAGGATGCCGGGCGGGCTGTTGTCGTCGGCAGCGCCTCCTACGGCAAGGGCACAGTGCAGACCGTGCTGCGCCTGCCGAACGACGGCGAACTGACGCTGACTTGGGCGCAATTGGTGACGCCCTCCGGGTATCTCCTAAACCAGCATGGCGTGGTCCCGACCTTGTGCACGAGCGATCTCGGCAACGACGAAAGCTCGATCCAGATCGCGGTCCAGCGCGCCGGCGCCACGGCACCGGTGTCGCCCTTGTCCTATCGACCCCGCAAAGAACTCGACGAGCCCGATTGGTCACGTTTGCGACGAGCTTGTCCGGGACGCCGCGGCGATCACCCGATCGATCTGATTGTAGCAAAGCGCCTGCTGAATGATCCGATTCTCTACAGCGCGGCGACGCACATCATGACCTTGGCCGGCCCTCCCGCTTCCGGTCCGGTGGCGGCGGCGCCCGTGACGCCTTGACAGGCGCCCGCTGAACTTTATGTTGTAGCGAGCCTCTGCTCTAGCCGGGAACCGCCCGATGGCCAAAACCAACACCGTCCTGATCAAGCTCGTCAGCAGCGCCGATACCGGCTTTTATTATGTCACAAAGAAAAACCCGCGGACCAAGACCGGCAAGCTCGAATTGAAAAAATTCGATCCTGTCGCACGCAAGCACGTGCTGTTCAAGGAAGCAAAAATCAAATAGCAGAGACGAGCGCCGATCAGGAGGCGATCGCTGTCGGCGTCAGGCCGGCGGTGCGCGCGACGACACGGTTTCGTCCGGCCGCCTTGGCGCTATAGAGCGCGTCGTCGGCGCGCTTGAGCAACCGGTCGCGGGTGTCCTCGCCGACGGCAGTAACTGTCGCTCCAATGCTGACAGTAACAGTCAATGCGGCCGCATCCGCTTTGATCGAGAACGGCTCGGCGGCTACGGCCGAGCGCAGCCGTTCGGCGACCGCGACGGCGACCGGCAAATCGGCCTCAGGCATCACCACGGCAAATTCCTCGCCGCCGAGACGAGCGACGAGGTCGGCGCTGCGGACGGTTTTGACAGCGCGGGCGGCGAGCTCGCGCAGAACCTCGTCGCCGCCGGCATGACCATGGCTATCGTTGACCAGCTTGAAATGGTCGATATCGAACAACAGCAGTGCTGCGCCGATCCGATCGCGATTGATCCGGTCGATCAGCTCGTCGAGATGAGCGAACAAATAGCGGCGGTTGTAGAGGCCGGTCAGCTCGTCGGTCAGCGCCAGCGACAGGCTGCGCTGGTAGTTTTCGTTCAGGCGATCCTGAAGCCGCTTGCGTCGCAGCTGCGCGGCGGTGCGCGCCAAGAGCTCGTTGCGGTCAACTGGGCGCACCAAGTAATCGTTGGCGCCGAGATCGAGCCCCTTGGCCAATCTGGGCAGATCGCGCTCGTCCGCAATCAGCAAGATCGGAAGCTGGCGAAAAACCTCATCCGCCCGACAATGCGATACGATGCGCAGCGCGTCGCCATCGGATGCCGACAGGCTGAGGATAATCAACTCGCTCCGGGCGTCGAGTCGAGCGCGCGCTTCGGCGCAGGTGGCCGCGCGAGCTATCGTGGCCGCGAGCGGGCGCAATGCCTCGAGCATGGCCGCAGCGGTGAATGTGTCCTCTTCGAGGATTAATATCCGTGCCGGACCCCGATCTTCCGCAAGATTTGCGCTGCGATCGCCGAGACGGCCGCAGATCTCGTCGCGCAGACGCCACTCGTCCATCAAGCGCTTTAAGCGGACAAGCGAGCGCACCCGGGCGAAAAGTGCGGTGTCGTTGACCGGCTTTGTCAAGAACTCGTCCGCACCGGCTTCGAGACCGCGAAGCCGGTTGGCGGTATCCGACAATGCCGTCACCAGCACGATCGGGATATCGACGGTGCGTGGATCGGCTTTCAACCGACGGCAGACTTCAAAACCGTCCATCCCCGGCATCATGACATCCAGCAATATGACGTCCGGCAGCTGGGCATTGGCGATCTCGAGCGCGGTTGGGCCGTCTGACGCCGACAACACATCGAAATATTCGCTCGCCAGCTTGGCTTCGAGCAGCTTTACATTGATCTCGATGTCGTCGACGACCAGCACCTTGGCAGGCATCAGCGGCTCGCACGCTCTAGGGAAGGAAGCGCTCGACGGTTTTCAAAAAGCTCGCCACCGAGATTGGCTTGGCAATATAGGCCTCGCAGCCGCCGTCGCGAATTTTCTCTTCATCGCCTTTCATCGCAAAGGCCGTGACCGCGACCACCGGGATCGTCCGCAGCTCGTTGTCTTGCTTGATCCATTGGGTAACCTGGAGGCCGGAGATTTCGGGCAGCTGAATATCCATCAGGATCAGGTCGGGATGATGGCGGCGCGCCAACGCCAGCGCCTCTATCCCGTGCCGGGACTGCAG
Source organism: Allostellaceae bacterium (assembly GCA_036404275.1). GTDB lineage: Bacteria > Pseudomonadota > Alphaproteobacteria > ATCC43930 > CGMCC-115725 > AP-15. The sequence continues at coordinate 31,543 of DASXAM010000281.1, forward strand.
TGTCTCGTAGCCATGCGCCACCAGCAAATCATTGAATAGCTTCATATTGAGGAGGTTGTCCTCGACAATCAAGATTTTCCGCTGCGGGCGAATGCCGTCACCATCCGACTTGGGAGTATCGAGCATCGTACCTCGCCGGCCTCAAAACATGCTGAAACGGCGGCTGGCCAGTAAGCCGCGAGCGACCGTCCGTCCGATCGGCGCTCCCGATTGGAGACCCCGCTTTGTGCTACGCGAGCGGCGTTAAAAATTGGTAAGCGCCCGGCGGCCGCGATACATCGCACCGTGACCGATACGGACCGGAAAACCGATCAGCAATGTGGCCTTGTCAAAGCTTCGATGTCGTCGAGCTTAGCGCGGATCGAATAATCGCCGTAATCGATCACCATGTCGCGCGAGACGCCATCGTCGAGTAGCCGCATCCCGAGCTCGTAATCCGGCTCCTCGGCATTGGGATCGGCGGGAAAGAAGGCCAGCCGGATGCGCCAGCCCGGCCGCTCCACCAGCGGGCCGAATTGCGACAAGGCCGGATCCGGCGGCACCTTGCCGCCGATCACAGCCGAAACCTGCACCGCGTTCTCGTCGGCGGCGCCGTCGAACACCAGGCGGGAGATAAAATTTTCGCCGGCGCGCGCCTTGTCGATCAAGAGGATCGTATGGGCGCTCGGAAACAGCACGCCGGGCGCCAGCTTCATCGTCTGCTGCTGCGGTTTTGAGAATTCGGCGACGCCGCCTTTGCCCCGGCCGTCGAGCTGCGCCTCGCCGCGGATTTCCTGATCGACCTCGCCGTTTCGTGTCTCTTTCTGGTTGAAGCGATAGCGCAAGCCGTCCTTCGATTCCCAGGTGACAAAGCTCGATGCAATATCGACGTCGCGCGCGTCGGCATAGCGCATCCTGAGGCGATAGCGCTGCTCGACGGTCCAGCCGTCGCAGGTCTCGCCCCATTCGTAGTCCATCGTGCCGCGGGCATCGACGATTCCTGAATCGGTCCGCGCCGAGCCCAAGGTCATCGTGTAAAGCGCTCGGTGCGGCGCGATCTCCGCACCGCCGGCGGACGGACCGGGAACGAGCCCTGCCACGAGACCGAGCACGACGGCGGACGCGCGAACCGCCCGCCCGACCTTCGCATCCACATTGTCGGTTGATCGCGGCGGTGGCCGCTGGCTGCAAAACATTGTCCCCACACCGAGCAAATTCCGGGCGAGGGGCATTTACGGCAAAAGGCCCGGGCGCGCCAGAGCGAGATCAGCGTCGCCCGCCCTTGTCCTCCGGTAGAGCGAGGCGGAGGTGCAGCTCGCGCAGCCGTTCCGGCGACACCGGCGCCGGCGCCCGCATCAGCAAATCCTGTGCCTGCTGGTTCAGCGGAAAGGCGACGACCTCTCGAATATTCGGTGTATCCGCCAGCAGCATGACGATGCGGTCGATGCCGGGGGCCGATCCGCCATGTGGCGGCGCCCCGTATTTGAACGCGTTCAGCATGCCGGCGAACCGGCTTTCCACCTCCGCTGCCGAATACCCGGCGATTGCGAACGCCTTCAGCATGATGTCGGGGCGGTGGTTGCGGATCGCGCCCGAGGACAGCTCCACCCCGTTGCAGACAATGTCATACTGAAATGCGGTAATGGCGAGCGGGTCCTGCTGCTCGAGGGCGGCGAGCCCGCCCTGCGGCATCGAAAATGGGTTGTGGCTGAACTCGATCTGTCCGGTTTCCTCGTTCAGCTCGTACATCGGAAAGTCGACGATCCAGCAAAAACGAAACGCAGCCTCCTCGATCAACCCCAGCTCCCGCCCGATCCGCATCCGCGCGGCACCGGCGAGGCGCTCCGCCTCGGCCTTCGGCCCGGCTGCGAAAAACACGACATCGCCGGCACCGACCCCGGCGAGCTCGGCGATCTCGACGACCTCGTTCGGCGCCAGATTGTTTGCTATCGGACCGCGGCCGACCAGGGACCCTTCTGGAAGGCCCGGCCCCGCCTCGCCTCTTTCGAGGATGATGTAGCCGAGCCCGGGGGCGCCCATCTCCGATTTGGCCCAGCCGTCCATCCGGTCCTGAAACGACGAGCGCGGCCGGGCCGCCGACCCCGGTGCCGGGATCGCGCGGACAACGCCGCCATTTTCAACAATGCGGCGGAACGCCCGGAATTTGGAGCGGGCGAACACCTGCGATACGTCGGCGATGACCAGCGGATTGCGCAGGTCGGGCTTGTCACTGCCGTATTTGAGGGCCGCCTCCCTGTAGGGGATCCGCGGGAAGGGGGGCGCGGTCACCGCGCGGCCGCCTCCGAATTCCTCAAAGAGCCCGTGGAGCACCGGCTCTATTGCGGCGAACACGTCCTCTTGGGTGACGAACGACATCTCGAAATCGAGCTGGTAGAACTCACCGGGCGAGCGGTCGGCCCTACCCGCCTCATCGCGAAAGCATGCGGCAATCTGAAAATAGCGGTCGAAGCCGGCGATCATCAGCAATTGCTTGAATTGCTGCGGCGCCTGCGGCAGCGCGTAGAACTGGCCGGGATGGAGCCGGCTCGGCACCAGATAGTCGCGCGCTCCTTCGGGTGAGCTCGCGGTCAAGATCGGCGTCTGAAATTCGGTAAAGCCCTGCTCGATCATGCGCTGCCGGATCGAGGCGATGATTTCGGCGCGCAACATAATATGCGCGTGCATATGCTCGCGGCGCAGATCGAGAAAGCGGTAGGCGAGACGCATGTCCTCGGGATATTCGGCGTCGCTGTTGACCGGAAACGGCAGCGGCTCGGCCTCGGACTGGATCTCGAGGGCGGCGATCGTCAATTCGACTTCGCCGGTGGCGAGCTTGGGGTTGACCGTGTCCGGCGAGCGCGCCGCGATATCGCCGGTAAATGTGACCACGCTTTCGAGGCGCAGCGCATCGACTGCCGCGAACAGCGGCGAGGAGGCGTCGATCACGCATTGGGTGACGCCGTAATGGTCGCGCAAATCGACAAACAGCAGCTGGCCATGATCACGCTTGCGGTGGACCCAGCCCGACAGCCGGGCCGTCCGCCCGGCATCGGCCAGGCGCAGCGCCCCGCAGGTGTGGGTCCGATAAGCGTGCATGGGCGAACGATCCGGTGCGCGGTTGCAAGGGGCGGGAACACGGCACGGACCCGGCAGCTTGTCAAGGCGGCGTGCCGGCCTTTCGCCGGTCCGGCACCGGGCTTAAGCTCACGCCGACCAATCATCGGGGACCTCGATGGCCGCGACGATCCTTGCCAACTGCGCGATCCTCGACGGCACCGAAAAGATGCTGCGCGAGGACCGCCACGTCCTGATCGAAGGCGACCGTATCCGCGAAGTTTCGGACCGGCCGATCAGGCTCGGCGTAGCTGAAACGATCGACCTGAAAGGCCGCACCCTGATGCCCGGGCTGATCGATGCGCATGTCCATGTCGTCGCCGTCGATCAGGTCTTGGCGCGGCTCGCCGAGCGGCCGCTGAGCCTCGTTGCGTTGCAGGCGGCAAAAGTGCTCGAAGGCATGCTGCAACGCGGGTTCACGACCGTGCGGGACGCCGGGGGTGCGGATGGCGGGCTCGCCGAAGCGGTCGAGGAGGGCCTGGTCAAAGGCCCGCGAATCTTCCCATCGGGCCGGGCGCTGAGCCAGACCGGCGGGCACGGCGACCTGCGGCCGCGCACCAGCCCGGTCGTGACCTGCGCCTGCTGCGAGTTTGGGGCCGGCATCGCCCGCATCGCCGATGGGGTCGCCGAATGCCGCCGGGCCGTCCGCGACGAGCTGAGAAAGGGCGCCACCCAGATCAAGATCATGGCCTCGGGGGGCGTCGCCTCGCCCTACGACCCGGTCTGGAATCTGCAATATAGCGAAGAGGAGGTGCGCGCGATCGTCGAAGAAGCGCGGGCCTGGCGCACCTATGTCATGGCCCACGCCTATTCGTCCGAGGCGATCCGCCGTTCGATCGATTTCGGCGTGCGCTCGATCGAGCACGCCAATCTGATCGACGCCGCCACCGCCGAGCATGTCGCGGCGGCGCAGGCCTTTGTCGTGCCGACACTCGTTACGTACGACGCGATGCACCGCTACGGCCGCGAGCTCGGCTTCCCCGACATCAGCTTGGCCAAGCTCGACGATGTGCGCGAGGCCGGGCTGCGCTCGCTCGAAACATTGCAGAGCGCGAATGTTCGAATCGGCTTCGGCACCGATCTCCTAGGGCCGATGCACCGCCATCAATCGCGGGAATTTGTGATCCGCGCCGAGGCGATGGCGCCGTTCGACATCATCCGCTCGGCAACGACGGTCAACGCCGAGATCCTCAACCGCGCCGGCGAGCTCGGCGTCGTCGCCCCGGGCGCACGCGCCGACCTGATCGTCGTCGACGGTGACCCGCTCGCCCACATCTCGCTTCTCGACGGCCAGGGTGAGCACCTGACGCACATTATTAAAGACGGTATATTTTTTAAGCGGTAGCGGGCCTGTTCTCGACATCGAGGCCCCTGCCGCGTAGGTTTTGCGAAATGGGCGTCGTTCCGTTCGACACGCTAAAGCTGGCTCGCCGGCTCGAAATCGCAGGTTTTTCGCCAAGGCAGGCCGGTGACACGGTTGAAGCGGTGGCCTAGGCTATGGCTGGCGCCGAGCTGGCTACCGGCACCGAAATCGCCGCGGTGCGTACAGAGCTGAGAGCCGACATCGAATTGCTGCGCCGCGACATCACGATCCGATTCGGGAGCATGCTCGTCGTCGCAGTCGGCATCATTCTGGCCGCGATCCGCTACCTGCCGCCTCACCCGTAGCGCGGCGAGCGGCCGATACACTGCGCAATCACGCGCTTGGTTGCACACTCGGCGGACGTTATCTCGGAGTGGCGGCGGAGGGATGGAAGAGCTGCTCGCCTTTGACCCGGTAGGCGCCGATCGCGTCCTGGCCTTCGGGTGAGAGAAGCCAGTCGGCAAAGCGGCGGGCCGGCGTCTGCTTGGCCTCAGGGTGCTTTTTCGGGTCGAGCAGGATTACATCATAGCGGTTCAGCAAGCGCGGGTCGCCCTCGACCAAGACCGCGAGGTCGCCTTTATTGCCAAAGCTGAGCCAGGTGCCGCGATCGCTCAAAGTATAGGCGCCCATTGCCTGGGCGGCATTCAAAGCCGCGCCCATGCCGCCGCCGATGTCGCGGTACCACGAGCCGCCGCCCGCCTTTGCCGGGTCGATTGCGGCGACCTTCCACAGCCGGTGCTCAAGGGCGTCCGTGCCGCTTTTGTCGCCGCGCGAGACAAAGGGTGCCCGCGCCGCGGCGATCACCTTCAATGCGGCGATGGCGTCGTGGCCGCCCTTGATACGGGCGGGATCGGAACGCGGGCCGACGATGATGAAATCGTTCCAGGCGATCTGGCGCGCGGCGAGCCCGTCGCCGGCGGCGATGAATTTCTTCTCGGCCTCGGGGTCGTGGACCAGCACCAGGTCGGCGTCACCATGCGCCGCGGTCGCCAAGGCTTGGCCCGTCCCCTGCGCCAGCACATGCACGGTGATGCCGCTCTCCTTGGTGAAGATCGGCAGGATATGCGCGAGGAGGCCCGAATTCTCGACTGAGGTGGTCGACGCCAACAAAATTGTTTGCAGCGACGGGGATGGTGCGGCCCAGCACGCGCCACTGCCGAGGATCGTCGCCAACCCGCCGGCCAAAAATGCTTCTTTCAATGCCATGATTGCCCGCGCTCCCACCCGCCCAGCGCAAAGAAGCCACTACTGACCGCGATGCTGATGCCGATCAAGATCAATCCAAGGCCGAGCGCCAACGACAAATCACCCTTGCTGGTTTCGAGCACGATCGCCGTCGTCATCGTCCGCGTATAGCCGGCGATATTGCCACCGACGATCAGGATCGCACCGACCTCGGAAATCGTCCGGCCAAAGCCGGCGAGGATCGCGGTCGCGATCGGCCGCGGCTCGATCGCCAGCAAATGCGGCATCGCGCGCAGCCGCGAGGCGCCGTCGACGAGAAGGGGGCCGCCATATTGCTCCCAGACCCGCTCGACGACGCGGTGCACGAGCGCGGTCACGATCGGCAAGGCGAGAATGATTTGGGCCAGCACCATCGCCGCCGGCGTGAACAGGAGCCCCGCGATCCCGAGCGGTCCCGAGCGCGACAGCAGGAGATAGAGCGCGAGGCCGACCACGACCGGCGGCAGCCCGAGAAAGGCATTGGCCAGCACCACAAGCCCATGCCGCCCGGGAAATCGGCAGACCGCGAGCGCCGCACCGAGCAGCATTCCGGCCGGGCTCGCCAGCGCCACCGCGGCAAAGCTGACACCGAGCGACAGCGCCACGATCTGCCAGAACGCCGCCATGGCGAAGATTGGCGTGAAGCTCCCGGCCGCCAAATCGGCGAGGTCCGGCGTCATCGAGTCGGCGCGGGCGGCGAATCGCCCCACGAACCGGCTATTGTTGCGGCCGAGATGTCCGAGGAGATCGCCGGTGAGCGTCGTTTTGGAACAGGTCGAGCCATTCGCCGCCCCCCTCGTCGATCGGCTGTCGGTTCGCGTCGTCGTCGATTCGGCCTACGACCTCTGTATCGAAGACTCCGCCCATCCGATGGTCAAGATCGAGCATGTCCGCCGCATCCTGGGCCACGAGCGGGCGACCTTTGCCGGCGAATGGGGATTGTCGCTCTATCTCGAAGCCGCACAGGCCGGCGGGCGCCCGCGTCACCTCCTCGATTTCGGCTATGCGCCCGAAGTGCTGGTGCGCAATTTCGCGCTTCTCGACCTCGACCCCGGCGCGATCGCCCGCTACTCCTTCGAGCGGCTGCTCGACAGCACCCTCATCGAGCCGGCCGAGGCGCAGCTCGACCATTTCACCGAGGCCGAGCGCTTGGGCCGGCTCGTCCCCGATTGCCTCCCGTTATCTGCTTCGCTCTTTGTCGCCGCGTCTGCCCATCAGCGTGGCGGGATGCGTCACAGCCGAACCCCGAGACGGTCGGCGACCGCGAAAATATCTTTGTCGCCGCGACCACACAAATTCATGACAAGAAGATGGTCGCGCGGCAGCTTGGGCGCGATCTTGCCGACATAGGCCAGCGCGTGCGCCGGCTCGAGCGCGGGAATGATCCCTTCGAGGCGGCTGCACAGCTGAAAGGCTGCGAGCGCCTCCTCATCGGTGATCGCAACATATTGCACGCGGCCTTGGTCATTGAGCCAGGCGTGCTCGGGGCCGATGCCCGGGTAGTCGAGCCCGGCCGAGATCGAATGCGCGTCCTTGATCTGGCCGTCTTCGTCCTGCAGCAAATAGGTGCGGTTGCCGTGCAGCACGCCGGGCATGCCGCCGTTCAGCGAGGCGGCGTGGAGGCCGGTGTCGAGCCCTTTCCCGCCGGCTTCGACCCCGATCATCGCGACCGAAGGCTCGTCGAGAAACGGGTGGAAGAGGCCCATCGCGTTCGAGCCGCCGCCGATACAGGCGACCAGGGTGTCGGGCAGCCGGCCCTCGGCCCGCTGCAATTGCTCGCGGGTTTCGCGGCCGATCACCGACTGGAAGTCGCGCACCATCGCTGGATAGGGATGCGGCCCGGCGACCGTGCCGATCACATAGAAGGTGTCGTCGACATGGGCGACCCAGTCGCGCAATGCCTCGTTCATCGCGTCTTTCAGCGTGGCGGTGCCGGAATGCACCGGGATCACCTCGGCGCCGAGCAATTTCATGCGGAAGACGTTGGGCTTTTGCCGCTCGATGTCGGTCGCCCCCATATAAACGACGCAAGGCAGGTCGAAGAGCGCGCAGGCGGTCGCGGTCGCGACCCCGTGCTGCCCCGCGCCGGTCTCGGCGATGATGCGACGCTTCTCCATGCGCCGGGCGACCAGGGTCTGCCCCAACACGTTGTTGATCTTGTGCGCGCCGGTATGGTTGAGCTCGTCGCGCTTCAGATAGATTTTAGCGCCGCCGAAATGGCGGCTGAGGCGCTCGGCGAAATACAACGGGCTGGGGCGGCCGACATAATGCTCGAGGT
>DASXAM010000282.1:0-14118 GCA_036404275.1 Allostellaceae bacterium
GGTCAGAATGACGATCGGCAGAGTGCGGGTTTCGGGCGCGCGCCGGAGCCGGCGGCAGATCTCGATGCCGGAGACGAGCGGCAGCATCCAGTCGAGCAAGACGAGATCGGGGCGGCGCTCGGCGATGCGGATCAACGCTTCCTCGCCATCGCCGGCATCGGCGACCTCAAACCCCTCCTTTTCGAGGTTGTAACGCAAGAGCGCGACGAGCGGCGCCTCGTCCTCGACGATCAGGACATAGGGCTGAGTCATGCCGGGCCACGCCCCGGTGCCACCACTTCGAGGCTCGAATTATCGCCTTTCGGCCGTACCTCGTTCAGCGGCGTGCCATGCACCAGGTAATAGAGGTCCTCGGCGATGTTGGTAGCATGATCACCGATCCGCTCGATGTTCTTAGCCATAAAGAGAAGATGAGTCGAGGCGCCGATATTGCGCGGATCTTCCATCATATAGGTCAGCAATTCGCGGAACAGACTCGCATACATCTCGTCGAGCTCTTCGTCGCGCATCCACACCACATAGGCCTTATCGGCGTCGCGCGCGACATAGGCATCGATTACATCCTTGACCAGGAGCTGGGCCAGCCGAGCCATCCGCGGCAGGGCGTGGGCCGGCTGCACCGGCGGCGCCTGAGACAGCGCGATCGAGCGTTTGGCGACGTTGGCGGCATAGTCGCAGATGCGCTCGAGGTCGGCGGCGATCTTGATCGCGGCAACAATCTCGCGCAGGTCGCGCGCCATCGGCTGGCGCAAAGCCAGGAGCCGCACCGCCAAATTGTCGAGCTCGCGCTGCAGCTGGTCGACCTTGTTGTCGCCCTGGACGACATTGGCAGCAAGCTCGCTGTCGCGCTCGATCACCGCCTCGATCGCCGCGGCGAGCTGGCTTTCGGCGAGCCCGCCCATCTCGGTGATCATGTTGTTGAGCCGGCGCAATTCCTCGTCGTAGCTCTTGATGATGTGCTCGGAAGACATCGTGGTGCTCCCCGGCTCAGCCGAACCGGCCGGTAATATAGTCTTCGGTGCGTTTTTCTTGGGGGTGGGTGAAGATGCGCTCGGTTTCGTCGAACTCCACCAGCTCGCCGAGATACATGAAGGCGGTATAGTCCGAGCTGCGGGCCGCCTGCTGCATGTTGTGGGTAACGATGGCGATGCAGTAGTCCGATTTGAGCTCGGCGATCAGCTCTTCGATGCGCTGGGTCGAGATCGGATCGAGCGCCGAAGCCGGCTCATCGAGCAGCAGGATCTCGGGCTCGACGGCGATCGCGCGGGCGATGCACAGGCGCTGCTGTTGGCCGCCCGACAGCCCGAGCCCGCTTTGGTTCAGCTTGTCCTTGACCTCGTCCCACAGTGCCGCGCGGCGCAGCGCCGCCTCGATGCGGTCGTCCAGCACCGAGCGCGGCAATTGCTCGTACAATTTGATGCCAAAGGCGATGTTGTCGTGGATCGACATCGGAAACGGCGTCGGCTTTTGAAACACCATGCCGATCTTGGCGCGCAACAGATTGAGGTCGCGGCCCGGCGCCAGGATGTTCTCGCCATCGACCAAGACCTCGCCCGTCGCCCGCTGCCCCGGATAAAGCTCGTAGATCCGGTTCAGGATGCGCAGCAAGGTCGATTTGCCGCAGCCCGAGGGGCCAATAAACGCCGTTACCCTTTTGTCGTACAAGGTCAGATTGATGTTGTGCAGCGCCTGCGACGATCCGTAAAAAAAGTCGATATTGCGGACCAACACCTTTTGCCGAAGGTTCGGCATCGGGGCCGGATGGTCGGCGAAGGGGCGCATCGCCGGAATTGCGGTCGTGGAAGCGGGGCTCACTGCTTGAACGTGCTCCATGAGGCGAGCATGCGCGCGCCAATGTTGAGACAGAGGACGGCGATCGTGATCAAGAGCGCGCCGCCCCAGGCGAGCCGCTGCCAATCGACATAGGGGCTCATCGCGAACTGGAAGATGACGACCGGCAGATTGGCCATCGGAGCATTCAGATTGGTGCTCCAGAACTGGTTGTTGAGCGCGGTGAACAGCAAGGGCGCGGTTTCGCCGGAGATGCGCGCCACCGCCAGCATGACGCCGGTGACCATGCCCTGGATCGCCGCGCGGTAGGAGATCATCACGATCACCTTCCATTTCGGCGCGCCAAGCGCGGCGGCGGCCTCGCGCAATGCGTTCGGCACCAGGGTCAGCATGTCTTCCGTGGTCCGCACCACCACCGGGATGACGATGATCGCCAGGGCCAGCGCTCCGGCCCAGGCCGAGAAATGACCCATGCGCACGACCACCGCCTCGTAAACGAACAAGCCGATGATGATCGACGGCGCGCTCAAGAGAATGTCGTTTAGAAAGCGCACCGCCTCGCCGAACCGGCTGCCGCGGCTGTACTCGGCGAGAAAAGTGCCGGCGAGAATGCCGGTCGGTGTGCCGATCAAGGTGGCGATCAGCGTCATTGCGAGGCTGCCGTAGATCGCATTCAACAGCCCTCCGGCGCTGCCCGGCGGTGGCGTCATCTGGGCAAACAGCGCCGGGGTCAGCGCTCCGAGCCCATTGCTGACCAGCGACCACAGCACCAGCACCAGCCATAAGAGGCCAAATCCGGTGGCCGCGAGCGACAAGGTAGTGATCGCGCCATTGGCCAGCCGGCGCCGCGTGTAGAGGGTCATCGCGTCACCCTCCTGCCCGCTTTTGCAGCCGCAGCAGCAACAGCTTCGCCATCGCCAGCACAATAAAGGTGATGGTGAACAGGATGAAGCCGAGCGCGATCAGTGACGACAGATAAAGATCGCCGACCGCTTCGGTGAACTCGTTGGCCAAAGCGGCCGAGATCGTGGTGCCGGGCTGCAAGATCGACAGGTGGATCCGGTGCGCGTTGCCGATCACGAAGGTCACCGCCATGGTCTCACCCAGCGCCCGGCCAAGGCCGAGCATGATCCCGCCGACGACGCCGATGCGAGTGAACGGCAGGACCACCCGCCAGACGACCTCGCTGCGGGTGGCACCGAGCCCGTAGGCGCTTTCCTTGAGCATCGCCGGCACCGTCTCGAACACATCGCGCATGATCGAGGAAATGAACGGCAACACCATGATCGCCAGGATAAAGCCGGCGGTCAGCATGCCGATGCCGAGCGGCGGGCCGGCAAACAGCACGCCGATCCCGGGCAACCGGCCGAGCGTGTCGATGATCGCCGGCTCTATATAGGTCTGGACAAAAGGGGCAAAAATAAACAGGCCCCAGATGCCGTAGATGATGCTGGGGATCGCCGCCAATAGCTCGATCATCGTCGCCAGCGGCCGCTTCAGCCAGATCGGGCAGATCTCGGTGATGAACACGGCGACCCCGAAGGCCACCGGTATGCCGACCAGCATCGCGATCGCCGAGGTGACGAGCGTGCCGTAGATCGGTCCGATCGCGCCGAACTTGTCGCTGACCGGGTTCCATACCTCGGTATAGACAAAGGCGAACCCGAAGGTGCGCAGCGCCGGCCAGGCCCCGTGCACCAGCGCCGCCAGGACCCCGGCGAGGATCAGCAGCACCAACAGCGCGAACAGGAACGTGAGGTAGCGAAAGACAAAATCGCCGGGTGCGGGGCGCGGCCGCCGCACCGCGCCGACCCGCGCTGCGACAAGCTCAGCCGCCACCGTTCACCCCCTCCGACAGTGCCGGCCTGCGATTAGGAATTCGGCCCGGTCCAAACCGGCTTGCCGTCGGGTCCCTTGACCTGCTGACGCCAGGCGTCCTCGACGAGCTTGACCACCGTCGCCGGCATCGGCACGTAGTCCAGGCCTTCGGCGAGCTGGCCGCCATTGTGGTAGGCCCAGTCGAAGAAATCGATGACTTGGCGGGCGGTGTCGGGCTTGGCCTGCTGCTTGTGCAGCAGGATAAAGGTGGCGCCGGTAATCGGCCAGCTGGCCTCGCCGGGCTGGCCCGTCAGCAGCAGATAAAAGCCCGGTGCCTTCGACCAGTCGGCGTTGGCGGCAGCAGCCTGAAACGCGTTGCTGTCGGGCGCTACGAAAACGCCGGCTTTGTTGCGCAGCAGCACGTAAGGCAGTTTGTTCTGCAACGCATAGGCGTATTCGACATAGCCGATCGCACCCTCGGTGCGTGCGCTGATCGCTGCCACACCCTCATTGCCCTTGCCGCCGATGCCGCTCGGGAACTCGACCGAAGTGTTTTCGCCGATCTTGCTGGCAAACTCGGGATCGATGCTCGACAGGTAATGGGTGAAGATAAAATTGGTGCCGGATCCGTCCGACCGGTGGATCGGTGCGATTGCCTTGTCGGGCAGGCTCAGCCCCGGGTTCAGGGCGGCGATAGCCGGATCGTTCCACTTAGTGATCTTGCCGAGATAGATCTCGGCCAAGGTCTTCCCGTCCAGTTTCAGCCGGCCCGCGCCGATCCCCTGCAATTTGATCACCGGCACGACGCCGCCCATTACCATCGGGAACTGCATCAACCCGTCCTTGGCCAGGATTTCGGGTTTGAGTGGCATGTCCGAGGCGCCGAAATCGACGGTCTTGGCGGTGATCTGCTTGATCCCGCCGCCCGAGCCGATCGATTGATAATTCATCTTGACCCCGGTCTTGGCGGCGTAGGCCTCGGCCCATTTGGCGTAGACCGGGTAGGGAAAGGTGGCGCCGGCACCGGAGAGTTCGGCCGCCCAAGTGGCGATGCCGAAGATCACAGTGGCGGCGAGGCCCAAGGCGGCGATGCGAAGGGGTTTCAAAGCTGCTCCATGCGCTGAAAGAGGGGAGGCCCCTCTGCGGCGCCTTCCTGAACCGCGAACGTGCACGGTTTGATGACGTTTTTATTGCAGTTTTATGACATGTTCGCCTCATAGCGGCGCAGTAGCACGGTGAAGGCCGAGCCCTCGCCCAGCACACTGTCGATTTCCAGCAAGCCGCGATGACGCGCGACGATGTGCTTGACGATGGCGAGGCCAAGCCCGGTGCCGCCCATCTCGCGCGAGCGAGCGGTGTCGATGCGGTAGAACCGTTCGGTCAGCCGCGGCAGATGCTCGCGCCGGATGCCCTCGCCCCGATCCTTTACCGCAACCGAAACGAAAGCACCTTCATCCGCGCCCGGCGACCGCGCGGCCGCCTCGGCGGCGACAGTGATTTCGGTTCCGGCGCGGCCGTATTTGATCGCGTTGTCGAGCAGGTTCTGGAACAGCTGAGCGAGCTCGTCCCGATCGCCCAGCACATCGGGAAGATCGGACGGCAAGGCCAGCGCGATGCTCATACCGCGTTCGGCAGCGCGCAATTCCAGGGCGTCGGCCAGTTGCCGCAGAACCGCCGGCACCGCAACGCGGCCCTGCGGCGGCACATGCTCGTTGAGCTCGATGCGCGATAGCGACAGCAAATCCTCGACGAGCCGGGTCATGCGCGCCGCCTGCGCCTGCATGATCGCGAGAAACCGTTCGCGCGCCTCGGCGTCGTCGCGCGCCGGCCCGCGCAGGGTTTCGATAAAGCCGGTCAGCGTGGCGAGCGGTGTGCGCAGCTCGTGGCTGGCATTGGCGATGAAATCGGCACGCATCTGCTCGGCTCGCTTGAGCTCGGTCACATCGTGCAAGGTCAGCACCGCGACGGCGCCGTCGGGCGCCGTCCGGTCGATGCGGGCGAGGCGCGCGCGCAGCTGGCGATCGGCCGGGACCGGCAGCGCGAATTCGACAACCCGCGCCCTCTCGCCCCCGACTACGGCATCGGCCGCCGCCAGCAGCGTCGGATTGCGCAATGCCGTGGCAAGGTCGCGCGGCAGTGCGGCGGCGCCGACCAACGCGCCGGCCGCGGCGTTGGCGCGGACCATCCGCCGCCGCATGTCAAGCAGGATCAGCGGGTCGGGGACGGCGGCGATGATCGCTTCGGCCGCGCCGAGCCGCGCTTCGGTCAGCTGCTGCCGACCGCGCCACTCCCGCGCCAGTCGCAGCACCGTCAGTCTGGCCTGATGGACCGCCCGGGTCGGTGCGAATGCCGGGTTGCCGGGCGAGCCCCCGTCGTTGGCGAGCTCTCCGACTGTGTCGCGCAATGCTGCAAAGGCGAGCACAAAGCGGCCGAGCAGCAGCGCGGTCAGCACAATGGCTGCCGCCGCTCCGATCAATGCCGGACGAATGCCGAGATATCCCGATCCGGCCAATCCGGCGAGCACGACGAGCCCCGGCGCCGCAACCGCCGCGGCGAGGACCGCGTTGCGTCCCCAAGCCGCGGCCCACACCGGATCAGCGGATCGCGTCGTGCGCCGACAAGGCCGCCAGGTTGACGAGGTCGGACACCGTCGCGCCCATATTGACAATCTGCACCGGGTGCGCGAGCCCCAGCAGCAACGGCCCGACTACGGTGCCGCCGCCGAGCCGCGGCAACAGCTTGGCGGCGATGTTGGCGCTGTGCAATTCGGGCATGACCAGGATATTGGCCGGACCGCCGAGCCGGCAGAACGGATAGAGCTGGCGCATCAGACGCTCGTCGAGCGCGACATCGGCGCTCATCTCGCCATCATATTCAAAACCGACATGGCGCTCGTCGAGCAAGGCCACCGCGTCGCGCACGCGCTGCCCGTCCTTGCCCATCGGATTGCCGAAATTGGAATAGGACAGCAGCGCCACGCGCGGCTCGAGCCCCAACTCGCGCGCCTTGGCCGCGGTCTGGATGGCGATGTCGGCAAGCTCGGCCGCGCTCGGCAGCTCGTGCACCAAGGTGTCGGCGAGCAGCACCGTGCGCTCATGGGCGAGCAGGATGGTCAGCCCGAACAATACGCAGCCGGGCTTTGCAGCGATCACCCGCGAGACCTCGTCGAGCGCGTCAAAGGAGTTGCGGGTAACCCCGGTGACCATCGCATCGGCATCGCCGCAGGCCACCATGCAGGCGGCGAACACGTTGCGGTCCTGGTTCACCAGCCGCTGGCAATCGCGATAAAGCATCCCCTGGCGCTGCTGGCGCTCGTAAAGAAAGTCGGTGTAGCGGGCATTGTCTTGCGAGAGGCGCGCATTGTGGATTTCGAGCCCTTCGGGCGAGCTCAGGCCCATTGCGGACATCGTCGCCTTGATCCGCTCATCGCGGCCGACCAGCACCGGCGTGCCATAGCCGCTGCCGGCGAACAGCAATGCCGCGCGGATCGTCTTTTCCTCCTCGCCTTCGGCAAAGACGACGCGCTTGGGCTGGGCGCGCACCCGTTCGAAAATCTGCTCGAGCCCGGCCGCGGTCGGGTCGAGCCGGCCGCGCAACGCGCGCTTATAGGCCTCCATGTTCGGGATCGGCCGGCGCGCGACCCCCGAATCCATCGCCGCCTTGGCCACCGCCGACGGCACCGCCCAGATCAGCCGCGGGTCGAAGGGGGCCGGGATGATGTAGTCGGGACCATAGGCGAGGCGCTCGCCCGAATAGGCCGCGGCGACCTCGTCCGGTACGTCCTCGCGCGCGAGCGCCGCCAAGGCTTCCGCCGCGGCGATCTTCATCGCGTCGTTGATCGTCGAGGCGCGCACATCGAGGGCGCCGCGAAAGATGTAGGGAAAGCCCAGCACATTATTGACCTGGTTCGGGTAATCCGAGCGCCCGGTGGCGATGATCGCATCGGCACGGGCGGCGCGCGCCTCCTCCGGGGTGATTTCCGGGTCGGGGTTGGCCATCGCGAAGATGATCGGCTTTGGCGCCATCGAGCGCACCATCGCCTGGTTGAGGGCGCCCTTGGCCGACAGGCCGAAAAATACGTCGGCGCCCTCGATCGCCTCGGCCAAGGTGCGCGCCTTGGTTTCGACCGCATGCGCCGATTTCCACTGGTTCATGCCGTCGGTGCGGCCGCGCCAGATGACCCCTCTGGTGTCGCACAAGACCGCGTTCTGCGCGGGCAGCCCCATCGTCTTCAGCAATTCGACGCAGGCGATCGAAGCCGCGCCGGCGCCGCTGACTACCATCTTCGTCTGGTCGAGCGTGCGCCCGGTGAGGTGCAAGGCGTTGATCAGCCCAGCCGCGGCGATGATCGCGGTGCCGTGCTGATCGTCGTGGAACACCGGAATGTCCATCAGCTCGCGCAGGCGCTGCTCTATGATGAAGCATTCCGGCGCCTTGATGTCTTCGAGGTTGATGCCGCCGAATGCCGGATGCAGGTAGCGCACGCAGTTGACGAATTCATCGACGTCGCGGGTGTCGATTTCGAGATCGATCGAATCGATGTCGGCAAAGCGCTTGAAGAGCGCCGCCTTGCCTTCCATGACCGGCTTGGCGGCGAGCGCGCCGAGATCGCCCAGGCCCAGCACCGCGGTGCCGTTCGAAACCACCGCGACAAAATTGCCTTTCGAGGTGTAATCGAAGGCGGCGCTCGGCCGGCGCTGGATCGAGAGGCAGGGAAACGCCACCCCCGGCGAATAGGCGAGCGACAAATCGCGCTGAGTCGTCAGCGGCTTGGTCGGGGCGATCGCGAGCTTGCCTGGCCGCCCGTTCGAGTGGAACGTCAGCGCCTCGTCTTCGGTCGCGCGAATGGTGCCGCTGTCCATGGGGCGCGTCGCTCCTGATGCAATCCAACCTGCGTCGGACCGTCAGTCTAGAGAGGGTGCCGGACGCCGTCAAAGCCGCGCGGTCATCCGCAATTAAGGTTGCCTCAGCTTTGTTCCCGGCATGGATCCGGGCCGGCATCACCGGCGACGCTAGTCGCCGGAGCACCGCCGGTGGTGCCGCCGCGCCGTCGATAGCCCGCCGGAAGGGCCGCGCCCGCCTCTTGTGCCGGTCTACAGCGAAAGTTCGACGTTTCACAAAGCTTCACTCGTCGGTTATTATGGAGACTTCAGTAAATCGCTGTTAACAGTTAATGACAGAGACATTTTGCCTTGGCGTGATGGCCGGCGATGAACGCCGGAGGGAGACGGCAGCAGCTTTCGGGAGGGCGCAATGGCCGGCAGGACGTTCAGCGGCACCTATACCAGTTTCATCAGCCTGTACAATCCGGCAACGCAGCGCCCGGCGACGGTGACCGGCAAGATCATCAACGCGAGCGGTCAAGGTATCGTCGGCAACTTCAACTTTGCCTGGACTGTCAACAACCAGGGCACGATCGAGGGCAACGGGTCCACAAACGGCTTTGGCATTCAGCTCTTGGACGGCGGCACCGTCAACAACGCCGCCGGCGGGCTGATCGCGGGCTACAACCAGGCGATCCTGGTCGAATTCGCGTCGGGCGCGGTAACTAATCTCGGCCGGATCGAGGACACCGGCACCAACGGGGTTGGGGTCAGCTTTTTTGACACGGGCGGGCAGGTCATCAACGGCTCGGCCGGCGACACCGCGGCGCTGATTTCGGGAGAGGGCAACGGCATCGTCATCAATGGCGCCGCCGGGTCGGTCGCGAATTTCGGAACGATCGAGAGCACTGGCGCAAGGACGGCCATTAGGCTGGTCAGCGGCGGCAGCGTCAGCAATGGCGGCAGCACCTCGACCAAGGCGCTGATCAGCAACACCGGCGGCGCCAACGCGGTCTATATCGGCTATGGCGTCGGCACGGTAACCAATTTCGGGACGATCACGGGCAACAATGGCGTTGTCTTGCTCGAGGGCGGCCGGGTCGCGAATGGACGCAGCGGATCGACCGCCGGCCGCATCATCGGCGGCAGTGGCGGCGACGCCATTAACGTCTTGGCCGGCGCCGGCACGGTCACGAATTTTGGCACGATCCAGGAACATGCGAATTCCGCATCGGGCTGCACGGCGGTGGCACAGTCACCAACGGCGCCGCCGGGGCGACGGCTGCGCTGATCACCGGGGCCGGAAATGGGGTGTTTGTCAACGACGGTGCGGGCGTCGTTATCAATTTCGGCCATATCACATCCACGTCCACAGCGAGCGGCACCACGATCGTCCTGGAGGATGGGGGTAGCGTTACCAATTTCGGGACTGTCCAGAACACCGATCCCAACGCCGCCGCGATCTATTTTCACGGCGCCGGCAGCATCATCAACGGCCGGACCGGGGTCAGCGCGGGATCGATCTCGGGTGCCGGAAATGCCATCTCGATCCGCGGCGGATCGGGCATGATCATAAACTCCGGGTCGATAAAAAGCGCTACCGCAAATGGCGTCTATCTGAACAGCGGCAGCGTGACGAACCAGGCCGGCGGCGTGATTGCCGGACACTCCAACGGGATCTACAACCGGCACGCGTTGATCGGGGTAACAAATTCGGGTGTGATCGAAACGACCGGTACTGGAGACGGCGTCTATCTGCAAGCCGGAGGCAGCATCACCAATAACGCAGGGGGCGTCATTGCCGGCAACGCCGCCGGTATCGTGCTCGGTCAGCACGGCGGAACCGTCCGTAATAGTGGTATCGTTAAAGGGGTCGTCGGCTTTTACGTTCCGGCCACCAATTCCGGCAATGTTACGCTGGTCAATTCGGGCAGGATTGCCAGCACCGCCGGTGCTGCCGGCCGAGCCGTCGAAATGGGTGGCAGCCCCGGGAGCAAGCTACTCATCGTCGAGAAAGGCGCGGTGTTCACGGGGCTTGTCGAAGGGGGCGGACGCGGTGAGATCGAGTTTGCCAGCCCCGGCACCGCGGCCATGGGCGCCAATATCTCGGGGTTCGAGACCGTGGCATTGGCGGATGGCGCCGCCGACAGCCTGACCTTGGTGCAAGCCAATTGGTCCGGCGTGTCCTCGAGCCGGATCACGGTGATCGGCGGCAATCACGGCAATACGGTGAATGCGTCGGCGGTGACCACCGGCGGTGTTACGATTGAGGGTGGCGCCGGCAAGGACGTGTTGACCGGCACCGCCAATGGCAACACGACTTTTGTCTTGTTTTATTCGGCGACCGGCAGCAGCAGCAACGAGCATCTCGTCGCTACCCTCGCCGGCAGCCCCACCCTCGACCCCGCCCACCTTCTCTTCGTGTCGTAGATCGGCGGCGGCTACCCCTCCGGGGGATCGGCTATTCGACCGTGACGCTTTTGGCGAGGTTGCGGGGCTGGTCGACGTCGGTGCCTTTGAGGACGGCGACGTGGTAGGCGAGGAGTTGGATCGGAATGGCGTAAAGCAGGGGAGCGACAAACGGGTCGCAGCGCGGCACGGCGACGCCAAAAGCGAGGCGGCTGCCAAGGCGGGCGACGCCCTCGTTGTCTGAGATCATCACGACGCGGCCGCCGCGGGCCATGACCTCCTCTACATTAGACATCGTCTTGTCGAAGAGCTCGTCGTTGGGGGCGAGCACGACAACCGGCACATTCTCGTCGATCAGCGCGATCGGCCCGTGCTTCATCTCGCCTGCAGCATAGCCCTCGGCATGGATGTAGGAGATTTCCTTGAGCTTTAAGGCGCCCTCGAGGGCCAGCGGAAAGGCGCTGCCGCGACCGAGATAGAGCACGTCGCGCGCCTCGGCAATCGTGGCGGCGATGTGGCGTAGCCGCTCGTCATGGTTCAACACCTCGCTCGCCCGCGACGGGACCTCGGTTATAAAGCCGACGAGCTCGGCCTCGCGGGCATGGGTGATCACCCCGCGCGCCCGCGCCAGTGCTACGGTAAACGCCGCCAAGACCGCGAGCTGGGTGGTGAACGCCTTGGTCGAAGCAACGCCGATCTCGGGGCCGGCCAGGGTCGGCAGGATGATATCGGCCTCGCGCGCGATCGAGCTTTCCGGCTGGTTGACGACGGCGATGATCTTTTGCGACTGCGCCTTGGCATAGCGCAATGCCGCCAAGGTGTCGGCGGTCTCGCCCGATTGCGAGACGAAGATCGCCGCCCCACCGGGTAGCATTGCCGGCGCGCGATAACGGAACTCGGAGGCGATATCGATTTCGACCGAAATGCGGGCGATCCGCTCGAGCCAGTATTTGGCGACGATGCAGGCGTGAAACGCGGTGCCGCAGGCGACCATCGTGACCCGATCGATATCGGCCAACGCGAACGGCAATTCGGGAAGATAAACCGTGCGCGTCGCCGGGTTGACGAGCGCGTTCAAGGTGTCGCCGATGACCGCCGGCTGCTCGAAAATCTCTTTCAGCATGAAGTGGCGATAGTTGCCTTTGCCGATCAAGGCACCCGAGGCCGCCGATTCGCGCACCGGCCGTTCAACCGGCTGGTTTGCCGTATCGAAAATTTGGGCGCCGCCGGAGGTCACGACGGCCCAATCGCCCTCTTCAAGATAGGCGATGTGCCGGGTCAATTGTGCCAGCGCGAGCGCGTCCGAGCCCAGGAACATTTCGCCCTCGCCATAGCCGATCGCGAGCGGCGGACCGCGGCGCGCCCCGATCAAGAGGTCGTGCTCGCCGGCGAACAGAAAGGCGAGCGCAAAGGCGCCTTCGAGCCGGCCCAAGGTCTTCTCGACCGCTTGCTGCGGCGTGAGCCCCTGGTCGAGAAAATGGGTGGCGAGCATCGCCACCGCCTCGGTGTCGGTTTCGGTATGAAAATCGTAGCCAAGCGCGGCCAATTCCTGCCGGAGCGCCTGGTAATTCTCGATGATGCCGTTATGGACGACGGCAACGCGTTCGGTGGCAATCGGATGGGCGTTGGTTTCGGTCGGCAGGCCGTGTGTCGCCCAGCGGGTATGGCCGATGCCGATCGCCCCCTGCACGGGCTCCAATTCAAGACGGCGGGCGAGGTTGTCGAGCTTGCCCTCGGCGCGGCGCCGCTCGATGCGGCCATCGACGAGGGTGGCGATCCCGGCCGAATCATAGCCGCGGTATTCGAGGCGTCGCAGCCCGTCGATCAGCCCCGGCGCCACCACGTCCTTGGCGATGATGCCGATGATGCCGCACATCAGTCTTTTCTCCTCAACGCGGCGCGGATCTCCTCGGCGCGGCCGGGCTTGTCCACTTGCCGGCCGCGGCCCAGGGTCAGCGCGTTTTCCGGCACGTCGCTGGTGACGACACTGCCGGCGGCGACGATGGCCCCGGCGCCGACCGTGACCGGGGCGACGAGTGCGGTGTTCGAGCCGATAAACACATCCTCGCCGATTATCGTTTGATGTTTCTTAAAGCCATCGTAATTGCAGGTGATCGTGCCGGCGCCGATGTTGGTGTGGCGGCCCACCTCGCTGTCGCCGATATAGGAGAGGTGATGGGCCTTGGCCCCGGCGCCGAGCCGGGCGGCCTTGACCTCGACAAAATTGCCGATATGAACCTCGCCTTCGAGCACTGCGCCGGGGCGCAGCCGGGCGAACGGCCCGACGCTGCAGTCGTTGCCGATCTCGGCCCCCTCGACATGCGAGAACGAGCGAATGTGGACCCGGTCGCCGACCGTAACGCCGGAGCCGAAGGTGACGTTGGGCTCGACCACGACATCGCGGCCGAAGCGGGTGTCGGCACACAGGAAGACGGTCTCGGGCGCAACCAGAGTTGCCCCGTTCGCCATCGCCTGCCGTCGCAGGCGCTCTTGCATCAACGCCTCCGCCGCGGCCAATTCGGCGCGGGTGTTGACGCCAGTCACCTCCGCGGCCGGGATTTCGATCGTGCCGCAAGAAAGGCCATTGCGGCGGGCGATGCCGACGATGTCGGTGAGGTAGAATTCGCCCTTGTTGTTGCCGCAGTCGAGGGCGGCGACAAGGCCCGGCGCGTGCCGCGCATCGAGCGCCATGATCCCGGCATTGACAAGCCCGATGCGGCGTTCCTCCGCGCTCGCTTCGGCCGCTTCGACGATCTGCTCGACCGTTCCGTCGGGACCGAGCACGAGCCGTCCGTAAGGGCCCGGGTCGGCGGGCCGCATCGCCGCGACCAGCACCGCCGCTGCCTCCTCGCGCCGGGCTGCCAGCAGCTGCGCCAAAGTCGCGGCCGTGACCAATGGCGTGTCGCCGAACAGCACCAAGAGATCAGTGATCGGCCCAGAGGGCGCGAGGCGGCCGTCGAGGGCGCCGAGCGCGGTCTTGACCGCGTCGCCGGTGCCGCGCGGCGGATCCTGGACGACGCATTCGGCCGGGGCGACGGCGTCGGCGACGGACTGCATCGCCGGCCCGATCACCGCGATCGACGCGGCCGGCATCAAGGGATCGAGCGCGGCCATCAGATGGGCGATCATCGGCCGCCCGGCAACCGCGTGCATAACTTTGGGGAGGTCGGATTTCATGCGCGTGCCGGCGCCGGCGGCGAGAATGACGGCGGCAAAGCTGGGCTTTTTCATCGATCGCTCAGTAGCGGCGAACAGCGGACGGACGCCATTGTCGGCG
>DASXAM010000283.1:0-14894 GCA_036404275.1 Allostellaceae bacterium
CATTTCGGCGAGGCCGTCGAGCGGGTCATCGCCATCGCCGACGATGCCGCCGACACTGCCGGTCCGGCGCTCCGCGCCAAAATGCTCGCCGCCTTCACCCGCGCGACCCAATACGAATACCTGTTCTGGGACGGCGCCTACCATCGCCGCCTTTGGCCCACAGGCGAAATTCGGGCCGCGATCGATCGGTAGTCCCGAAGCGGGCTGCCGGTATCCGGTCCGATCAGAGCATTCTCTCACCTCCCGCGAGACCCCGCTGGTCGAGGAGGGCGGCGATTGCCGGCTCGCGGCCACGCAAGGCGCGGTAGAGGTCCATCGGCTCCCGTGTGTCTCCGGCGCTGTAGATGTCCTTGAGGCGCGCAGCCAGCTCGGGGTCGAACACGTTGCCCTTTTCGGCGAAGGCAGCAAAGCCGTCGGCGTCGAGCACCTCGGCCCACAGATAGGCGTAATACCCTGCGGCATAGCCGCCACCATTGAACAAATGGCCGAAATGCACCGGTCGGTGGCGCAGCCCGATTTCCTTCGGCACGGCGAAGCCTTCCAGGAACTCGCGCTCGAAAGCATCGATGTCGGCGGTCGGCGCGGAAGCGCGGTGCAGCTCCATATCGAGCAGCGCGGAGGCGGTGTATTCGACCGTGGCAAAGCCCTGGTTGAAGGTGCGTGCAGCGATGAGCCGCTGCAGCAATTCCTCGGGGATCGGCGCGCCGGTTTGATAATGGCAGGCATAGCGGCGCAAAATCTCCGGCGCCGATACCCAATGCTCGAAAATCTGCGACGGGAATTCGACAAAGTCGCGGCGCACCGAGGTGCCCGATTGCGACCGGTAGCGGACCCGGCTAAGGAGCCCGTGCAAGGCGTGGCCGAATTCGTGGAACAGGGTGCGCGCGTCGTCGAAGCTCAACAGCGTCGGATCGCCCTTGATGAAATTGTTGTTGTTGACGACGATCGGCGCCACCGGCCCATCGAGCTGCTGCTGGTCGCGGTAGCGGCTCATCCAGGCGCCCGAGCGCTTGCCGGGACGGGCGAAGTTGTCGTGCAGAAAAAGGCCGAGATGGCCGCCCGCCCGGTCGCGAACCTCCCAGGCCCGCACATCCGGGTGATAGACGGCGACGTCCGGACGCGGCGTGAAACGGAGGCCGAAGAGTCGCCCGGCTACGTCGAAGGCCGCCTCGACCATCCGGTCGAGCACGAAATAGGGTTTCAGCTCGGCCTCGTCCAAATCGTATTCGGCCTGCCGCACCCGCTCGGCATAGTAGCGCCAGTCCCACGGCTCGATCGCTGCGTTGAGGCCGTCCGCGGCGGCCGCCTTCTCGATCTGCGCCAATTCGGCGTGCGCCTTGGCCTTGGCCGGCTCCCACACCTGCAGCAGCAAGCGCTCGACCGCGGCCGCATCCTTGGCCATCGAATCGTCGAGCCGATAGGCGGCGTAATCGAGATAGCCGAGCAGCCGCGCCTGCTCGGCGCGCAGCGCCAGGATCTCGGCGATCAACGGTGCGTTGTCGGCCGCTCCCGGATGGCCGCCGCGCGCGGTCCATGCCTGCCATACGGCGCGGCGCAGGTCGCGGCGCGCCGAAAACATCAGAAACGGCTCGACCGAGGAGCGTGCCAATGTCACGACATAGCGGCCCGCAAGCTTGCGGTCGGCAGCCGCTTGGGCGGCGGCCGCGCGGGCAAAATCGGGCAGCCCGTCGAGATCGGCCTCGTCGAGCGCCAATTGCCAATCGCGCTCGTCGTGCAGCAAATTCTGGCCGAAGAGCGTGTGCAGGCTCGCCAGCCGCTCGGCGATCGCCGCCATCCGTTCCTTGTCCGCCGGCGGCAGCATCGCGCCTGCGCGCACAAAGCGCAGATGATGCCGCTCGAGAAGGCGCATTTGATCTTCGGCGAGCCCCAATTCAGCGCGGCGCGCATAGAGATCGGCGAGCCGCGCAAAGAGCGCGGGATCGAGGGCGATCCGCGTCTGGTGCCGGGCGAGCCGCGGCCCGTAATCGCGCGCAATCGCCTCGATCGCCTCGTTCGAGTGGCTTGCTTCGAGATTGAAGAATACGCGGCTCACCCGGTCGAGGAGCCGCCCGCTGCGTTCGATCGCCTCGACCGTATCGGCAAAGCTCGGCGGCCAGGCCGCGTTTGCGATCGCCGCAATCTCGGCGTTCTGCTCGGCCATGCCGCGCTCGAGAGCGGGCGCAAAATGCTCGGGCCGGATATGGCCGAAAGGCGGCGCCCCAAAGGGCGTCTCCCATTCTTCGAAAAGCGGGTTGTCGCTCATTCCCCACTCCGGTTCGGCGCCAGTCTGCATCTTTACCATGCAAACACCGGCCGCGCCGAGCCGGTCGGGGTCAAGGAAGCCTAGCGAAATCGCAGCGTCGCACACCGCGCCTAGGCGGCGGCGTGGACCGCGGCCTCTTTGACCTCGTCGCCGACATGGGGCTCGAACTCGCGGAAATTGTCGGCAAAACGGTGGGTCAGCTCGCGCGCGGTCTCGTCATAGGCGGCCTTGTCCGACCAGGTGCCGCGCGGGTCGAGCACCTCGGAGGGCACCCCCGGGCAGGCTTCCGGCACCATGAGCCCGAAATTCTCGTCGCGGCGCAGCGGCGCGCCGGCGAGCCTGCCGTCGAGCGCCGCGCGCAGCAGCGCCCGGGTATGGGCGATCGACATGCGCTTGCCGGTGCCGTAGGCGCCGCCCGACCAGCCCGTGTTGACGAGCCAGCATTGGGCGCCGTGCCGCTTGATCCGCTCACCGAGCATCTTGGCGTAGACCGCTGGATGGCGCGGCATAAAGGGGGCGCCAAAGCAGGTCGAAAAGGTCGCCTCGGGCGCATTGCCGAGCCCGGTCTCGGTGCCGGCGACGCGCGCGGTGTAGCCCGACAGGAAATGGTACATCGCTTGCTCGACAGTCATCTTGGCGATCGGCGGCATGACTCCGAAGGCGTCCGCGGTCAGCATGATGACATTGGCGGGATGCGGCCCCAGCCCCTTCGGGTCGGCGTTCGGAATAAACTCGATCGGATAGCAGGCGCGGGTGTTTTCGGTGAGGCTCGCATCATCGACATCGGGGAGCCGGGTCGCCGGATCGATGACGACGTTTTCGAGAACCGTGCCGAACCGGCCGAGCGTCGCATAGATCTCGGGCTCGGCCTTGGGCGACAGGTGAATGACCTTCGCGTAGCAGCCGCCTTCAAAGTTGAAGACGCCGTTATCGCTCCAGCCGTGCTCGTCGTCGCCGATCAGGGTGCGCGAGCCATCGGCCGACAAGGTCGTCTTGCCGGTGCCGGACAGCCCGAAAAAGATCGCGGTATCGCCCTTGTCACCGACATTGGCGGAGGCGTGCATCGGCAAGACGCCGCGCGCTGGTAACACAAAATTCAAATAGCCGAACACGGACTTTTTGATTTCGCCGGCATAGGCGGTGCCGCCGATCAGCACCAGTCCGCGGGCGAAATTGACAAAGATAAAGACGTCGGAGTTGATGCCGTCGAAATCGCGTACCGCATGGAAGCCGGGCGCGTGCAGGATCGTGAAAGCGGGCTCGAACCCGGCAAGCTCGTCGGCCGGCGGGCGAATGAACATGTTTCGCGAGAAAAGGCTGTGCCAGGCGCTGTCGGTCACCACCCGCACCGGCAGGCGATAATCCGGATCGGCGCCGGCATACAGGTCCTGCACAAAAATCTCGCGGCCTTGCAGATAGGCGAGCATCCGCTGGTGCAGGCTGTCGAACCGTTCGGGCGCCACCGGCTGATTAATCTTGCCCCACCATACCGTATCCTTGGTGCCGGGCTCCTCGACAATATATTTGTCGCGCGGGGTGCGGCCGGTGAACTTTCCAGTATTTGCGGAAAAGCTGCCGCCGGCCACGACTTGGCCCTCGTTGCGGGAAACCGCGCGCTCATAGAGCACCGGCATCGACGCGTTCCAATGCACGGCGCCGAGGTGGTGCAGCCCCTGGCGGTCGAGGCCAAAGCGGCTCTTCAGGCCGGTCATCGGATCGTCCTCTTCATACGACATTTCCTCCTCGGGGAAGGCGCGGCAACGGTCGGCCGAGTCCGCGCCCCGTTCGTGGGCGCGCCCCTATCATACATGGGCGTCGCTGTCAAAGTTCTCACGACTTCTGCGTTATTTGCGCGCGGCGTCAACAAGCTCGAAAAGCTTCGCGCGCACCGCGTCCGGAGTCGGGGCGGTGGCGGCGAAATCGAGCCGAGCGGTCTCGGCGTCGCCGCACAGATCAATCCCCTCCGGATCGAGACCGATGATCCGCCAGCCATCGCCGGAGCGGCCGAGCCAGCGCCGCGCGATCGCGGCGACTGCATCGGCGCGATGGCAATTGATCTCGGCGACCATCGCCGCCTCGGCCTCGGCGAGCGCGCTCAGATCATCGCCGAGCCGCAACGCATTGCCGTCGATCCATTCGATCCGGCCAAAGCCGGCGACCAAATGACCGCGCTCCGCGGCCACCCGGTACAGCCGGAAATCGGCGAATCCGGCGTAAGCTGCACTCGTCGGGTGATAGCGTCCAAAGCGATCGACGAGACGAGGGTCGGCGACAATTTCGGCATGACCGAGAAAAGTCAGGCGCGGTCCGGCGAGCGGATCGTCATGGCCGGCGGTGCCGTCGAATAGCAGCGAGACGCGCGGGTCGAAGGCGATGTTTCGGCTGTGCCGGGCGAGGTCGGAGAGCAGCAGCAGCGGGCTCGCGTCGAGATCGGCCGCGACGAGCACGAGCGAAACGTAAGGCGCGCCTTGCAGGCTGGTGGCGAGCGCCGCGCGGTCACACCGCCGCATCAGCCGCCGCGCAAAAGTCGCGGAATCGCGGCTCGTTGCGGACAAGCTCATTCGAGAGGTGGATGCCGGTCCGGCCACCCGGTCGCGAGCTCATAAGCTTGGGCGATGCGGTAGATCGTGGCTTCTTCAAACGGATGCCCGACGATCTGCATCGACAGCGGCAGGTGGAGCGCACGGGTGAAGCCGGCCGGGATGACAAGGGCCGGGTAGCCGGTCAGGTTGAACGGCATGCGTGCCTGCCGCTCATAGGCGTGGGCGAGGGCGGCATCATCGTCGATGCGGGGTGCCGGATCGTGGCTCGACACGGTGACGAGCGCATCGAGGTCACGCATGGCCTCGGCCATGAGCCGGCTCAGCTGCGAACGCTGACGCTGCGCCTGGATGTAATCGGCGGCACGCAGCAATGCCCCTTGCAGCAGCCGCTCGCGGCCGCGCATGCCATAATCGCCCGGCCGCTCACGCAGCCACCGCTCATGCACCGCAAACGCCTCGGCGGCGATGATCACCCGGGTCGGTGCGTTCCAGACATCGAGCGGTGGCAGTCGGATGTCCTCAATGGCGGCGCCGGCGTCCCGCCACACACCGAGCGCATCTTCCACCGCCGCCTGCTGCTCCGGATCGGCTTCGCAATCCTCGGTGTAGAAATGGCGCAGCGCGCCGATCCGCAACCCGCGCACGCCGGCGTCGATGGCGGCGAGATAATCGTCGACCGGCTCGTCGGCGCTCGCCGGGTCGGCCGGATCGTGACCAGCGATCACGCCCAAAAGCATCGCGTTGTCGCGCACGGTGCGGGTCATCGGCCCGACATGGTCGAGCGACTGCGCGAGCGGCACGACGCCGCGCCGGCTGACGCGGCCGTAAGTCGGCTTCATGCCGACAATGCCGCACATCGAAGCCGGGTTGCGCACCGAGCCGCCGGTGTCGGTACCGAGCGCGGCCGGGAAAAAACCGGCGGCGAGCCCGGCGCCGGACCCACTCGATGAGCCACCCGGGAAATGGCCGCGGTTCCACGGGTTGCGCGCCGGCGGCCAGGGCAGGTCGAAGCTCGGCCCGCCGATCGCGAATTCATGCGTCGACAATTTGCCGAGATGGACCCCGCCCGCCGCCTTTAGGCGGGCTGCGACAAAAGCGTCGGCGCCGGCGATATTGTCGGCCAATACCTTGGAGTGCGCCGTCGTCGGCAACCCGGCATAGTCGATGATGTCCTTGAGCGCATAGGGGACGCCGTGCATCGGGCCGCGAGAATTGCCGGCGGCGATCTCGGCTTCCGCCGCCTTGGCGTCGGCCAGCGCCGCCTCGGGCGTAAACCGCAGGAACGCGTTGAGTGCGGGGTCGAGCCGATCGATGCGGTCGATCAGCGCCCGGGTCAGCTCGACCGGCGACAGCTCCCGGCCGCGGATCTGCCGGGCCGCGGCGGCGAGGCCGAGATAGGCGAGCGCGTCGCTCATCGTGGGACGCGTCGGTGCACGCGCAGGGTCAAGGCCGGCTCCTCGTCGAGCGGCAAATCGCGCGGCACCTGGGCGGCGAGGCGCCGGGCGAGCACCGTCGCACGGACGAACTGCGTCAGCTCCTCCGAAGTGAGATCGAGACCGATTTCGGCGGCCCTGCGGGCAAGCTCTTCCGGGTTCATAGCGTGCTCCCTGGCGGCGGCGGGAGCGCAATTAGAGAACGGTCGCGCCGCCCTTATCAAGCCCGGGCCGGGATCTCGACATGCTCGGGGCGAAAGCCGAGGCCGATCAGCCGGGCCGGGATGCGCCGCAGAAACGGCCACCAGCTCAGGAGCTTGAAGGCAAGAGGCGGCGTCGGCCGCGCCTCGCGCTGCAAGACGCGGCGGATCACGCGATTCTGGATAAAGAGTTGCAGACGCTGGGTCGCCCAAGTCGGGAATTCGCGGCGTCGTTGCACCCGGCGCAGATCGTCGTCCGACGCCGCACCCTGCAGAAGCCGTAGAGCGAGGATGTTGGCGGCGGCGACCGCGTCCTGGATCGCGAGGTTGATGCCGACGCCGCCAACCGGCGACATTGCATGGGCGGCGTCGCCGATGCACAACAGGCCGGGCCGATGCCAAGACCGCAATCGATCGACCGCGACGGTCAGCAGCTTGACGTGCGACCAATCGTCGATCTCGACGATCCGATCGGCGAGATAGGGCGCCAACGCCGCGACTTCGTCGCGGAAGACCGACAAGCCGCGGCTTTTCAGCTCGTCGAACCCGCCTTTCGGGATCACAAACGCGCATTGCCAATAGTCGCCGCGATCGAGCGTTACAAGAAACCGGCCGCCATCTGCCCGGCCCAGAATTTGCCCCGGGTCAGTCGCCCGCCGCGACAGCCGCATCCACAGCACATCCATCGGCGCACCGAAATCGACACCCTCTAGGCCGGCCTTTTCGCGCACCGTCGAATGCCGCCCGTCGGCGCCGACGACGAGATCGGCGTGCACCAGGAGCTCGCCCTCCGGGGTCTCGGCAATCAGGCCGCTGATACGGCCGCCGGTTTCGACCAGATCGGTAACCTCGGCCTCCATCTCGAGCCGAAACGCCGGATAGCGCGCGGCCTCTTCGGCCACGAAATTCAGGAAATCCCACTGCGGCATCAATGCGATAAAGCGGCAATGGGTCGGCAAATGGGTAAAATCGGCAACATCGAGAAAGATGCCGCCGATCTCGGCGCCGAACTTGCGCACTTCCTGGTGCGGCCGACGCAAAAACGCGTCGAGCAGGCCGAGCTCGTACATGATTTCGAGGGTCGAGGCATGGATCGTGTCGCCGCGAAAATCGCGCAGAAAATCGGCGTGCTTTTCGAGCACCAGCACATCGACGCCAGCGCGCGCCAGCAGCAGGCCCAGCATCATACCGGCCGGACCGCCCCCGGCAATGCAGCAACGCACGGAGATTTCGTCGGCGGCCATGGCCTCTCCTTCGGCGCCCGTTATAACGGTGTCGGCGCCCATAAACGAGCGGCCTCCTGCGCCGATTTCAACCGCTCGCGCCGTTCCGCCTCGCGTGCCGCGACATAGTCACGATAGGCGGCTCGATCGGCCTCTGCCACCGTCGCCTGGGTCGGGACCACACATACCGTCGGACAACGGGTGACGCCCTTCGTCTGCAAAAACGTCGCGATCGCCGCTTGGTAATCCGTCGGAGACATTGGTTTCTCGTTTTGGTTGGGGGGACGGCTCCCTTCCTAAGCCGGTTCGGTTAACGACAGGTTTAGATGAACATCCCGAAAAAATTCGTCAAAGCCCGGTTCTGACGCCGTGCCGTCTAGCTTTTTTTCCAAATTTCAACGATATATGGGCCGCAGGATGGTGCGGCGAGGAATTGGGCCTTGGCCCATTCGAATTTTTCGGTGCGGTTTTGGGGCGTGCGCGGCAGCATCGCCTGCCCGGGGCCTGATACCGTTCGTTATGGCGGCAACACCTCCTGCATCGAGATCCGATGCGGCAACCGGCTGATGCTGCTCGATGGCGGCACCGGGCTTCGGCTCGCCGGCAACGAACTGATGCGCGCGGGTGCCGCGCCCAGGCTCGATTTGTTTTTTAGCCACACCCATTTCGACCATGTCTGCGGATTGCCGTTTTTTGCCCCGTGCTACGATTCGCGCAGCCGAATTCGCATCTGGGCTGGCCATTTAAACGGGGGCCGCATCGAGGCGGTGCTAAAGAACACGATGATCGCGCCGTTGTTCCCGGTGCCGATGGGCATCTTTGCCGCAAAGGTCCGGTTTGTCGATTTCGCCGCCGGCGCCACCTTGACGCCGTATCCCGGCATCCGCATCGCGACCGCGCCGTTGAACCACCCGAACGGCGCCACCGGATACCGCATCGAGTTTGCCGGCAAGGTGGTGACTTACATCACCGACACCGAACACCGGCCGGAGGGACTCGACCGCAATGTGCTGGGCCTGGCCGACCATGCCGATGTGATGATCTACGACGCCACCTATACCGACGCCGAATATCCGCTCCATAAGGATTGGGGCCATTCGACCTGGGAGGAGGGCGTGCGCCTCGCCGATGCGGCACAGGTGCGCACGCTCGTCATTTTCCACCACGACCCGAGCCATGACGACACCTTTATGGACCGGATCGCGGCCGATGCCGCCGCAGCGCGCCCCGGCACCATCGTCGCCCAGGAAGGATTGGTGCTGCGGCCCTGAAGCGGACGCTCAGCAGACTGCGCAGGCCGGCGGCGGCGACCGGGCAGCATCCGTGAAGTCGGTAACCCGCACCTCGCCGGTTTCCGTGTCGAGGACAGCGCAGCTCAGCTGCCGGCCGTTGCTCGTGTCGCGCGCTTCGCCGGCAGAGCCGGGGTTGATCACCAGCACCCGGCCGACCCGCTGCACCAGCTGATGATGGGTGTGGCCGTAGAGAACGAAATCGGCTTCGGCCTCGGCAAACCGCGCCAGCAGCGGGCTGTGCGGATAGACATAGGCGCCGCGCGGCTCCCACGGCGTCGAATGCACCGCCAGAAGCCGCTTGCCGCCGACCGCCAATTCGAGCCGGTGCGGCCGTTCGGCGAGCCAGGCCAGCAGCGACGGATCGATCCACGCGGCGGACCGCGCCCGTATTCCCTGCGGGCCGAGAAAGCCTTCCTCGTGGTTGCCGAGAATGGTCAGCGCGCCGCGCTCTCTGAGCGCCGATACGACCTCGTTCGAAAACCGGTATTCGTAGATGCTGTCGCCCAGGCAGACGATCTGGTCGGCGTCGCCGATGATCTCGAACGCGCGGCGGAGCCCCTGGATGTTGCAATGCAGGTCGGAGACGATCCCGATCTTCACGCCGCACCCCGGCAGCGCATCAAATTCATCGCTTTCAAGCTCATTACGATTTCGTCATTTTGGTTCAATACCTCGACCGATGTGCGCACCATGCCGCGGTCCGGCCGCGAGCGTGAGCGCGTCGCTTCGAGAATGGTCACGCGGATGCGCAAAACATCGCCGGGGCGCACCGGGCGGAGCCAGCGCAATTCGTCGATGCCGGGCGAGCCGAGGCTCGCCGCCACCGGCAAAAAGCCGCCGACCAGCAGCCGCATCATGACCGTCACGGTCTGCCAGCCGCTGGCGATCAGCCCACCGAACGGGCCGTCGGCCGCCGCTTCCCGGTCGATATGGATCGGCTGCGGATCGTAATGCGTGGCGAAATCGACGATCTCGGCCTCGTCGAGCGCGATCGCGCCATATTCGTAGACACCGCCCGGCAGGTAATCCTCAAAGCGGCGCTCGGCCTGGGGCACGGCGAGATCGGACATCGCTCGTCTCGAAACTCTTGCGCGGTTTCAGCCGCCGTTGCCGCCGGGCAACAGGCGCGTCGGAAAACCGCCGGTGTTGAGCGCTTCGATCAAGGTTTCGACATGATGCCGGTTTTGCGTTTCGACCACGACATCGAGCTCGGCGCGCTTGACCGAGGTGTCGTGGAAGAGGCGCTGGTGGTGCACCTCGACGATGTTGCCGGCGTGCTTGCCGATGATCCCGGAGATCCGCGACAGCGCGCCCGGCACGTCGGGCAGCTCGGCGCGCAGCCGGACGAGCCGACCGCCACGGACCAGCCCGCGCATCAGGATCGAGGCCAATAGCCGGCTGTCGATATTGCCGCCGGTGACGACGAGGCCGACCCGCTTGCCGGCGAACCGCTCGGGTGCGGAGAGCACGGCGGCGAGCCCGGTTGCGCCGGCGCCCTCGACAATCAGCTTTTGGCGTTCGAGCAAGCTTTCGACCGCATCCTCGACCACCGGGTCGCCGACCAGCAGGATATCGGCGACATGGGCGGCGACGATCTGCCGGGTCAACTGCCCCGGCTCCTTGACGGCGATCCCTTCGGCCAAGGTCGGCACCTCGGCCGGCGACCCCGGATCCTCGCCGCGCATCAGCCGGTGCATCGACGGATACAGCGCCGACTCGACGCCGACGATTTCGATTGCCGGATGGATCGCCTTGGCCGCCACCGCGACCCCGGAAACGAGCCCGCCGCCGCCGACCGGCACGACGAGCGTGTCGAAATCGGCGATGTCGGCCAGCATTTCGAGCGCGATCGTGCCTTGGCCGGCGATCACCGCCAGGTCGTCATAGGGGTGGATCGGCACGAGGCCTCGCTCGCGGGCGAGCGCGTCGGCGGCCTCGCGCGCGGCGACGAGCCCATCGCCACGCAGCAGCACGGTCGCGCCGAAAGCCTCGGTGCGCTCGATCTTGATGAACGGCGTGCCCTCCGGCATCACGATCGTCGCCGGGATGCCGAGCCGCCGGGCGTGATAGGCGACCCCCTGCGCATGATTGCCGGCCGACATCGCCACGACCCCGGCCCGCCGCTCCGCCGGGCTCAAAGTCAGCAGCTTGTTCAACGCGCCGCGTTCCTTGAACGAGCCGGTGCGGTGCAATGTCTCGAGCTTCAGAAAAATCTCGGCGCCGGCGAGTTCCGACAGCACCGGCGCGGCGATCGTCGGGGTGCGCGCAACCGCCCCCGAGATCGCCGCCGCTGCGGCGCGAACATCGGCAATCGTCACCGGCAGATTTTTCATACGCGGGGCCCCTGACAGGCGGGAACGGGCTCGACTACAGCAACGTTGCGAGCTTGGCCAGCCTCGGGTCGTCTTGCGCGATGATAGGGCGCAGCTTCGTTGCGGATTTCAACGTCGCCTCGACACCGGTCAAGGCGCCGGAGCCAGGACCAAGGTGGCGACGGCGGCGGCGCGGCCGGGGGTGAGCGGACGAAAATCGCGCCAGCGCCGCACCAGGTCCGCGTAATGCGAAGAGAGCGGGTTGCCGGATTGGCCGGGAGTAACGATCATCTGCGCGCCTGCGGGCGAAGCGAGATCGGTGACCATGCGCAGCCCGGCGCCGAAAACCTGCTCGAACGGGTGCGCGTCGCTGCGGATCGTGCTCGGGCCGCGATTGACCGTGTCGTAGGCGCCGGGGGTCGGGATCGAGACCGCGAACCAGTCGCGCAGGAGCGGGATGCGGCTCAGCACCGGGTTCGCGAACACTGCAATATGCGCCCGGCCCCACCGCCATTGCGTCATGTCGTTCCCGTAATCGCTGCGCAGGCGCGACAAGGCCGCGGCGAGCGACTGCTCGAGCCGCTTGGCACAGGTCTCGGTCCCCGGATGCTTCGGGTCATCGCACCAGTCCGGGCGCCGGGTCAGAATGGCTTCCATGACTTGCGGTTTCAGGTCCCAATAGCCGGCGACGGCTTCGCCAAAGCGGCCGAACAGCACCGAATGGCTGAATTCGCGCAGCCAGGCGGTGAACAGCAGGGGCTCCGGCCTGTCCCGCGTCATGTGGAAATTCCAACCCTTCAATCGCCGGACCGCTTGACGCGAGGCCTTGTCGGATGGAGCGATGGAGGTCATCAGCGGCACCAGCCGCGCGGCCATCAGCGAGTAGGTGTCGGCCTGAATAGCGGCGCTCGCCTCCGGGCTCTGCACCGGCGTCGCGTCGAGCAATGCGCCGATGCGTTCGGCACGGTTCGGCAGGTCCCAGTCGCGGCTCAGGAAATAGGGATAGCTGTCGGGAACGATTTTGTTGTTGGCGCTGACGAAGCGGCCGGCGGTCGGGTTTGCGGCGCTCGGCAATTTGTCGAACGGGATAAAGCCCTGCCAATCGTATTCGCCGGTCCAGCCCGGCGCCGGCAGCCAGCCCTCGCCCTTTTTGCGGATCGGGACGAGCCCCGCCGCGATAAAGCCGATGGTGCCGCCGGCATCGGCGTAGACCACGTTTTGCGGCGGCCCGACAAAACCCAGCCAGGCGGCGCGAAAGCTCGGCCAGTCAACGGCGCGGTCGGCCCGCCACAGCGCTTCGGCGCTTTTGTCACGCGGCGTCGTAAAGGTCGCGGAGAGCGCCAGCACATAGCCCGAATCGGCGGAGCCCGGCGGCAGCACATCGGATAAGACCGGCCCGTGCCGCGTGCTGCGCACGGTGAATTCGACCGGCGAGGCGCCGCGCACCAGGATTTTTTCCCGCCGCGTCGCAAACGGTGCGCTGCCCTGCGGCGTCAAATAGCGGCCGGGATCGGCGGGGTCGAGCTTTTCGACGAACAAATCCTCGACATCGGCGGTGGTGGTCGTAAACCCCCAGGCGATCCGGTCGTTGTGGCCGATAATGACGAGCGGCACGCCAGCCGCGGTCGCGCCGGCGATCGTCCGGCCTGGGGTTTTCAGCCGCGCGAGATACCACACGCCGGGCGCGCCGAATTCTAGATGCGGGTCGTTCGCCAGGACCGGCTTGCCGCTTTTGCTGTGCCGGCCGTCCACCACCCAGTTGTTCGAGGCGTAATGCGGGCCGATCGCGGGGGGCTGAGCCCGATAGAGCCGGCGCAGACCGAGCTTGCGATAGACCGGCAGCATCGCCGCCAGGGTCGTCGGCGCATCCTTTGGATATTCTGGATAAAGAAAGTTCAGGTCGGCCGCCGGCATCAAACGGGCGAGCCAGGCGCGCAGCAATTCGCCGCGGTAATTGCCGTCGAGCCGCAGCGCCATCAGCTTCCCCCAGAGCAAGCTGTCCGCGGCAGTCCAGGGCTCCGGGCGAAAGCGCAGCAGCAGGAATTCGGGCGGGAGCGCGCCGCGGCGCGAGCCGAGAAAGGCGTTGACCCCGGCAGCATACGCCTCGAGCGCGTGACTGGCCTCCGGCGATAGCAACGGAACTTCGGCCGCGGCGGCGCGGGCGAGGCCAAAAACGCGCATTTCCTTATCGACCGGCACCGCGTCCGGCCCGAAGATTTCGGCGAGCCGCCCTTCGGCATACCGCCGCTGCAATTCCATCTGGAACAACCGGTCCTGGGCGTGGACAAAACCGAGCCCGAAGGCGGCATCGTCGTCATCTTGCGCAACGATCGTCGGAACGCCCCACTCGTCGCGTTCGATGCGGATCTCGCCCCGCGGCCCCTCCAGCACCAGCCGCCCGTCCGTCTGCGGCAGCGACGACAGCAGGTAGAGATAAAGCCCCGCTGCGATTACGCCGGTTACCGCCAGCAAATATACTACAATCCGGTAGATCATCGTGGGCGGACCAGGATTGTTAATGGTCTATATTGTAGGCCGACGTGGGTGAATTTGAGGTCGCCAGCGGCTCCCGTCGAGCGGCAAAACGCAGCCGCAGCGTTTA
The DNA here is from genome assembly GCA_036404275.1 of Allostellaceae bacterium. Taxonomy (GTDB): domain Bacteria; phylum Pseudomonadota; class Alphaproteobacteria; order ATCC43930; family CGMCC-115725; genus AP-15. The sequence goes on from DASXAM010000283.1 coordinate 13,869, forward strand.
GTCTGAAGCATAGTTGCCGCGCAACGGCGAGCTTGAGCGTCCAGATCGCGCGGCGCGAGTCTTGCTCGTGACCAAGACAACATTTATGGTGTGGCGGTGACGGCGTCCGAATTTCGCCGATGGTTAGCTAAGCAAGGCTGCACCTTCGAAAATCACAGAAGCGGTAGCGGTCACCTTACAGTCGTTCGCGGTGGACGACGCTCGCAATTGCCGATGCATGGACGTAACAAGGATTTGGGCACGAAGCTTGTCAACAAGATCAAAAAAGATCTCGGGCTCGATTGAGGCGTACCTCACGCACGTGTCACGATGATGTATCCGGTCCTGATCGAGCCCGACGATAACGGCACGTTGTTGGTGACTTGTCCTGATCTGCCCGAGGTGGTCACCTTTGGCGAGGATGAGGGCGACGCGCGGCGGCACGCAGTCGATGCAATCGAGGAAGCGTTGGCCGCGCGGATGACGCATCGCGACGACATCCCCGTTCCGTCGTCCGGCCGCGGCCGACCATTGGTTGCTTTGCCACCATTGACCGCGGCCAAGGTGGAGCTTTATCGGGCGGCCCGCGCGGCCAACGTCAACAAGGCGGAGCTCGGCCGCCGGCTCGGTTGGCACGGACCGCAAATCGATCGGCTCTTCGATCTGCGCCATCACTCCAAGATCGAGCACATCGATCAGGCGCTGCGCGCGATCGGAAAACGCCTCGTCGTCAGCGTCCAAGACGCAGCATGAGGCTCAGTGGTTCCGCCGCGCGGCGAGGCGCAGGCGCAGCGCGTTGAGCTTGATAAAGCCTTCGGCGTCGCGCTGGTCGTAGACTTGGTCTTCCTCGAAGGTGACGTGGGCGCGGCTGTAGAGGCTCTTCGGCGATTTGCGGCCGACGACGCGGGCCGAACCCTTGTAGAGCTTTAATCGGACGACGCCTTCGACGTTTTCTTGGCTCTTGTCGATCAATGCCTGCAGCATCGCCCGCTCGGGCGAAAACCAGAAGCCGTTGTAGATCAGCTCGGCATAGCGCGGCATCAGCTC
>DASXAM010000284.1:0-3550 GCA_036404275.1 Allostellaceae bacterium
CCGTTTTTCGCCGCGATGCTGATCGGCGTCGCCGACACCGCCTGCAAATACCTGGCGCCGCAATTCGGCGCCTTTTTTATCTATGCGCTGGCGCTGGCGATCCTGCTGTGGCGACCGCGCGGTCTGTTCGGCCGGGCATGACCGCGTCTTCCGGCGCGGTTTCGGCAACCGAGATTTTTGCTGCCCGCCACCGGCTGCGTCCCCTGGAGGCGCTGCCCTGGGTCCTGGCGGTTGCCGCCTTTTTTGCGTTCCCGGGCTATCGGCCGCTCGCCGCCCAGATCTTTGCGACGATCCTGTTCGCATTGTCGGCCGATCTGGTGCTCGGCTATGCCGGCATCGTCACCTTGGGCCAGGCCGCGTTTTTCGGTGCCGGCGCCTATACTGCCGGCCTTCTCGCCGTCCATGGCTGGGGCGAGCCGGTCATCGGTCTCGGCGTCGCCGCGGCGACGGCGGCGGCGGTGGGGTTCCTCAGCGGGCTCGTGATCCTGCGCAGCACCGGGCTCGCGTTGTTGATGCAGACGCTGGTGGTCGCGGCGATGCTCGGCGAAGCCGCGAACAAGGCGTCGTTTGTCACCGGCGGCGACGACGGTCTGCAAGGGATGCAGGTCGGGCCGGTTCTCGGCCGGTTCCGGTTCGACCTTTTTGGCCGGACCGCGTTTTGCTATTGCCTGATCGTGCTGTTCTTGTGCTGGCTGGTGCTGCGTCGGATCGTCCATTCAGCCTTTGGCCGCTCGCTCGTGGGGATCCGCGAGAATGTCGCACGGATGCATGCGATCGGGGCCCCGGTGTTCCGCCGCCGCCTCGTCGCCTACACGATGTCGGCCGCTTTCGCCGGCATCTCGGGTGCGCTCGTCGCCCAGACGACGGGTTTTGTCGGGCTCGATTCGTTGAGCCTCGAACGCTCCGGCACAGTGCTGATCATGCTGATCATCGGCGGCGTCGGCCGGCTCTACGGCGCCTTTATCGGCGTGCCGCTCTATATGGTGGCGCAAGACCGCTTCTCGGCGGTCGAGCCGGTCTACTGGTATTTCTGGATCGGCCTGTTGATGGTCGGGATCGTGCTCTTCGCCCGCGGCGGCATCATCGGCCTCTTCGATCGCCTGCGCCGCCATTGAGAAGCGGGCGGCGGCGATCGATTTGCGCTCGTTTGGCGGAGCGGCTATGCGGCCTTTGACGGCGCGGCGGCGGGAAAGCGCGGTTTGACCTCCTCGCATAAAAGCCGCATCGCATTCACGACATTGTCGTGCGCAATGAGACCGCCGCAATTCAATTCGGCAAGGATGCCGCTGAGCCCGATCTCGGCTTGCAAACCTTGCAGCTTGGCGGCGATCCGCTCGGGCGTGCCGATCAGCGCGTTGGCCTCGAGCGCATCCTCGTAAGCGCGGCGGCGCAATTCGTGCACCCGGCGCATGCGCCGTTCGGCGGTGACCGGATCGACGAGCTTGGCCGCCCCCTCCAGCAGGTTCGCCTGCTCGCGGTAGAAATGCATGATGCTGTCGCGCGGCTCGGCGCGGGCCTTCTCCTCGGTTTCGGCGAGATAGGTCGGGGCCGAGACATAGACCTCGCCGCGGCCCGGATGCCCCGCCGCCGCCCACGCCTCGTGATAGCTGCCGATCTGCCCGGCGAGATCGCTCCAGCTGGTGTGCCGCACCGAGGCGAAAACCGGCATGCCGCGGCGGCCGATCGCCGGAAAGGTGTCGGGTGTGCTGGCGGCGATGCGGATCGGCGGGGTGGGCTTTTGGTAGGGTTTCGGCACCAGGCTCACATCTTTGAAATGATGGTACGAGCCGTCATAGGAAAAGGTCGGCTCGGTCCAGGCGCGCTGCACGACATCGAGAATTTCGCGAAACCGCGCCTGGCTCTCGGCATAGGAGACGCCGTAGGCGGCGTAGGTCTGCGCGACACCGCTGCGGCCGACGCCAAAAATCAGCCGGCCGTGGCTCAGCTGATCGACGGTGGCGGCCTCCTCGGCGAGCCGCAGCGGATGGCACAGCGGCAGCACCTGCACCGCGATCCCGATCTTGATCCGCTTGGTGCGCGCCGCAATGGCGCTGGCGATGCTGAGCGGCGCCGACAACAGCGACCGGCGCGGCTCGAAATGCAATTCGGCGAGCCACATCACGTCGAGCCCGAGGCGCTCGGCGGCATCGACCTGCGCCATCGCCTCGTCGAATGCCGCGCTCTCGCTCTGCCCCGGCAGTGACGGAAACTCGTGGAACATGCCGAATTCCATGACTTGGCCCTTCTGTTGCGCTCTGCCGGATGTGCAACCTTACGAACCCCGCCGGCTTGCGCAAGCCCCGGCTGACCGGCCTCCTGGCGGGGAAGAGCGAAACCGGCGACCGACAAGCGCCCAAATTTCCTCGCCGCCATTCGCCCTGCAGCCGCTATCATCGCGATTGTCCGGTTTCGGGCCGGCGCGACTGGGCTCACTCTGCAGCCGGGCAGTTTTGGGAGGACATCATGGATAACGTGCTGCGCGCCGCCGCAATGCTGCTCGGGGTAATGGTAATGGGGGCCGGCGCGGCCCGCGCGTCGGTGATTTCCGACACGCCCGACCCGCTGCCGCCGGGGTCGCTCTTTGTCGGCACCAGCGGCGGAGCCGGCTGCTTTCCGAATCTGGGGATTTGCGCCGGTAAGGGGGTTTTAAGCTTTTCGAACGTTGCCTCCAGCTTCGATATGCTGGGTCAAGAGCTCGATTTCACTGGTGTCCTGACGGTGCCGTTCGTCAACGAAATGACGAACCAGCCGGTTGGGACCGTCTCGCTTTCCGGGCCGGTGCACGAGACCATCTTCGGCCGCACCAGCGCCACCGAACTCGGCAGCTGGATGACGCAAATCACCGCCCTCGATCTGACCGGCAATTTCGAAGGCATTCCGCTCGAGGCGACACAGGACACCGACAATGCGTCGACTGGCCAGACGACGATCGCCGCCGCCGGCGACAAATTCGCGATCACGAGCTTTTTCGACATCTTCGTCGATATCGAGCTCTCGACGGTGCCGCCGCTGACCACCGGACGCGGCCCGCTGCACGCCGAGCTCGAACCGCTCCCGGAGCCGGCAAGCCTCGCTTTGTTGCTTTTGCCGCTGGCCGGTTTGGCGGCCGTCTGGCGCGGCGTTCCGGTCCGCTACGGCAGATAGTGGGCGAAGACGACCGGAGAGACGAAGGCCCAGGTTTCGACAAAGGCGGCATGGTCGGGCTTGCGGCCGAGCTCTTCCATCGCACCCAACAGGCAGAACCAGTTCAGCACCTCGTGCTGCCCGCTCTCCTCGATCTGGTCGGTCGTGTATTGGTGCCAGGTCGCGTAATCGCCTTTTTCGAGCGCCTCGTAGAGACGCCGGTCGGCGTCGATATCGGGCCAGAGCTGCCAGTTCTTTTCGGTCAGGAATGAATGCGACCAGCTCGACGACGCCATGATCGCGGTGCGCCACGGACTGTTCGCCATCACTCGAGCGACCGCGGCCCCCACCGCCATGCAGCGCGCCGGGTTGGGCGAGGGCGGGTCGAGGTTCTTAATCTCGTCGCGCATGGCGAGCGGCAGCCGCA
>DASXAM010000285.1:0-2288 GCA_036404275.1 Allostellaceae bacterium
ATTCTGCCAATAACCGCGCAAGAGATCGTAATCGGCAGGGTTGGTATTCCCTTGCAGGACCGCCAACAGCTCCTGCGCCGAGTGCCCGCCATAAAGGCGGCGGACCTGCGGCTGCTGGATCGTGACGGTGCCGTCGAAAGCGCGCGCATCGCTCCAGGCTTCGTATTCATGCGCGGCCGGGATGTGCCAAGTGCTGGCAAGCGCTGTCTCGTCGACATAACGGGCAAGGCCGACCGAGAACGGCACCCGTCTCAGCGCCGCCGTGAAATCGATGTCGGCCGGCGCGCTGTAGACCGGGTTCGTCTCCAGCATGAGGAGCGTATCGACCCTGCCCGCCGCCATGTCGGCCGCGAGCTCTTGCAGCGACGCCAATTGCGGCTCGGGGGTCGCAGACACCGGCTCTATCAGCCGGATCGTCGTACCGTAGGCGCCGAGCGCGCCGTTGATCGCAGTGGCGACGAGATGGATCGCGACCGGCTGCTCGCGTCCGGCATGGACGAGCGCGCGGCCTTTGTGCCGCAGCAGGTCCCGGGCCGCGGCGTCGAGCAGCACCTTGTTTTCGACCTCGGCTGATTTCCACTCCTGCGGTCCGGCGCCGATTGCGGCGGCGAGATAAAGCATCGCCCGTGCGATTTCCGCTGGACGCTGCACCAGGCGATGGTCGGCCTTGGCGCCGAGCAAGGTCGGCGTACTTTCGATCGCATAGACGCGGCTCATCTCACCGCCGGTTTCATCCGGGCGGCGCCGCGCGGCAAACGCCCGAGCATAAGCGAGATGGCCCGGTGCCGCCGAGAGGAGGTCACTTTCAACGGCAAAGATCACATCCGTCCGGCTGAGATCGAAGAGGCTGTCGACCGGCCGGCCGAACGCCCTTTGCGCAGCGGCGAGTTCGTTGTCCCGGTTCAACGGCTCCCACTGATGCCAGCGCATCCCCGGGAATTGCCGCTGCAACGCCGCGACTTGGGCGGCAAGCGACGGCGAGGTCAGCGTCCCGGTCAGGAGCCTGAGCCCCTCCCCACCGCGCGCCAAAAGTTGCCCGCGGCGTTCGTAAAGCGCGGCGACAAAACGCTCCCAGCTGTCGATTTGCCCGCGACCGAGGATCGTCTGGGCGCGGCGCGGATCGTAGAGGCCGAGGATCGTCGCCTGCATCGCCACGCTGGCGGCACCGAGGCTCGCCGGATGGTCGGGATTGCCCTCGACCTTGACGGGTCGCGCCATCTGATGCGTGACGATCACACCCGTCGCATAACCATCGCGCGTCGTCGCCGTCGAGTAGGACCGCGCGCGTCCCGGCACGATGCCGGCGGGCTGCTCGACATACGGCAACAGCTGGCGCGGACTGGGCTCGGGACCGCAGGCAGATAGTCCGCCCAGCGCCATCGACGCCGCCATCAACTGCAAAAACCGGCGGCGCTCCATTGTTCCGAGCACGGTGCGAAAGCGCGGCAATTCGCGTTCGACGAGGGCGGCGAAATCCGCCGATTCCGCCAATTCCTCCAGGCTGCGCCAATAATGCCGTTCCTCCAGGCTGCGCCAATAATGCCGTCCGGCCGCGTTCATCGATGGCACACACTGCAATCGCTGAGCGTCTCCGGATCGATGTGGTAGGCGGCCATCAGCGCCGTGCCGGAGGGCGTGTCGGGGCCGCGCTTCCAGTGCGGGTTGAACACCTGGTCGCGCGGCCGCAGATGCGGCGCCGGGTCGCGATGGCAGGCGAGGCACCAGCTCATGTAGAGCGTCGTCGCCTTGCGGGTCAGCGGCATGTCGCCGATCGGCCCGTGGCATTCGGTGCAACCGACACCTTTTGCGATGTGGATGCTGTGGTCGAAATAGACGTAATCGGGGACCGTGTAGACCCGGCTCCAGCGTAGCGGCTTCTGCTCCGCGAGGCTTGCCCGGACGGGGGCCAAAATTGCCGCGTTCGTCCAGATCTGCGAATGGCAGGTCATACAAGTCTCGGTCGGCGGCAGCCCAGCGTTCGCGGAGTATTCGACCGAGATGTGGCAATAGCGGCAATCGATGCCGAGCCCGCTGACATGGTGCTTGTGGCTGAACGGCACCGGCTGGACCGGGGTGAAGCCGAGCTCGGTATTGTAGCCCATGACCGGCACCCCCCAGATCAACAGCACCGCGAACCCGGCGAGCGCGACCAGGCCGAGGAGGGCCGCGTTCATCAAGAGGTTCGCCCTCGGTCCGAAGATTGCCGCCATCGGCTATACGGCGGCGCCTCCTTCCCGCCGCCCGTTCAACAGACAAAGCGTTCGTTGGTTCCGCTTGTTGCGCGCCGC
>DASXAM010000286.1:0-26145 GCA_036404275.1 Allostellaceae bacterium
ACGGTGCACCTGCCGGAAGGGACCGAGATGGTGATGCCGGGCGACAACATCTCGATGGAGATCGAGTTGATCGCGCCGATCGCGATGGACGAAGGCCTGCGCTTTGCGATCCGCGAGGGTGGGCGCACCGTCGGCGCCGGCGTCGTCGCCAAAATCATAAAGTAAGAACCCGCGCGAGCCGAGCAGAGGACGGGACCGATGGCGATAGACGGCCAGAACATACGCATCAGATTGCGCGCCTACGACCATCGGGTGCTCGACCAGTCGACAAGCGAGATCGTCAATACCGCCAGGCGCACCGGTGCGCGCGTGCGCGGCCCGATCCCGCTTCCGACCAAGATCGAGAAATTCACCGTGCTGCGCTCGCCGCATGTCGACAAGAAATCGCGCGAGCAGTTCGAAATCCGCACCCACAAGCGCGTGCTCGACATCGTCGATCCGACGCCGCAGACCGTCGATGCGCTGATGAAGCTCGACCTCGCCGCTGGCGTCGATGTCGAGATCAAGCTGTAGACGAGACCCGCCATGCCCGCCCACGATCGCCCCCACCCAACCCTTCCCCGCATGCGGGGGAGGGAGACGGCGTCCGCAGCTCCCCCTCCCCCGCAAGCGGGGGAGGGTCTTACTGCTCTCCCTCCCCTGCAGGCGGGAGAGGGTCTTACTGCTCTCCCTCCCTTGCAGGCGGGGGAGGGTTGGGGAGGGGGATGGTGATGCGCACCGGCGTCCTGGCACAAAAGCTCGGCATGACCCGGATCTTTACCGGCGACGGCAGCCATGTGCCGGTGACGGTGCTGAAGATCGACGATTGCCGGGTGGTCGCGGTGCGCACCGTCGCCAAGGACGGCTATTCGGCGTTGCAGCTCGGGGTCGGCAAGGCCAAGGTCAAGAATGTGACCAAGCCGCAACGCGGCCACTTCGCCAAGGCGAAGCTCGAGCCGGCGGCGCGGCTTGCCGAATTTCGCATCTCCGAGGACGCCGTGCTTGAGGTCGGTGCCGAGATCACCGCCGCGCATTTTGTCGCCGGCCAGCATGTCGATGTGGTCGGGACCAGCATTGGCAAAGGCTTTGCCGGGGCGATGAAGCGGCACAATTTTGGCGGGTTGCGGGCGAGCCATGGCGTCTCGATCTCGCATCGCAGCCACGGCTCGACTGGGCAGCGCCAATCCCCCGGCAAGACCTTCAAGAACAAAAAGATGGCGGGGCATTTGGGAGCCGAGCGGGTGACCGTCCAGAGCCTTGTAGTGGTTGCGGCCGATGCCGAGCGTGGCGTCTTGATGGTCAAGGGCGCGGTGCCGGGCAGCAAGGGCGGCTATGTCCGGGTCAGCGACGCGGTCAAGCGCAAGATGCCCGAGGGCCTGCCGTTCCCGGCCGGGCTGCGCGGCGACGGCGCTTCGGCTCCGGACGAAACGCCGACCGAAGAGGCCTCGGCATGAAGCTCACCGTCCGCAATCTCGACAATGAGGAGGTCGGCGACATCGAGCTCGCCGACGCGGTGTTCGGGCTGCCGGCCCGCGCCGACATCCTCGCCCGCGTCGTCAATTGGCAATTGGCCAAGCGCCGCGCCGGCACGCACAAGGCTAAAGGCATCAGCGACATCAGCGGGACGACAAAAAAACCGTACAAGCAAAAGGGCACCGGGCGCGCTCGGCAGGGCAGCCTGCGCTCGCCGCAATTCCGCGGTGGGGCGCGCATTTTCGGCCCGGTGGTGCGCAGCCATGCTTTTGGCTTGCAGCGCAAGGTGCGCCGGCTCGGCCTCAAGACGGCGCTCTCGGTCAAGCAGGGCGAGGGCAAGCTCGCGGTCCTCGACAAGGCCGAGATCGGCGAGGCCAAGACCAAATTTCTGCGCACCCGGCTCGAGGCCCTGGGCTGGGATTCGGTGCTGATCATCGACGGGCCGGAGGTCAATGAGGGCTTCGCCCGTGCCGCCCGCAATCTGCCGCGGGTCGATGTGCTGCCGCAGCAGGGCGCCAACGTCTACGACATCCTGCGCCGCGACATGCTGGTCCTGACCCGCGCCGCAGTCGAGCATCTGGAGGCGCGCCTCAAATGAGCCGGTTCCGAGTTGTCCCGCGGGTCGCGGCGCATCTGACGCGCCAACAGATGTACGACGTCATCCGTGCGCCGGTGATCACCGAAAAAGCGACCAACGTCTCCGAGCACAACCAGGTGGTCTTCCGCGTGCCGCTCGCCGCAACCAAGCGCGAGGTCAAGGCGGCCGTCGAAGGCCTCTTCAATGTCAAGGTCAGCGCTGTCAACACGATCCGCGTCATGGGCAAGCTGAAGCGGTTTCGCGGCCGCCCCGGACGGCGCTCCGACTATAAAAAGGCGATCGTCACCCTCGGACCGGGCCAGAGGATCGACGTGACTACCGGCATCTGAGGTAGGGGACGGCGGCGATGGCGCTCAAAACTTTCAACCCGACGACGCCGTCGCGACGGCAGCTCGTCATCGTCGACCGCAGCGAGCTGTGGAAGGGAAAGCCGGTCAAGGCTTTGACCAAGGGGCTCACCGGGAAGGGCGGGCGCAACAACACCGGGCGCACGACGATGCGCTGGCGCGGCGGCGGGCATAAACGGCGCTACCGGCTGATCGATTTCAAGCGGACAAAGGTCGATGTGCCGGCCGTCGTCGAGCGGCTTGAATACGATCCGAACCGCACTGCCTTTATCGCGCTCGTGCGCTATCAGGATGGCGAGCTCGCCTACATTCTGGCGCCGCAGCGGCTGAAGGCCGGCGACACCGTCGTCTCCGGCGAGCGGGTCGATGTCAAGCCGGGGAACGCGATGCCGATGCGCAACATGCCGCTCGGCACGATCATCCACAATGTCGAGATGAAGCCCGGCAAGGGTGGACAGATCGCCCGCGCCGCCGGCACTTATGTCCAGCTCGTCGGCCGCGACCAGGGCTATGCGCTCTTGCGCCTCGCTTCGGGCGAGTTGCGCATGGTGCGCGGCGAATGCCGGGCAACGATCGGGGCGGTCTCGAACCCCGACCAGCAGAACATCGTGATCGGCAAGGCCGGGCGTAACCGCTGGCTCGGCCGGCGACCTTCGGTGCGCGGTGTGGCGATGAACCCGATCGACCACCCGCATGGCGGCGGCGAAGGTCGCAGCTCGGGCGGTCGACATCCGGTCACCCCTTGGGGCAAGCCGACCAAAGGCAAGAAAACCCGACACAACAAGGCGACCGATCGGTTGATCGTGCGCCGCCGCGGCCGGCGCTGAGCGCGCAGCAAGACGGAGGAGGAATGTGAGCCGCTCGGTTTGGAAAGGCCCATTTGTCGATGGCTATCTGCTCAAGAAGGCCGAGCAGGCGCGCGCCTCCGGCCGCAACCAGGTAATCCGCACCTGGTCGCGCCGGTCGACGATCTTCCCGCAATTTGTCGGGCTAACCTTTGGCGTCTATAACGGGCATAAATTCATCCCGGTGCTGGTGACCGAGAATATGATCGGCCACAAGCTTGGCGAGTTTTCGCCAACCCGCACCTTTTACGGCCACGCCGGCGACAAGAAGGCGCGGAGAGCCTGATGGGCAAGCCCGCGGCCCCGCGCCGCCTTGACGATAGCGAAGCCTTGGCGAGCCTGCAGGGGCTGCGGATCAGCGCGCGCAAGTTGAACCTCGTCGCCCGGACGATCCGCGGCAAGACCGCGTCCGCGGCCTTGGCCGAGCTGACCTTTTCGCATCGGCGCATCGCCCGCGACGTCAAAAAGGCACTGCAATCGGCGATCGCCAACGCCGAGAACAATCACCAGCTCGATGTCGACCGGCTTTATGTCAAGGAGGCGACGGTCGGCCGCGCCTTTGTTCTGAAGCGGTTCCACACCCGCGGTCGCGGCCGCTCCGCGCGGGTCGAAAAACACTATGCGCATCTGACGGTCGTCGTTCGCGAACGCCCCGAAGACAGCGCCTGACGAGGAAAGACCGATTCATGGGTCAGAAAGTCAATCCGATCGGGCTGCGGCTCGGCATCAACCGAACCTGGGATTCGCGCTGGTTTGCGCGCAAGGAGTACGGCAACCTGCTGCTCGACGATATCGGGCTGCGTAAATTTCTCAACCGACGGCTGGCGCAAGCCGGGCTGTCGCGAATTGTCATCGAGCGCGCTGCCAAGCGCAGCCGCATCACCCTCCATTCGGCCCGCCCCGGGGTGGTGATCGGCAAGAAGGGTGTCGATATCGAAAAATTGCGCGTCGACATCTCCAAGGTGACGTCGAGCGACGTCAGCCTGAACATCCTCGAAATCCGCAAGCCTGAGATCGACGCCAAGCTCGTCGCCGACGGCATCGCCCAGCAGCTCGAACGCCGCGTCGCGTTCCGCCGGGCGATGAAGCGCGCGGTGCAATCGGCGATGCGGCTCGGCGCCCAGGGCATCCGGATCAATTGCTCGGGCCGGCTCGGCGGGGCCGAAATCGCGCGGATGGAATGGTACCGCGAGGGTCGGGTGCCGTTGCACACGCTGCGCGCCGATGTCGATTTCGGCTATGGCGTCGCCAAGACGACCTATGGCGTGTGCGGCGTCAAGGTCTGGGTGTTCAAAGGCGAAATCTTGCAGCACGACCCGATGGCGCACGACAAGCGATTGGGCGAAGGGCCGCCCGCAAGCCACGAGCGCGGTCGCCGCGAGGGGTTCTAGCGAATTATGCTCAGTCCGAAACGCAGCAAATACAGGAAGGCGCACAAGGGTCGCGTCCATGGTCTCGCCAAAGGCGGGACGACGCTGAACTTTGGCGCTTTCGGGCTCAAGGCTGCCGATCCCGGCCGGATCACCGCGCGCCAGATCGAAGCGGCACGGCGCGCCATCACCCGCCACATCCGCCGCGCCGGACGCGTCTGGATACGGGTCTTCCCGGACGTGCCGGTGTCGCAAAAGCCGGCCGAGGTGCGCATGGGCAGCGGCAAGGGTTCGCCCGAATTTTGGGTCTGCCGGATCAAGCCGGGCCGGATCATGTTCGAGCTCGATGGGGTCACTCCCGAAATCGCGCGCGAGGCATTTGCGCTCGCCGCAGCCAAACTGCCGCTCGGCACCCGCTTTGTCGCCCGCGAAGGCGAGGAGGCGCGGTGATGAAGCCGGGCGACATCCGCGCCAAGACCGATGACGAGCTGACCGACCAGCTCGACCAGTTCGGCAAGGAGATTTTCAACCTGCGCTTTCAGCGCGCCAACGGCCAGCTCGAAAACACCGCCCGGGTGAGACAGGTGCGCCGCGACATAGCCCGGATCAAGACGATCCTCGGCGAACGCAGCCGGGCCGCAGCCGGGGGGAGGAGCTGATGCCGAGACGCGTTTTGCAAGGCGTCGTCGTCAGCGACGTCAACGACAAGACCGTCCTGGTGCGGGTCGAGCGCCGGGTCAAGGATCCGCTCTACAAGAAATTCGTCACCACCTCAAAAAAATACGCGGCGCACGATGCTGCAAACAGCTACCGCGTCGGCGACAATGTGCGCATCGAGGAAAGCCGGCCGATCTCCAAACGCAAGCATTGGGTGGTGCTTGGCCGGGTCGGGGAAGCCTCCGCACCGGCGAACGCCGAGACTGCTGAAACCGCTGCTACCGAGGCAGGTGCCGCATGATCCAGATGCAGACGAACCTCGATGTCGCCGATAATTCGGGGGCTAGGCGGGTGCAGTGCATCAAGGTGTTGGGCGGCTCCAAGCGGCGCACCGCGACAGTCGGCGACATTATCATCGTCTCGGTCAAAGAGGCGATCCCGCGCGGCCGGGTCAAAAAAGGCGATGTGCACCGCGCCGTCATCGTGCGCACTGCCAAGGACATCCGCCGCAACGACGGCAGCGCCATCCGCTTCGACCGCAACGCTGCGGTCTTGATCACCCAGCAGGGCGAGCCGATTGGAACCCGCATCTTTGGCCCGGTCACGCGCGAGCTGCGCGCCCGCCGGTTTATGAAGATCGTGTCGCTGGCGCCGGAAGTGCTGTGAGCCGCCGATGCCAAAGCTGAAGATCAAAAAAGGCGACCAGGTCGTCGTCATCAGCGGCCGCGACAAGGGCAAGACCGGCGAGGTATTGCGCGTCCTGCCGGCCGAGAACCGGGCCGTCGTGCAGGGCGTCAACATCGCCAAACGGCATACCAAGCCGCGTATGGGCGATCCCGGCGGCATCGTTGAGAAGGAGCTGGCGCTGCACATCTCCAATCTTGCCCATATCGACCCTCCATCGGGCCGGCCGACCCGGATCGGCTATAAATTCCTCGGGGACGGGCGCAAGGTCCGCTTTGCCAAGCGCTCGGGCGAGGTCATCGACAGGTGAAGGAATGAGCGCGCCCCGGTTGCAGGAGCTCTACGCGACGACGGTCCGCCCGGCACTGATGCAGGAGTTCGGCTACAAGAACCTGATGCAGGTGCCGCGGCTCGACAAGATCGTCGTCAATATGGGGGTCGGCGAAGCGGTGCAGGACAGCAAAAAGGTCGAGGCAGCGGCGGCCGAGCTGACCGCGATCACCGGCCAGCATCCGGTCATCACCCGCGCCAAGCGCTCGATCGCGACGTTCAAATTGCGGCAGGGCATGCCGATCGGCTGCAAGGTGACGCTGCGGCGCCAGCGCATGTACGAATTTCTCGACCGGCTGATCACCGTGGCCTTGCCGCGGGTGCGTGACTTCCGCGGCTTGCCCGCCAAGAGCTTTGACGGCCGCGGCAATTTTGCCCTCGGGCTCAAGGAGCAGATCGTCTTTCCCGAGGTCGATTACGACCGGGTCGATGCGGTGCGCGGGATGGATGTCGTCATCACCACCACGGCGCAGACCGACGCCGAAGCCAAGGCGCTTCTGGCGGCGTTCGCGATGCCGTTTGCCAATTGAGTTCGGAAAGAAGGCCCGAATGGCAAAAAAGAGCATGATCGAGAAAAACGCGCGGCGCGAGGCGCTGGCCAAGCGCACGGCTGGGAAGCGGGCGCGGCTCAAATCCTTGGCGCGTGACCGCGACGCGCCGCCCGAGGAGCGCTTTGCCGCGCAGCTCAAGCTCACCGAGATGCCGCGCAATGGCTCGCCGACGCGGGTGCGCAACCGTTGTGCGATGACCGGCCGCCCGCGCGGCTATTACCGCAAGTTCAAACTGTCGCGCATCGCGGTGCGCGACCTGGCCTCGTCCGGGCAGATCCCGGGCATGGTCAAATCGAGCTGGTAGCAGGAATTCGCCGATGACGATGAGCGATCCTCTCGGTGACATGCTGACCCGCATCCGCAACGGGCAGCGCGCGCGCCAGGCCGTGGTCGCGGCACCCGCCTCGAAGATGCGTGCCAATGTGCTCGAAGTCATGAAGCGCGAGGGCTATATCCGCGGCTTTAGCCGAGAGGATGTCCGGCCCGGGGTTGCCGAGCTCAAGATCGAGCTCAAATACGTCGATGGCGAGCCGGTGATCCGTGAGATTTCTCGGGTGTCGAAGCCCGGACGGCGGATTTACTCGAAGATCGCCGACCTGCCGCGCAGCTTTAACGGGCTCGGGATCTCGATCCTGTCGACGCCGCGCGGAGTCATGTCGGACAACGAGGCCCGCGCCGCCAAAGTCGGCGGCGAGGTCTTGTGTCGTATTTTCTGAGGGCGGGCGATGTCGCGTATCGGTAAGCATCCGGTGGCGATCCCGAGCGGGGTCGAGGTGCAGCTGGCGGATCGGGTCCTGACCGCCAAAGGTCGGCTCGGCACGCTGAGCCTTGCGGTCAGCAACGAGGTGAGCGCGGAGATCGCCGACGGCGCGGTCACGATCACGCCGAGCAGCGAAACCAAGCGCTCGCGCGCGATGTGGGGCACGACGCGGGCGCTGGTCAGCAACATGGTGACCGGTGTTTCGGAAGGGTTTTCGGTCGGGCTCGAGATCAACGGAGTGGGCTATCGCGCAGCGGTGCAAGGCGACGTCCTGAATTTGCAGCTTGGCTACAGCCACGATGTCGCGTTTCCAATCCCCGCCGATGTGACGATCACCTGCGAACGGCCGACCGCGATCACGGTGCGCGGTGCCGACCGCCAGCGGGTCGGCCAGATTGCCGCCGAGATCCGCGCCTGGCGCCCGCCCGAGCCCTATAAAGGCAAGGGCATCAAATACGCGACCGAAACGGTGCGCCGCAAGGAAGGCAAAAAGAAGTAAGGCGATGTCGGACAAAGCCAAAGCTCTCTTCGCGCGCCGGCGCCGCCGGGTGCGGACCAATTTGCGTCGGCGGGCCGGCGGACGGATGCGCCTGTCGGTGTTCCGTTCGTCCCGGCACATTTACGCGCAGGTCATCGACGACGCGGCCGGGCGCACCGTAGCCGCCGCTTCGACGCTCGACGGCGCGCTGAAGGCGAGCCTCGGCACCGGCGCCGACAAGGCGGCGGCGAGTGCGGTTGGCAAGCTGATCGCCGAGCGGGCAAAAGCGGCCGGGGTCGAGCAGGTTGTGTTCGATCGCGGCGGCTATCTGTTTCATGGCCGGGTCAAGGCCCTAGCCGACGCCGCCCGCGAGGGCGGTCTCGATTTTTGAGAGGAATGCGATGGCACGCACGATGACGCGCAGCGGCGGCGGCCCGCGCAGTGGCGGCGGCCCGCGTGGCGGCGGCGAACGGCGCGGACGCGGCGACGGCGAACGTCAGCAGCGCGAGCGCGAAGAGACCGAGTTCACCGAAAAGCTCGTCAACATCAACCGCGTCGCCAAGGTGGTCAAAGGCGGGCGGCGGTTCGGCTTTGCCGCCCTTGTCGTCGTGGGCGACCGCAAGGGCCGGGTCGGCTATGGCGCCGGCAAGGCGCGCGAGGTGCCCGAAGCGATCCGCAAGGCGACCGAGCAGGCGCGACGCGGCATGATCCGGGTGCCGCTGCGCGAGGGCCGCACTCTGCATCACGACATCGTCAGCAGCTACGGCGCCGGACGCGTCATTGTGCGCGCCGCCAAAGCGGGCACCGGGATCATCGCTGGCGGCCCGATGCGGGCAATTTTCGAGGCGCTCGGCGTCCACGACGTGGTCGCCAAATCGATCGGCAGCCCAAACCCGCACAATATGATCAAGGCGACGTTTGTCGCCCTCGGCCGGGTCACGAGCCCGCGCGCCGTCGCCGCCCGGCGCGGCAAGAAGATCGCCGAGATTCTTGGGCGCCGCGACACCGAAGTGCGGGAGCCGGCGTGATGGAGGGCAAAAAAACGTTGGCCGTGGTACAGACCGGCAGCCCGATCGGCCGCCGGCGCGACCAGGAGGCGACCCTCAAAGGGCTCGGCTTGAATAAGCGGCACCGCCGTCGCGTTCTCGAAGACACCCCCTCTGTGCGCGGCATGATCAACAAGGTGAAGCATCTGGTGCGGGTCGAGGAGTAAGATGCGGCGCCGATCGAGGCCGCGCGGGATAAGGCGATGAAGCTCAACGAGATCAGAGATAATCCGGGCGCGCATTACCGGGCAAAGCGCGTCGGCCGCGGTATCGGCTCGGGCAAGGGCAAGACCTCGGGGCGCGGCGGCAAAGGCCAGACCGCGCGTTCCGGCGTGGCGCTCAACGGTTTCGAGGGCGGCCAGACGCCGTTGCATCGCCGGCTCCCCAAACGCGGCTTCAACAACAAGATCTTTCGGAAGGATTTCAAGATCGTGAACCTCGGCCGGCTGCAGCAGGCCGTCGATGCCGGCAGGCTCAACAGCGATGGCGCCATCGATGCGGCGGCGCTGGTCGCCGCCGGTGTGCTGCGGCGGCCGGGCGACGGAGTGCGGCTCCTCAACAAGGGCGCGTTGCGGGCCGCGATCACGATCGAGGTCGCCGGTGCGTCGAAGGCGGCGATTGCGGCGGTGGAAAGCGCCGGCGGCAAGGTCGTCGTGCAAGCCGGCCGGAAAAAGCCGGGCAAGAGCGGGTCGGAAACAGGGGCCTCGGCGTGAGCGAGGCGCGGGTCGGGCCGGGACTTTTGGTCAAGGATTAATCGAATGGCGTCAGCCGCCGAAACCCTCGCCTCGAGCATCAATTTCTCGGCGTTCAGCAAGGCAACCGAGCTCAAAAGCCGAATTTGGTTCACGCTCGGCGCGCTGCTGATCTATCGGCTCGGCACCTATATCCCGATCCCCGGCATCGACCCCTCGATCCTGCAGGACATCTTTTCGCGCAACGCCGGCGGCATCCTCGGCATGTTCGACATGTTTTCGGGAGGTGCCCTCGGGCGCATGACGATCTTTGCGCTCGCGATCATGCCGTACATCTCGTCCTCGATCATCATCCAGCTGTTGACCGCGGTGTCGCCGACCCTCGAAGCCTTGAAAAAGGAGGGCGAGAGCGGCCGCAAGAAATTGAACCAATATACCCGCTACGGCACCGTGCTGCTGGCCGCGGTGCAAGCCTACGGCATCGCAGTCGGGCTCGAAGGCATGCACGCCGGCGCCGAAACCGCGGTGCTCAACCCGGGGCTGATGTTCCGTCTGGTGACGGTCGTCTCGCTCGTCGGCGGCACCGTCTTTCTGATGTGGCTCGGCGAGCAGATCACCGCGCGCGGCGTCGGCAACGGCATCTCGCTGATCATCTTTGCCGGCATCGTCGCCAATCTGCCGCATGCACTGGCGTCGACCCTCGAGCTTGGCCGCACCGGGGCGATCTCGACCTTTTTCATCATCATTTTTCTGGCCATGTCGGTCGCGGTGGTCGCGTTTATCGTGTTTATGGAGCGAGCGCAGCGCCGTATCCTGATCCAATATCCCAAACGCCAGAGCGGCAACCGGATGTATGGCGGCGATTCGCAGCACCTGCCGCTAAAGATCAACACCTCCGGCGTCATTCCGCCGATCTTCGCCTCCTCGCTGCTGCTGCTGCCGGCGACGGTGGCCAATTTCCAGGCGAACGGGCAAAGCTTTGGCTGGCTCGGTGACATCACGGCTTATCTGGCGCATGGCCGGCCGCTCTATATGGCGCTCTACGTCGCGCTGATCTGCTTTTTCTGCTTCTTCTATACCGCGATCGTGTTCAACCCGACCGAGACCGCCGACAATCTGCGCAAATATGGCGGCTTTATCCCCGGCATCCGGCCCGGCAAGAACACCGCCGATTATCTCGATTACATCCTGACGCGGCTGACCGTTGTCGGCGCCGCCTATCTGTCGGCAGTGTGCATCCTGCCCGAGATCCTGATCTCGCAATATTCGGTGCCGTTCTATTTCGGCGGCACCAGCCTGTTGATCGTGGTCAGCGTCACGATGGACACCTGGGCGCAGATCAACTCGCACCTGCTCGCGCACCAGTATGAAGGGCTGATCAAAAAAGCGCGGCTGCGCGGGCGGCGCGGATGAACATCGTCCTGCTCGGCCCGCCGGGCTCGGGAAAGGGGACCCAGGCCAAGCGCATCGAGCAGGCCCACGATATCCCGCACCTCGCCACCGGCGACATGCTGCGCGCGGCGATCGCCTCGGGGAGCGCGCTCGGCCGGCGGGTCAAGGACACGATGGACAAGGGCGAGCTGGTCGCCGACGACATCATCATCGCGCTGATCCGCGACCGCATCGGCCTAGCCGACTGCGGCAACGGCTTTATTCTCGACGGCTTTCCCCGCACCGTGCCGCAGGCCGAAGCGCTCGATCGGATGCTCGAAGAAAAGCGGCTGCGGCTCGATGCCGTGATCGAGTTTGTCGTTCGCGAGCCCGAGCTGGTCGACCGCCTCTCCGGCCGCTTCACTTGCACGACCTGCGGCGCCAGCTACCACGACCGCCACAATCCGACGAAAGTCGAAGGTGTCTGCGATGGCTGCGGCGGGCGCGAGTTCGAGCGCCGCGCCGACGATCGGCCGGAAGCGGTAAGAACGCGGTTCCGGGTCTATCGGGAGCAGACCGAGCCGCTGCTGTCTTATTACGAGAAACAGGGCATCCTGCAGCCGGTAGAGGGTATGGCGGATATCGACGAGGTCACCCGACAAATCGAGGCGGTGATCGCCGATATCTGACCGAGCTCGCGGGTCTGGTCTGGAGGCGATCGGATGATCGAACCCTATAACGCAGTCGGGCTGATCCCGACCTTCTGGGGCATCCGCCGACGCGAGGACATGGCCAAAAACCTCGAGCATATCGAGAGCCTGACCCACGCCGCCTTTTGGCTTTCGAACCTCGATATCCCGGTCCGCCTCGTCGCGATCCCCGAAGGCGGCCTCCAGGGCTTTAACGACGAGGTCCTCGACCCCGACCACGCCGAATTCGCCCGCACCTGCGCGATCGACATCCCCGGCCCGGAGACCGACCGGCTCGGGCGCCTCGCCCGGCAATGGGGTGTCTTTATCATGGCGCAGGCCAAGGCTCGCCATGAGGATTGGGCCGACCGCTTTTTCAATGTCGGCTTTATCATCGACCCGGACGGCGCAGTGATCCTCAAGCATTACAAGATCTCGGCCCTGCTGCCGTGCGAGCGCTCGGTCTCGCCACATGATTTGTTCGATTGGTGGATCGAAAAATACGGGCGCAGCTTGCAGGCGTTCTGGCCGGTCGCCGACACCGCGATCGGGCGGCTCGGCATCATGATGGCGATGGAGGGCTGCTATCCCGAAAACGGCCGCGGCCTGGCGCTCAACGGCGCCGAATTGGTCTATCGCGCGTCGCTCCCCGCCCCGTTCACGGAAAACGATTTTTTCGAGATCACCAACCGGGCGCGCGCGCTCGAAAACAACATGTATGTCGTGGCGCCGAATATCGGCGGCTACCATCTCTATCCCGACAGCGAGACGCCGATCGACGCCGGCGGCGGGCAGTCGATGATTGTCGATTATCGCGGCCAAATCGTCGGCCAGCAGCGCGACACCAACGGCTCGACCTTTGTCGCCGGGCCGATCGACATCGAGGCATTGCGGCACCACCGGCAGAGCGCCCAGGTGACGAACTGGCCCAAAGACATCCGCGCCGAACTCGCCCAGATCATCTACGAGCAGCCGATCTATCCGAAAAATCTTTATCTCGACAAGATTCCGGGCCGTCATGCCGACTATAAGCGCGAGGTGATCGACCGCCAGGTCCGCTTGATGCAAGAGCGCGGCATCTGGAAACCGCCGGGCAAGGGCGCAGCGGGCTGAAAGGAGGCGGCCGATGTCCGACACAGTGAAATATTTCCTCGACGAAAGTCGGATCCCGAAGGATTGGTACAACATCGTCGCCGACCTGCCGCGGCCGCCGGACCCGGTGCTGCACCCCGGCACATTGCAGCCGGTCGGCCCGCAGGACCTGGCGCCGCTGTTCCCGCCGGCGCTGATCGCGCAGGAGGTGGCGGGCGAGCGCTGGATCGAGATCCCCGAGCCGGTGCGCGAGGTCTATCGCCAGTGGCGGCCCTCGCCGCTTTACCGGGCGCGCCGGCTGGAGGCGGCACTCGATACCCCGGCCAGGATTTATTACAAATACGAGGGTGTGAGCCCGGCCGGCAGCCACAAGCCGAACACCGCGGTGGCGCAAGCCTTTTACAACAAGGAAGCCGGGGTCAGACGGCTCACCACCGAGACCGGCGCCGGGCAGTGGGGCTCGGCGCTCGCCTATGCGGGCGCCCTCTTCGGGCTCGACGTGCGCGTCTACATGGTCCGGGTCAGCTTCGAGCAGAAACCCTATCGCAAGGCGATGATGGAGGCGTGGGGCGCCGAATGCGTGGCGAGCCCCAGCAGCGAAACCGCGGCCGGACGGCAGATTCTCGCCGAGCATCCGGATTCGCCCGGCAGCCTCGGCATTGCCATCAGCGAAGCGGTCGAAATCGCCGCCCAACACGACGACACCAAATATTCACTCGGCAGCGTCTTGAACCACGTATTGCTGCATCAAACCGTGATCGGCCAGGAGGCGATGGCGCAGCTCGAAATCGCCGGCGACTATCCCGACGTCATTGTCGGCTGCACCGGCGGCGGCAGCAATTTCGCCGGGATCGCCTTCCCGTTTATCGGGGCGGGATTGCGGGGCGGTCCAAAGCCGCGCGTCGTCGCCTGCGAGCCGGCAGCCTGCCCGAGCCTGACCCGCGGCCGGTACGCCTATGATTTCGGCGACACCGGACATCTGACGCCACTCGTCAAAATGCACACGCTGGGCTCGACCTTTGTGCCGCCCGGCTTTCACGCCGGCGGATTGCGCTATCACGGCATGGCGCCGCTTGTCAGCCTGCTGCAGGAGCTGCGCCTGATCGAGTCACGCGCTTATACGCAGACGCGCTGCTTTGAGGCCGGCATTCGCTTTGCCCGCACCGAGGGCATTCTGCCGGCGCCGGAGGCCAACCACGCGGTGCTGGGAGCGATCGAAGAGGCGCTGCGCTGCAGGCAGGAGGGCAGAAGCCGCACGATCTTGTTCAATCTGTGCGGTCATGGCCATTTCGACATGCAGGCCTATATCGACTATGAGGCGGGGCGGCTCGAAGACCGGGACTACGACGCCGCGCTGCTCGCCGCCGCCCTTGCCGAGCTGCCGCGGGTCGCGGCGGAATAAGGCTGTCGTTACGGGATTGACGAGATGGGTTTTGCCGCTATAATCCTCGCCCTTGCGAGCCGCCCAACTCGCACTTACCTAGCTCAGCCGAGGAGAAGCGCAGGTGGCGCGTATTGCTGGCGTCAATATCCCGAACCAAAAGCGTGCCCCGATCGGGCTGACCTACATCCATGGCATCGGTCGCGCCAAGGCGCTTGAAATTTGCAACCGGATCGGCATCCCGCCGGAGCGCCGGGTGCATGAGATGACCGACGACGAGGTGCTGCGCGTGCGCGAGTTGATCGACCGCGAATACGTGGTCGAAGGCGATTTGCGCCGGGCGGTCGCGATGAACATCAAGCGGCTAATGGATCTCGGCTGCTATCGCGGATTGCGCCACCGCAAAGGGCTGCCGGTGCGCGGCCAGCGCACCCATACCAACGCGCGCACCCGCAAGGGGCCGGCTCGGCCGATCGCCGGTAAAAAGAAATAGTCGGCGCAGCAAGCCAAAGCGGGGACCCCAAGGATGGCGAGAACGGCGGCACCGGCGCCGCGGCTGCGGCGTCGCGAGCGCAAGAACATCACCGCGGGCACCGCGCATGTGAACGCGACCTTCAACAACACGATGATCACGATTACCGACGCCCAGGGCAACACGATCGCCTGGTCGTCCTCGGGCAGCCAGGGGTTCAAAGGCTCCCGTAAATCGACCCCCTATGCCGCGCAGGTGGCAGCCGAGGATGCCGGCCGCAAGGCGATGGAGCACGGCATGCGCACCCTCGAGATCGAGGTCAAGGGACCAGGCTCGGGGCGGGAATCGGCATTGCGCGCGTTGCAGGCGATCGGCTTCGCCGTCACCTCGATCCGCGACGTGACGCCGATCCCGCACAATGGCTGCCGCCCGCCCAAGCGGCGACGGGTTTAGCGCTCGTCCCCGCCGCGGTGGGGGCGTTATCGGAGAATGCCGGCGGCGCTGCCGCCGGCTTTTGTTGCGGAGGCGATCTGCCTCCAAAGACCGAGGTCATAAGGCTGTGATCCAACGGAACTGGCAGACACTGATCAAACCAAAGCAGCTTTCGGTCGAGCCGGGCGACGACCCCAAGCGGGTCGCGACAGTCGTCGCCGAGCCGCTCGAACGCGGCTTCGGGCTGACGCTTGGCAATGCGCTTCGCCGGGTGCTGCTCTCATCGCTGCAGGGTGCGGCGGTCACCTCGCTTCAGATCGAGGGCGTGCTGCACGAATTCTCGTCGATCCCGGGCGTCCTCGAAGACGTGACCGACATCGTCCTCAACGTCAAAAGCATCGAATTGCGCATGTATGGCGAGGGGCCAAAGCGGATGCGGTTGCGGGCTAGCGGCCCCGGCGAGATCCGCGCCGGCGCGATCGAGACCGGCCACGATATCGACATCATGAACCCCGATCTGGTGATCTGCACGCTCGACACCGGTGCGCGCATCACGATGGAGCTGATGGTCGAGAATGGCAAAGGCTATCTGCCGGGAACCCAGAACCGGCCGGAAGACGCGCCGATCGGGCTGATCCCGGTCGATGCGCTGTTCAGCCCGGTGCGCAAGGTCTCGTATCGGGTCGAAAATACGCGTGTCGGCCAGGTCACCGATTACGATCGGCTCGCGATGCGGGTCGAGACCAACGGCGCCGTCACCCCCGAGGATGCGGTGGCGCTGGCTGCGCGCATCTTGCAGGACCAGTTGCAGCTCTTCATCAATTTCGAGGAGCCGCGCCATCCGTCGGACGAGACCCGGCCGAGCGAATTGCCGTTCAACAAGAACCTGTTGCGCAAGGTGGACGAGCTTGAGTTGTCGGTGCGCTCGGCCAACTGTCTGAAAAACGACAACATCGTCTATATCGGCGATTTGGTGCAGAAATCCGAGGCCGAAATGCTGCGCACGCCCAATTTCGGGCGCAAATCCTTGAACGAGATCAAGGAGGTGTTGGCCCAGATGGGGTTGCATCTCGGCATGGAGATCGCCAACTGGCCGCCCGAGAACATCGAAGAGCTGGCCAAGCGGCTCGACGAGCCGTATTGAGGGCGCCATGCGACACCGTCTGCGCGGCCGCAGCTTCAGCCGCACCACCAAGCATCGCAAGGCGATGTTCGAGAACCTCGCCGCGGCGCTCGTCAAGCACGAGCAGATCACCACCACCTTGCCCAAGGCGAAGGATTTGCGCCCGATCGTCGAACGCATGATCACGACCGGCAAGCATGGCGGCTTGGCCAATCGGCGCCGGCTGATCGCCCGCCTGCAAGACACCAAGCTCGCCGACAAGCTGATGACGGTGTTGGCCCAGCGCTATGCCGGCCGCAATGGCGGCTATACCCGGATCATCAAGGCCGGGTTTCGCTATGGCGACGACGCGGCGATGGCAGTGATCGAATTGGTCGATCGTGATCCATTGGCCAAAGGCAAGGATTCCGGTCCGACCGGCGCCGAAGACAAAGCGGAGGCCGAAGCCGCCTAGCCCGGCCGCGCGTCACGACGGCGCGCGTGCCTGACGGCGAAAATCTCGACATCGTCGCCGCGCCGCCGGTAGGACACGATGTAATTGCCGACCACGATTCGGCGGGTTCCCGCGACCGATCCTGGTGCGCCGGAATTCGGAAAGTCGGCGAGCTGCCGCTGCGCTCGCTCAAGAGCCGCAAGAAATCGATCCGCAGCGGGTGGGCTGTGCTCCGCCAGATAAGCTGCGATTTCCTCGATTTCAGCGGATGCTCGTCGAGAACGACGGACATGCGTCGTCATTCGGCGGCGGCTCGTTTCCTTTTGGCGTTGTCGATTATTTCCTTGACGCGGCGCAGCGACTCCTCAAAAGGCGCACTCTCGCCCCGGTCGAGCTCGGCGATGCTCTCCAGGTCCTCGAAGATCTCGGCGCCCTCGTCTTCGAGATATTGTCGCAACGCGCGCAGCATGACCCAGGAGCGCGGCCGGTCGAGAGCCGCCGCCAGCCGATCGAACGCCGCGATCACATCACTCGGCACGCGCAGCGACACATGGCTCGATGCTGGCTGGTCGTCGGGCATTTCATCACCTTGTGCTACGAGACGATACGTCGCGGCACTATTCCGCTGCGCCGATCTTGTCAACAAGCCCGCACCAAATATCCTCGCCGCCTTGCAACAGGGAAGGAACCGTCATGGTCGATGACGCCAAATTGCACCAATTTGTCGGGCAGATGCTGTCGGATATCGGTGGTGCCGCAAGCATTGCGCTGGTGCGGATCGGCGATGCGCTCGGGCTCTACAAAACGCTGCACGCCAAGGGCCCGATGACCTCGGCCGAATTAGCGTCGGCGGCCGGCGTCAACGAGCGCTATCTGCGCGAGTGGCTGGCGCAGCAGGCGGCCTCGAACTACCTCGCCTATGATCCCACGACGGCAAAGTTCGAATTGCCGCCCGAGCAGGCCATGGTCTTCGCGGTCGAGGACAGCCCAGTCTACCTGACCGGCGCGTTCTCCTGCATGGCCGCACTGCTCGACAACCAGGCCAAGGTCCAAGAGGCGTTCAAGACCGGCGGCGGGGTGGCCTGGGGCGACCAGGCCGGCTGCCTGTTTTGCGCGGTGGCGCAGTTCTTCCGGCCCGGCTACCACAACAATTTGGTCCAAAGCTGGCTCCCCGCGCTCGACGGCATGGTCGAAAAGCTGCAACGCGGCGCCAAGGTGGCCGATGTCGGCTGCGGTCACGGCCTGTCCACGATCATCATGGCGCAGGCATTCCCGAACTCACAATTCGTCGGCTACGATTTCCATCCGAGCTCGATCGAGCATGCCGAGTCGCATGCCCGCGAGCACCGCGTCGCCAATGCGCGGTTTGCCGTCGGCACCGCCAAGAGCTATCCTGAACAGGAACTTGACCTCGTCACCTGCTTCGATTGTCTGCACGATATGGGCGACCCGACGGGCGTTGCGGCGCATGTCCGGCAATCGCTGAAACCGGACGGGTCGTGGATGATTGTCGAGCCGATGGCTGGCGACCGACTCGAAGACAATCTCAACCCGGTCGGCCGGATCTACTACGCGGGATCGACGATGGTGTGCGTGCCGACCTCACTGTCACAGGAGATCGGCGCGGCGTTGGGCGCGCAAGCCGGCGAAGCCAAATTGCGCGAGGTCATCACGGCGGGCGGCTTCCGCAGCGTCAGACGCGCCGCCGAGACGCCCTTCAACATGATCCTCGAAGCGCGGCCGTAGCCGCCGGTCGCGGAGCGGGTTTGATCAGCCGATCAGTTGCCGCCAATCGACGGTTTCGCCGAGCTTCAGATGCCGCCCGGCCTCCGGCATCGGGTATTTGAGACCGCTCGCGCAGTTGAAAAGCACGACGCGATCGGTGGGCCGGATCCGCCCATCGGCCAGCGCGTGCTCATAGGCGGCATAGGTCGCCGCCCCTTCGGGACAAAGCAAAAGCCCCTCCCTCTGTGCCACCTTGCGCCAAGCGGCGACGATTGCCTCGTCATCGACGGCAATGGCGAACCCGCCGCTCTCGCGCACCGCACGCAGGATCAGAAAGTCGCCGATCCCTTGCGGCACGCGGATCCCGGCGGCCACGGTGTGCGCATTCTCCCAACGAGAAGCGTGCTCGACGCCCTCGGCCCAGGCCTTGACCATCGGCGCGCAGCCCGATGCCTGGACCACCACCATGCGCGGCCGCTTCGGCCCGATCCAGCCGATCCTTTCGAGTTCGTCGAACGCCTTCCACATGCCGATGATGCCGGTGCCGCCGCCGGTCGGGTAAAAGATCACGTCGGGCAATTCCCAGCCGAGCTGCTCGGCCAGTTCGATCCCCATCGTCTTCTTGCCCTCGATCCGATAGGGCTCACGCAGGGTCGAGCAGTTGAACCAGCCGACCGCCTTCTCGCCCTCGGCGACGAGCCGGCCGCAATCGTCGATCAACCCATCGACAAGAAACACCTCCGCGCCCTGCATCGCGATCTCGCGCACGTTCACCGCCGGCGTGTCGTCGGGACAAAAGACATAGGCCTTGATGCCGGCGCGCGCGCAATAAGCCGCCATCGCCGCCCCGGCATTGCCGTTGGTCGGCATCGCCATGGTTTGGACCTCCAGCTCCTTGGCCATCGACACCGCGAGCGCCAGTCCGCGCGCCTTGAACGAGCCGGTCGGCAGCCGACCCTCGTCTTTGACCAGCACCTCGCCATCCCCGGCAAGCTGCGGCAACCGGATGAGCGGGGTTACGACCTCGCCGAGCGCCACGACATCCTGCGGCCGACGGACCGGCAACAATTCGCGATAGCGCCACAGGGTCTGTGGCCGGGCAGCGAGCGCATCGCGGGGAAGCGCCGCGCGAATTCCAGCGAGGTCGTAGCGCACCAAGAGCGGCCGGCCGACGCGCGACAATGTCTGCACCGTATCGGCCGCATAATGCTCGCCGGTCAGGCCGCATTCGAGATGGGTGACAAAAGTCGGCAGATCGCCGCCAGTCCAATCGTAATCGGCCACCGAGGTCTCCTGGAGTGGCAAGCCGCGGTCAAGCCGTGCCGAGATAGCGGCTGAGGTTGGCGCGGATGCGAGCCATCGCCGGCGGATCGGATGGCGGCATGACGAATTCCCGGCCGGTCAAGGTTTCGAACGCCTCGATATAGCGGCGGGCGGCTTCCAGGATCACGTCGCGCGGGATTGGCGGGATCGGGTCGCGATAGGGGTCGCAGCGTGCTATCACCCAGCGCCGCAGAAAATCCTTGTCGAGCGGCTCGGGCGGCTCGCCCGCGGCAAACCGCCGCTCGTAGCTGTCGGCGAGCCAATAGCGGCTGCTGTCGGGGGTGTGGATCTCGTCGGCAAGGATGATCCGACCGGCCCGATCGAAACCGAATTCATATTTGGTGTCCACCAGGATCAGGCCGCGCTCACGGGCAATCTCCCGGCCGCGCGCGAACAGCGCCGAGGCGAGACGGGCGACTTCGCGCCATTGCGCCGGGGTCAGCAAGCCGTGCTGGACAATCTCGTCGGCGGTCAGCGGCTCGTCATGCTCGCCATCGCCGGCCTTGGTCGTCGGCGTAATGATCGTCGCCGGCAATTTCTGGTTCTGCCGCAATCCATCGGGAAACGGGATGCCATAGATCAGGCGCTGTCCCGCCTCGTAGATCGGCCAGATCGAGGTTGCCGTCGTGCCGGTCAAATAGTCGCGCACGACGATCTCGACCGGCATGATGTCGAGCCGGCGGCAGACCAGCACGTTCGGGTCGGGGTATTCGATGACGTGGTTCGGGCAGATGTCGCCCGTCATGTCGAACCAGTAGCGCGCGGTCTGGGTCAGCACCTGTCCTTTGCACGGAATCGCGGTGATGATCCGGTCGAACGCGCTGAGCCGGTCGGTGGCGACGATGATCCGCCGCCCATCGGGGAGGTCGTAATTGTCCCGCACCTTGCCGCGATAGCGGCCCGGCAATTCCGCGATCGCCGCTTCGGTTATGACATCGTCAAGACGCGCGGCCAGCGCTGCCAGCTCGACCATATGGCGCCGACGGTCTCGCCGCTAGTGGTGCCCGCCGCCGCCGTGGAAGCCGCCGCCGCCATGAAACCCGCCGCCATGAAATCCGCCGCCATGAAACCCGCCACCGTGGAAGCCGCCGTGAAATCCACCGTGGAACCCGCCATGAAAGCCGCAATTGAAGCACCGCCCGAAGCCGAACGAGAAGCTGACCGGCCAAGCGCCCCAACCGCCCCAGCCCCAACCCCAACCCGGGTAGCCCCAATACGGATAGGAGGCGTAGTACGGGTAGTAATACGGATAATAATAGGGATAGTAGTAACTAGGATAATAGGAGCTATAGGGATAAGAATATTGATAAGGTTGTTGATATTGATAGGGCTGCTGTTGATAGTTGTAGTTGTAATTGGGGTAGCTCTGCGCCGCCGGTTGCTGGTAGGAATAGCCGGCAGTCTGGGCCATGACAGGCTGCGCCGGTACGGCCATCAGCCCCAAGCCTGCCGCCGACATTACGGCTGCGGCTATAGCGGTTCGTCTGAACCAGCCCGTCATGGCACGAACGCACATCACTACCTCCACTCGATCGGGCCTCAGCCTCGCGACAACGTGCTATATAGATATGACATTCCGATTGTCATCCTCCCCGCGGCGGCTTGCATCCGGCTCGGCTCGCAGCGTCGCTTTTTTGACATCGGCAGCCGGAGAGCAGCATGGATTCGGCCCCGCCCGCGACCTTGCCCGCCGCGCAACCCTTGGTTCGGGTCATGGCGATGCCGGGCGATGCCAATCCGAACGGCGACATCTTCGGCGGCTGGCTGTTGGTGCGAATCGATCTGGCCTGCGGCAACCTGGCGGTTCGGCGGGCGCGCAGCCGCTGCGCCACGGTGGCGGTCGACGGCATGGTGTTTCATCAGCCGGTCTTTGTCGGCGACAAGGTCAGCTGCTACGGTGACATCGTCAAGACCGGCCGCAGCTCGATCACGATCCGCATCGAGGCATGGCGGCGCAATCTCGCCTCGGGCGAGGTGCGCAAAGTGACGCAGGCGGTATTCACCTACGTCGCACTCGGCGACGACCGCCGGCCCCGCGCGCTTCCTCCGCCCTAGTCACTCCTCCGGAGTCGCGGAGCGCGCGGCGACCGCGATATCGAGCCAGCCGAGCGGGGTGACAACGGCGTGATCGCCGGCGCGCAGCAGCACGGTCGTCATCGGCCCCTCGACGATCGCCGGCCCGGTCACCGTTTGTGCCGGACCGAGCGCCTCGAAATCCCAGACCGGAACCGTAGTCCAGCGGTCGAGCCAGATCCGCCGATTGGCGCGCGGGGCGGCCGGCGGTCTCGCGGCCAGCGCCGGTTCCTGCGGCGGCGCCGAAAGCACGCCGATGACGGCGGCGCGGGCATTGACCAGCACGGTCTCCTGATCGCGCAAGGAATAGGTGTAGAGCTCCTCGTGGCGGCGGTGGAACCGCTCGACGATTTGCGGCAGCGGGTCGGATACGGTCCAATCGACATCGTCGAGTGGGACAGAAACCTCGAACACCTGCTCGCCATAGCGCATCTCGACCGCGCGTGCGGTCCGCGCCGGCCCGGCGAACCCGGCTCCCGAACCCGATCCGGGGCCTGCCCCGGACCCCGATCCGGGGGAAGTGCGCAGCCGCGCCAACCCCTCCGCCTCCATCTCGTCGAAGAGCCGTTTGACCGCGGCGCCGTCGAGCGCGCCGGTGTCGCCGATATGGGTGCGCGCGACCTCGAAACGCAAATCGGTCGCAAGCATGCCCCAGGCCGACAAGACCGCGGCGATGCGCGGCACGATGACCCGCGTCAGCTCGAGCTGGCGGGCGATCTCGGTCGCGTGCAGCCCGGACGCGCCGCCAAAGGCGAAGAGCGCGAAACGTCGCGGATCGACCCCGCGACGCACCGAGACGAGCCGCACCCCCTCGGCCATGTTGGTGTTGACGACGCGGTGGATGCCATGCGCCGCCGCCAGCCGGTCGATGCCGAGCGCAGCGGCGATCGGGTCGATCACCGCTTCGGCCGCGGCGCGGTCGAGATGCCGCCTCCCGCCCAAAAAGCTCGCCGGGTCGAGATAGCCGAGGACGAGGTTGGCATCGGTAACCGTCGCCGCGGCGCCGCCATTGCCATAGCAGGCCGGCCCCGGCGCGGCACCGGCGCTTTCGGGCCCGACATGTAGGATGCCGCCGGTGCCGACCCGCGCGATCGAGCCGCCGCCGGCGCCGATGCTGGCGATATCGAGGCTCGAAAGCGCGATCGTCTGGCCGGCGACGCGGCGGCCCGCGGCGAGGCTCGGCCGGCCGTCGATGATCAGCGAAATGTCGGTGCTTGTGCCGCCCATGTCGAACGGGATCAGATTGCCTTCGCCGACCAGGCGGGCGGCATGGACGCTGCCGGCCACCCCGCCGGCCGGGCCGGACAGCACCGATCCCGCGGCCAGCCGTGCCGCCTCGGCGATCGGCGCCACCCCGCCATGCGACTGGATGACCAGCACCGGCCCGGCATAGCCGGCCGCGGCGAGCCGGCGTTCGAGGCGGCCCAGATAGCGCGCCAGCGCCGGTCCGACATAGGCGTTGACGACCGTGGTCGAGACCCGCTCGAACTCCTTGATCTGCGGCAAGACATCGGAAGAGAGCGAGATGTAGGCGTCGGGAAGCGCGCGGACGATTGCATCGCGAGTGGCGCGCTCATGCGCCGAGTCGCGCCAAGCGTGCAGATAGCACACGGCAACCGCCTCGACCCGCTCGCGCCGCAGCACCGCGAGCGCTTCTTCGAGCGATCCCATGTCGAGCGGCGTCTCGATCCGGCCGTCGGCGCGCATCCGTTCGTGCACGCCGAGCCGCAGCCGCCGCGGCACCAATTGCTCGGGCGGCGGCAGGCGCAGATTGTAGCGATCGTCCTTGAGCCCCTCGCGCATTTCGATGACGTCGCGATGGCCCGCGGTCGTCAACAGCCCGATTTTGGCGCCCTTGCGCTCCAGGAGCGCGTTGGTCGCGACCGTCGTGCCATGGACAATGCGCTCGGTGCTGCGCAGCAGCCGGGCGAGGTCGAGATCGAGCGCCCCGGCCAGCAAGGCGAGCCCGTCGAGCACGCCCCGCGACGGGTCGTCCGGTGTGGACGGCGCCTTCGCCAAGGTCGCCCGGCCGGCGTCATCGATCGCGACAAGATCGGTGAAGGTGCCGCCGACATCGACCCCGATCCGGTACATGCCCCCTCCCTAACCCTCCCCCGCTCGCGGGGGAGGGGATTTAACGACGGGGGTGGGGGCGAGATCGGCTGATGCCCCCTCCCCTGCTTGCGGGGGAGGGTCGGGGTGGGGGGATGAGGGCCGGGGTCCGAGCACTTCGGCAATCGTCTGGAGCACGCCGGTGCGATTTTCGAGAACGTCGTTGTTCCAAAAGCGCAGGACACGCCACCCCTTGCGCCGGAGGGTCGTGTCGCGACGATCGTGATCATCGAGTCGGGAATGCTGACCGCCATCGACTTCCACGATCAGCCGGGCTTCGATGCATGCAAAATCCGCGATATAGGGCGATATCGGAAATTGCCGGCGAAAGCGCCAGCCGAGGCTGTCACGACGCAGCTCTCGCCACAGTGCTTGTTCTGCATCGGTCATATTTCGACGCAAGTCTCGAGCACGGCTGAGCATGGGCAGGCCGCCGCGCATATTCGAGCGCCTGGGCGCGCGCGCCCTCCCTAACCCTCCCCCGCTTGCGGGGGAGGGGATCGCGTGGGTCTGCTCCCTCTCCTGCGAGCGGGGGAGGGTCGGGGTGGGGGCGGAAACGCGCACCGCGTCGCCGGTCACAAACCCGTTGGCAATGTCGTCGGCGATGGCCGCCGGGGCGCGAAGGGCGGGGTCGCCCCAGCCGCCGCCACCGCCGGATTCGAGGACCAGCACGTCGCCGGGGCGGATTTCGAGGCCGGTTTCCTTGGTCTTGATGGCGCGCGCGGGCCGGCCCTCGGAATAAAGCGTGTAGCGGTGCGGCAGACCGTCCTTGCCGCCGAGGATGCCGCAGGCGCCGTGGCGCACGCCGTCGCCGGCGGTGTTGCCGATGGCCGGCTCCTCGGTTTCGACGACCATCTCGACGATCCCGCCGGCGCCGCCGCGATATCGGCCGTGGCCGCCCGAACCGGGGCGGAACTCGTGGCGGCGGAAGAACAGCGGAAAGCGCACCTCGGTCACTTCTAGGCTGCCGAACTTGATGCCACCCGCCGCCTGCCACTCGCCGGCGCCGGGCCAGCCATCGCCCGCCGGCGACGCGCCGCCGCCGGGCCGCGCCTGGAAGAAATGCCAGATGAACGGCTTTTGCGAGCGCGGGTCCCGGCCCTGGACCGCGATCCGGAAGCGGCGGCCCCACCCGGCCATCGCGCGTTCGGGGCAGGCCGGCGCCAGCGCCTTGACGATCGCCTCCATGATCTCCTGGCCGCAATGGTTGGTCGCGAGCGTCACCGGCTTGCCCGGCCGCGCCCAGACCACGGTCCCCTCCTTGGCGATCACGGTAAGCGGGCGAAAGGTGCCGTCGTTTTTCGGGGTGTCGGGATCGATCAGATAGGAGAGGGCGACGACCACCGCCGAGCGCATGTTCGGATAGGAGGAATTGACAAAGCTCGCGACCTCCTCGTGCGAGTCGGAAAGGTCGATCAGGAGGTCGCTGCCGCGCTTGGTGACCGTGGCGCGGATATGGATGTCGTCATTCCCGCGGCCGTCGTCGTCGAGCAGCGCCTCGCCCCGATAGACGCCGTCCTGCCACTGCGCGATAACCGCCCGCGTCTGGCGCTCGGCGCCGTCGAGCACCGCCTCGATCGCGGCGTCCAGGGTCGCCCACCCGAATTCGCCGGCAAGGGCCAAGAGCCGTCGCTCGCCGAGATGGGCCGAGCCGATCATCGCCGCGAGGTCGCCGCGAAAATCGCGCGGATGGCGCACATTGGTCGCGATCATCTCGAGGAGGTCGGCGCGCACCTTCCCGGCGTCGTAGAGCCGCAGCGGAGTGATGCGGATGCCTTCCTGCCAGATATCGGTGGCGGCGGCGTTGTAGGCCCCATGCGTGGCGCCGCCGATATCGCTCTGATGCGCCCGGTTGATCGACCAGAAGCGCGGCCGGTCCCCCGCGAACACCGGCACAAAGGCGGTCAGGTCGGGCAGGTGGTTGCCGCCGCGATAGGGGTCGTTGAGCAGAAAAACATCGCCCGGATCAATGTCGCCGGCAAAGAACTCGGTCATCGCCTTGGCCGCATAGGGCAAGGCGCCGACATGGATCGGCACATGCTCGGCCTGGGCGATCAGCCGGCCGTCGAGATCGCAGATCGCGGTCGAGAAATCGCGGCTCGAATTGAG
>DASXAM010000287.1:0-6562 GCA_036404275.1 Allostellaceae bacterium
CGCGCGGCGCATTTGGGTTGAGCATGTCGAGTCGGTGGGTGAGGTCGGCGCTAAACGGTGCGAGATCGGTCTTGGTGACGACGACGACATCGGCGAGTGCCGCCTGCCGCGCCGCCTCGGCAAAGCGGTCGAGGGTCTCGGCCCCGGTTACCGCATCGACCAAGGTGACGACCCGCGCCAATCGCAGCGATTGGTCGAGCATCGGGTCGGCGCCGAGCGTGTAGAGGATCGGCGCCGGATCGGCGAGGCCGGTGGTTTCGACGACGAGGCGACGGAAGGGCTTGATCTCGCCGGTCTCGCGCCGGGCGATCAGGCTGCGCAAGGTTCGCGCCAGATCCTCGCGCACGGCGCAGCACAGACACCCGCCCGGCAACTCAACGACACTCCCTTCAACAAAATCGACGAGGTGATGGTCGATCGCGATTTCGCCGATTTCGTTGATCACAACCGCCGTATCGGCCAATGCCGGTGACTTCAGCGCCCGGCGCAGCAGCGTCGTTTTGCCGCTGCCGAGAAAACCGGTCAGCACCGTCGCCGGCAGAGTCTCGGGTTCGGGCATTGCGTCCTTGACTGTTGCGGGCCGGATATTCGCGGCGCCGATCGTTTCACGCGCACCCCCGGCCCGGCAAGCCCCCGCCGTCAAAACCTCGCGCGGTTTGCGGGTTGGCTGGCATCGCCGATTCTAGCGATTGCTTTCCGGCGCATGCCTCAGCATCATGCCGGCCATAATCGGGCGGCATGAGCGCCCCGACCCTTTCGGGTGAGGAAATGCGCACGGCATGGCGGCGAGCAACGTAACCGATCTCTCGGCCGCGCATCAGCCGACGCCTCGGCCCGAGGGCGACGTGCTGCTCGCAATTGCCGGGGTCTCAAAGCACTTTGGCGGGGTGCGCGCAGTCGAGGAGGTGAGCCTCTCGGTCGAGCGCGGCAGGCTCGTCTCGATCATCGGCCCGAACGGCGCCGGCAAGACCTCGATCCTCAACATGATCAGCGGGTTCTACCGGCCCGATAGCGGCTCGATCACTTTCGACGGCAAGGACGTCACCGGGCTGCGGCCGTCGCGGGTCGCGGCGATGGGCATCGCCCGCACCTTTCAGAACATCGCCCTTTTCGCCGGCATGACCGTGCTCGACAACATCATGCTCGGCCGCCATGTGCGGATGAAGGCCGGCATCTTGTCCTCCTTTGTTTATTGGGGGCTCGCCCAACGCGAGGAGGTGGCGCACCGCGCCCGCGCCGAGGAGCTGATCGAGTTTCTCGAGCTCGAGGATTTGCGCAAGCAGCCGACGAGCGGGCTCGCCTACGGTCTGCGCAAAAGGGTAGAGCTCGCCCGCGCCCTGGCGCTCGACCCCAAAATCTTACTGCTCGACGAGCCGATGGGCGGAATGAACCAGGAAGAAAAGGAGGACATGGCGCGCTTCATCCTCGATGTGAACCGGGAATGGGGCACGACGATCATCCTGATCGAGCACGACATGGCGGTGGTGATGGACATTTCCGACCGGGTCGCCGTGCTTGACCGCGGCCGCAAGATCGCCGAAGGCAGCCCGGCCGAGATGCAGCGGCACCCGGATGTGATCCGCGCCTATCTCGGCGGCGCCGCCGAGCGCGAGGCCGCCGAGTGAGCGCCGAGGGCACCCTACCACGGCTGTTACGCCGCAACGCGCAACAGATGGCGGGCCGTCCGGCGATCCGGGAGAAGGACCGCGGCATCTGGCAGACCTTTACCTGGGCACAATATTGGGACGAGGTGCGCGATTTTGCGCTCGGCCTCGCCGCGCACGGTTTTGGCCGCGGCGCCAAGCTCGCGGTGATCGGCGACAACCGGCCGCGGCTGTATTGGGCGCAGCTCGCCGCGCAATGCCTCGGCGGCGTCGCCGTGCCGATGTACCAGGATGCGATCGCCACCGAGATGGCCTTTGTGCTGGGCCACGCCGAGGTCTCTGTCGTCGTCGCCGAAAACCAGGAGCAGGTCGACAAGATCCTGTCGCTGAAGGCGCGGCTGCCGCATCTCGAATGGATCGTTTATGACGATCCGCGCGGCATGCGGCATTACCCGGCCGCCGGGCTCGCTGCGTTTGACGCGATCCAGGCTGCGGGCCGCGAATTTGGCAAAACCCGCCCCGGTTATGTCGAAGCGGAGATCGAAAAGGGCCGGCCCGACGATCTGGCGTCGCTGATCTACACCTCGGGCACCACCGGGCAGCCCAAAGGGGTGATGCTGTCGCACGCCAATCTGTTGAGCTCGGCCGAGGCCTTTGCCGCCGCCGAGGACATCCGCCCGACCGACGACATGCTGTGCTATCTGCCGATGGCATGGATCGGCGACTCGCTGTTCTCGCTGGTCTTGACGGTATTGGTCGGGTTTTGCTGCAACTGTCCGGAGCGGCCCGACACGGTGCCGCGCGATCTGCGTGAATTGGGGCCGACGATCGCATTGGCGCCGCCGCGGGTGTGGGAGACGATGCTGACCCAGCTGCGGGTGCAGGCCGGCGACGCCTCGCCGCTCAAGCGCCGCGCATTCGACTATTTCCGCGGACTGGCGGAGCGGGTTGAAGCGGGGAAGGGTGCCGGCCGCACGCCGGGACCGCTGACACGGCTCGCCCTGGCATTTGGCGATTTCATCGTCTGCGCTCCGGTGCGCGACCAGCTGGGGCTGCGCCGGGCGCGCTGGGTCTATACCGGCGGTGCACCGCTCGGCCCCGACACCTTCCGGTTTTTTCGCGCCTTTGGCGTCAACATCAAGCAGGTCTGGGGCTCGACCGAGCTGGCCGGTCTGGCTTCGCTGCAGCCCGATGGCGAGGCCGATCCCGATACCGTCGGCCGCGCCATGCCCGGCAGCGAGATCCGCATTGCCGAGGACGGCGAGGTGCTGGTTCGCTCCGGCGCGGTGTTCCGCGGCTATTACAAGGAGCCGCAGGCGAGTGTTGCGGCGATCGCCGATGATGGCTGGCTGCGCACCGGCGATTGCGGCCTGATCGACGCGCGCGGCCACCTCGTCGTGATCGACCGCGCCGGCGATGTCGGCAAGCTCGGCGACGGCACGCCGTTCGCCCCGCAATTTGTCGAGAACAAGCTCAAATTCAGCCCATTTATCGCCGAGGCAGTGGCGTTCGGCGACCGGCTGCCCTTTGTCGCAGCACTGGTCGCGATCGACCTTGGCACCGTCGGCAACTGGGCCGAGCGGCACAACCTCGCCTATACCTCATTCCAGGATCTGAGCGCCAAGCCCGAAGTGCGCCGGCTGATCGCCACGGAGATCGCGCGGTGCAATGCGAGCCTGCCCGAAGCCGCGCGGATCCGCCGCTTTGTCCTGCTCGCCAAGGAATTCGACGCCGACGACAACGAGATCACCCGTACGCGCAAGGTCCGCCGACGGTTTGTCGCCGAGAAATATGCCGCTGTCGTCGAGGCTCTGTACAACGGCGCCGACGCGGTCGAGCTGGCAACCGAGATCACCTATGAGGACGGCCGCCGGGCGACGCTGCTGTCCCGAATGGCGATCGACGATATCGCCGACATGGCGGCGCCCCGCCCCGCCCCCGCCTATGCCTGAGGGCACAGATGGCGGTTGATTGGCAATTCACGCTGGTCCTGGTGACCAACGGGGTGTTGATCGGCCTGATGTACGGGCTGATCGCGCTCGGTTTTGTGCTGATCTACAAGGCAACCGACGCGATCAATTTCGCGCAGGGCGAATTTGTCATGTTCGCCGGGTTTATCGCCGCCGCGGCGGCCGGTGTGTTCGGCCTGCCGTTCTGGCTCTCGGCCCTGATCGCGATTGCCGGGATGGTGGCGCTGGGCTTTGGGCTCGAGCGCGTCGTGCTGCGCCCGCTGATCGGCCGGCCGATCATCGCCGTGGTGATGGCGACGATCGGGTTGGCGGCGGTGTTGCGCGGCGTGGCCGTGCTGGCGTTCGGCGCCGGGACCCGCGCGATCGCGATGCCGGTCGGCGACACCCCGCTGGTGCTGGGGCCGGTCAATCTGCCGCCGGTGCAGCTGGTCGGCGCCGGGGTCAGCATTGTCTTTCTCGGCGGCTTTACTTGGTTCTTCTTAAAGAGCCGGGTCGGTGTCGCGATGCGCGCAGTCGCCGACAGCCAGCAGGTGGCGATGGCGATGGGCATCAATGTCCAGCGCTATTTCGCCTTTGCCTGGGCGATGGCGGGCGTGGTCTCGGCCTTGGGCGGCGTCGTCTGGGGGGCGATGCTCGGCGTCGACAACCAGCTCGCCCTGGTCGGGCTCAAGGTGTTCCCGGTGGTGATCCTCGGCGGGCTCGACTCGATCGTCGGCGCGGTCGTCGGCGGGCTGATCATCGGCATCGTCGAAGCCCTGGCGGCCGGCTATCTCGACCCCGTCGTCGGCGGCGGCACCAAGGATTTTGTGCCCTACGTGCTGATGATCGCGGTGCTGATGATCCGCCCCGACGGCATCTTCGGCCGCCGCCGCATCGAGCGGGTCTGATGCTGCGCGCGGTCCCGCAAAAGCTGCGAGCCAGGGGCGTTGCCGCTCGAAGAGGGAGCACCGTAGTTCCGTCACCCCGGCAAAAGCGGGGAAGATCTACTCACATCTCTGCCGGGTTTCGTTCTGAGGTTGAACGAGAAAAGATTGTCTTGGCCGGGCTTGACCCGGCCACCCACGGCTTTTGGTTGCTGCGGCAAAGACATGGATGCGCGGGTCAAGCCCGCGCAAGACGATCGCAGACTGTTTCCGAGGGAGACCAAACAGGCGCGAATGGTAATCGGGCTTTCCCCGGACGGCTTTGCGCTTTCGCGGGGATGACGAGAGGAACGGCATAGGCATGTTCCATCGCGGGGCCGGCATCTTCAAGACGAGCTATGCCGCCGATATGGCGCTCTTTCCGCTGCCGATTGCGCAGTGGAGCGTGGCCGCGCTGGCGGGGCTGTTTATCGTCGTCGCACCGCTGGTATTGGGCGAGTATTACCTGTCGGTGCTGAACCTGATCCTGATCGCGGTCGTCGGCGCGCTCGGGCTCAACATCCTCGTCGGCTATACCGGGCAGATCTCGATCGGCCACGGCGCCTTTATGTCGGTCGGCGCCTATACCGCGGCAAATTTGATCACCCGCCTCGGCATGCCGTTCTGGGTCGCGATCCCGGCCGGCGGGCTGATGGCGGCGTTGATCGGCACCATCGTCGGCATCCCGTCCTTGCGTATCAAAGGCATCTACCTCGCGATCGCCACCCTCGCCGCGCAATTGATCATCGAGTGGACGATCAACCATGTGCAGTGGATATCGGGCGGCGTGCAAGCCTCGATCACGATCCCGCGGCCGTCGATTTTCGGCTACAAATTGACCGGCGAGCGCGGCATCTATCTGTTTTTGATGGCGTTTGTCGTGCTGGCGATGGTCGGCACGTTGAACCTGGTGCGTAGCCGCATCGGCCGCGCCTTTATAGCCATCCGCGACCAGGACATCGCCGCCGAGATCATCGGCATCAATATCTTTCGCTACAAGCTCTACGCCTTTGCGATCTCGTCCTTCTATGCCGGAGTCGCCGGGGTCCTCGAAAGCTATTACCTCGGCATCGCCAATTACGAGCAGTTTCAGATCGATGTCTCGATCGACTATCTGGCGATGGTGATCATCGGCGGGCTCGGATCGGTGCTGGGGTCGGTGTTCGGCGCGGTGTTTGTCACCTTGCTGCCGGTCGCGACCCGCTGGTTTCTGAATGCGTTTGGCGGCATCCTCTTTTCGCAGGCCGATCTGCTCAACGTCGTGCCCAATCTGCGGCTGGTGATGTTCGGCGGGTTGATCATCTTTTTCCTGGTGGTGGAGCCGGAGGGCCTGTACCGGTTGTGGCGGAACGTCCGCAATTACTTCCGGGCATGGCCGTTTTCTTATTAGCGAAGAGGCGGAGGGAGGTATGACAATGCGAACGTTGCCGGCAAAAATGATGCTTCTGACGGCGGGGCTGTGGCTCGCCGGATCGGCGGTCACACAGGCCAAGGAGCTGGTGATCGGCGACCAGTGCGACCGCACCGGCCCGACCCAGATCGTCGGCACGGTGCTGTGCCCGGCGATGCAGGACTACTACAAGCTGATCAATTCGGAAGGCGGCGTCGACGGCTGGACGATCCGCGGCGACGAGATCGACAATCAGTACAAGGTGCCGCAGGGGATCGAAGCCTATGAGCGGCAAAAGCAGATGGGCGTCGTCATGATGACGCTTTACGGCACGCCGCAGACCGTGGCGCTCAACCAGCGCCTCGAGCAGGACAAGATGCCGACGACCTCACCCGGCTTTGGCATCTCGGCCGCCGCCGACGGCAAGCGCTATCCCTATCTGTTCCCGGTCGCCGCGACCTATTGGTCGCAAGGGGCGGCGGCGGTCAAGTTTGCCAAGGACAAATTGGGCGGCAGCCTGAAAGGCAAAAAGATCGCCTATATCTATTACGACAACCCGGCCGGCAAGGAGCCGATGCCGATCATCGACTCGCTGAAAAAGTCGGAAGGCTTTGAGCTGCGCACCTTTGCCGTGCCGCCGCCGGGGGTCGAGCTCGGCGCGCAGATCCTCGACATCGCGCAGCGCTATCGCCCGGA
>DASXAM010000288.1:0-6446 GCA_036404275.1 Allostellaceae bacterium
CAGAGGCAAAGCGAGATCTGTAAGTTTTTCCGACACCAGAACCTGAGCATCAAGTATGCAACCGGATGGTTTAGTTAGATTTTCACGCCATCTGTGCGACAAACGCCATTGTAAAAATTTCCGGCGAATGACAGCGGAATATGATCCGGCAGGGTCATCCAAATGATTGAAGAACTACGACCGCGCTAGCCTTGCAGCTGCGATGCTACTGCCTCGATGGGGCAGTAGAAGACGCTGGAGGCACGCGAACGCATTTTTGGACAAACTGTCCCCCGCAGCCCACGGCGCCGACAGCTTACTCCACGGATCTATCCCCCAAGGTTTGGGATATTTGCTATCAGCATCCAACATCTTGATCCGGTCGACAAAGCAAGGTCCGAAAAGGGCAAGCTGGGCCACCCGCCGCGCAATCGCTTGGCGATTCCGGTAGGGTTCGAGCGCATCCGGCTCCGTTCTACGGCGAGACCAGACGACCCTCGGTTGAAAGGGGCCGGCCCGGAACCAATGAACACGGCGCTTTGCTTCTTTAGCCCGAGGCCCGATGTGCTTGGTTCCCGGCCTCCACGGGGCCGCACCCACACCCCAGGATGCTGACCGGTATAGGCGACGAACGCCGGCCTAATCGGCCGGAGCGCCGCGCGCGACTTTGCGGCCGACGATCCAGTCGCGGTAGGTGTTGCCCGGCATCGGGCCTTTGGCGTGCGCGTCGAGAGCGGCCTGGTCGCGCCATTTCTCGACGAGGAAGACGTGGCGCTCGTCGCCGGCCGGCAGCATCAGGTCGAACTGCCGGCAGCCGTCGTCGCTGCGCGAGCGCCGCGCATGACCCTTCATCAATTCGATGAACTCGCTCCTGTGCTCGGGCTTCACCTCGAACTCGACGACGATCATGACCTCGCTCATCGGCGTTCCTTTCGACCTCGTTCCGGGGCATCATCCGGCAATCCGCCGCGTGGTGGCAAGCGCGGCCCGCAACCTTTGGGGAGAAGCCCGATGACGGCCCATGACGCATTGCGCACGATTCTGCCGATTGCCGGATGGCCCGAGGAGCGGGCGCGCGAGGTCGAGATCACCGGCGGCGCCGACCCGGTCTTGCCGACGCCGTTCCGTATCGGCGAGGCAGGTGCGGCGGCGCTTGCCGCCACGGGATTGGCCGCGGCCGAGCTCTGGGAATTGCGCACCGGTCGGCGCCAGGAGGTCTCGGTCGATCTGCGCCGTGCCGTCGCCTCGTTGCGCAGCGGCCACTACATGCACATCAACGGGGCGCCGATCTCGACCGAGCGCAATCCCGTTATGGGCGTCTACCCGGCAAAAGACGGACGCTGGAGCTATATCCATGCCAATTTCCCAAACCATCGCGCCGCCGCGCTGAGCGTGCTCGGCGTCCCCGAAGAGAAGGACGCGGTGCGCCAGGCGGTGGCGAAATGGGACGCGCTCGAGCTCGAAGAGGCGATCCTCGCCGCCAAGGGAGCGGGCGGCATGGTGCGCAGCATGGCCGAATGGGCGCGCCACCCGCAGGCCGCCGCGATCGCGTCGCTGCCGCTGATGGAGATCGTCAAGATTGGCGACAGCCCGAAAGAGGCTTTGCCCGAGGGCGACCGGCCGCTTTCCGGCATCCGCGTCCTCGACCTGACCCGGGTGCTGGCCGGCCCGACCTCGGCGCGCACCTTGGCCGAGCACGGTGCGGAGGTGATGAAGATCACCGCCCCGCATCTGCCGAATATCGGCTACCAGGAATACGACACCGGGCACGGCAAATTGCAGGCGCATCTCGACCTGCGCCAAGCGCACGACCTCGAGACCTTGCGCGGGCTGGTGCGTGAGGCCGATGTCTTCACGCAAGGCTACCGGCCGGGCACCCTCGGCAATCGCGGCCTCTCGCCCGAAGAGCTGACCAAGCTGCGGCCGGGGCTCGTCTATGTGTCGATGTGCGCGTTCAGCCATGTCGGGCCGTGGGCCTCGCGCCGCGGCTTCGACACGGTCGTGCAAACCGTGAGCGGCATCACCACCCGCCAGGGCGAATTGTTCCCCGGCGCCAACCCGGGCCCGCAATTCTACCCGGTCTCGGCGATCGACTATCTGACCGGCTATCTGATGGCGTTCGGGGCGATGGTGGCGCTGGCGCGGCGGGCGCGCGAGGGCGGCAGCTGGCTCGTGCGCATTTCCTTAGCGCAGACCGGCAAGTGGCTTGTCGATCGCGGCCAGGTGCCGGAGGCGGAATTGCAGAATGTCGAAAAGGAGCTCTACCCGGCCGAGATCGCGCGCTGGTCGATCGAAAGCGACACCCCGGTCGGGCGGTTGCGCCATCTGGCGCCGACCGTGCGGCTCTCCGAAACCCCGCCCTTCTGGGCGCGCCCCACGGCCCCGCTCGGCCACCACGAGCCCGTCTGGCCCGCCCGCGCCGCCTGAGGTCGGTTTCCTTCCTTGCAGGCGACTCGCGCGGAGCGATGGCTCAGTCGGCGTAGCCGGGATTATCGCGGTCGAGCAGGCGCTTTAGCGCAGCGAAATGGTGCTCGCAGGCGGGCTTGCCGTGGTAGCTCGGCGCGGCTGCGTATTGCCGTCGGGTGTGCTCGACCACGGCTGGCGGCACTCGCTTTAGCGGCCGCCCGGTCCACATCGCATAGAGCTGCACCTGGCAGGCGCGTTCGAGATAGTAGAGCCGGTCATAGGCCTCGGCGACGGTTTCGCCGACCACCAGCACGCCGTGATTGGCCATGAACAGCACCTTGTTGTGCGCGCCCAGCACGCCGGCCAGCCTCTCGCCCTCGGCCGGGTCGAAGGCGAGCCCGGCATAATTCGGGTCGTAAGCGGTGCAATCGGCAAAATCGATCTCGGTCTGGCCGACCGGCAGAAGCCGCGGGTCCTCGAGCCTGGTCAAGGCGCTGGCGAACGGCATGTGCGTATGCAGCACACAGGCGGCGCTCGGCAACAGCCGATGGATCGGCGCATGAATGCAAAATCCCGAGCGCTCGATTTCCCCGTTCCCCGAAAGGCGTCGCCCGCCGTAATCGACTTCCAGAAAACAGCCCGCGGTGACCTCGCTCCAATGCAATCCGAACGGGATTTGCAGATAGCGGTCGCCGGCGCCCGGCACGGCAAGGGTCAGATGATTGAAGATGCCTTCGCTGAACCCCTGCATATCGGCGAGCCGATGCGCTGCCGCCAGATCGACCCGCGCCCGCCACACCGCCGAATTCGACGCCGCCCCGTCCGCCTCAACCGAAACCGATCGCATCGCCGCACTTCCTCTCGACCGCAACGCCCGAAACTAGGCTCTCACGAGCCTGCCGCGCAAGCCGGGGCGATCCGCGCGATATTTCGGTAAACCGCGCTTGGGACACGCTTGCATTGAATTATAAATAGCCTTGATGGCATTGTAACTTTGTGAAACCAATATTTAGAGAATCAAATAGTTAATAATAGTTAACGCAGCAAGTTTGGCCGAGGCAGGATGTTTTTGACCGATCTTGAATCAAAAAAAATCAACTTATATGGTCTCCGACCAGAGGCGTTTTACCGTCGGCGAGCGTAGCTGCCGAAGCTTGCGAGGAGGCGGAAATGGCCGCGATCAGCTGGAAAAACCCCGTTACCGGCGATTGGGCGACGGCGGCAAATTGGATCCCCGGCAAGGTTCCCGGTGCCGGCGATGCGGTCACGATCGCCGTTCCCGGTTTCTACACCGTCAATCTGACGACGCCGGTCAAGGTTGGTTCGATCGTCATCAGTAATACCAGCGCATTGCTGGCGGTCCAAGATCCCGGACAGACAGAGACGGTATCCGGCGCTGTTTCCAACAGCGGCGCCCTACAGGTCGATACCGGTGGACCCGGCGGGACCACGCTCAATATCGGCGGCACGCTTACCAACCTCCATGTGGTCAACATCGGCAACAACGCCGCCACCGCGACGACAAAAGTTGGAGTCGGCGGGCTCAACAACAGCGCTAATAGCTCCGTCAATCTCACCGGCGGCGCGGTGCTGACTGTCGCCGGGAGTCTTAACAACAGCCAGGGTGGCTTCCTGCAAGTCGACAACAGCGGTTCCGGCGGCAGCGTCCTGACGGTCGGCAAACAGCTGATCGACAACGGCTCCCTCACGATCGGCAACAGCGGCCTGATACGGTCAACCACGGTCAAGGCCGCCGGTCTCGCCGGCGCCGGCTCGGTTGCGATGAACGAAGGCACGGCCGCGACCGCGACGCTGAACATCACCGGCGCTGCGCCGACGACCCTCCTAGGCAACTACAACCTCTCAGGCAATGCGCTGATCGAATTCGGCAGCGGCGGGGTGAGCACGATCGACAAGGGCGCCAGCCTCACGCTGAACGGCGCCAAGGCGCTCGTCGCGCTGAAGAGTGCGCCGACCAGCAATAGCGCGCTCAAGGGGCTCGCCCAGAACGCCGGCTCTCTGAGCCTGCAAAACGGCGCCGCGCTGGCCACCGGCGCTCTCGACAACAGCAACAGCCTTTCCGTCGACGGCGGTGGCGCCGGCGGCAGCAGCCTGACGGTCGGCGGCGTCCTGACCAACGAAAACAGCCTTCAGATCGGCAATACCGTCATCACCAAAGCGACCAAGGTCAGCGCCACGGCACTGAGCAATTTCGGGAGCCTGTCCGAAGCCAGCGACGCTGCGGGGGCGACCTCGACGCTCGCCGTTTCCGGGGCATTTCTCAACGGACGCAGCGCCTCCCTCGGGATCGACAGCAGCGGCGCCGGCGGCAGCGTCCTGACGGTCGGCGGCGTGCTGACCAACAATGGCGCTATCACGATCGGCAGCGGCAATCTGACCAAGGCAACGACGGTCAAGGCTGGCGGGCTCGCCGGAACCGGCAGCATCACCATGAACGAGGGGACGTTTGCGACCGCGACGCTGAACATCACTGGTGCGGCGCCGACGACCCTGCTCGGCAGCTACAACCTCTCGGGCAATGCGCTGATCCAATTCGGCAGCGGCGGGGTGCACGCGATCGGCAACGGCGCCAGCCTCACGCTGAACGGCGCCAAGGCGCTCGTCGCGCTGAAGAGTGCGCCGACCAGCAATAGCGCGCTCAAGGGGCTCGCCCAGAACGCCGGCAGTTTGAGCCTGCAAAACGGCGCCGCGCTGGCCACCGGCGCTCTCGACAACAGCAACAGCCTTTCTGTCGACGGCAGTGGCGCCGGCGGCAGCAGCCTGACCGTCGGCGGCGTCCTGACCAACGAAAACAGCCTTCAGATCGGCAATACCGTCATCACTGCAGCGACCAAGGTAAGCGCCAAGGGGCTGAGCAATTTCGGCAGCCTGTCCGAAGTCAGCGATGCTGCAGCGGCGACCTCGACGCTCGCCGTTTCCGGAGCATTTCTCAACGGACGCAACGCCTCCCTCGGGATCGACAGCAGCGGCGCCGGC
Source organism: Allostellaceae bacterium (assembly GCA_036404275.1). Taxonomy (GTDB): domain Bacteria; phylum Pseudomonadota; class Alphaproteobacteria; order ATCC43930; family CGMCC-115725; genus AP-15. The sequence goes on from DASXAM010000288.1 coordinate 5,383, forward strand.
GGCAGCGTCTTGACGGTCGGCGGCGTGCTGACCAACAACGGCGCGCTCAACATCGGAAATGCTAGTCTGACTCGCGCGACCAAGGTCAAGGCCGGCGGCCTCGGCAACACCGGCACGATCTCACTGACCGGGTTAACCGGCACAGCGACGTTGACCGCGACGGGCGCTTCTTCCGACAGCGGCATCATCAATCTTGCTGTCGGCAGCGTTCTCGCCCTCGGCAATACTTTGACCGTGTCCGGCGCGCTTAATCTCAAGGGCGGCACTGTGTCGGGCGGTACGTTGGCGACCGCGGGACTGGGAACCATGCAAGCCGCAACTGCGGTCAAGAGCACGCTGAGCGCGCTGACGATCGCCGCCGGCTCGACCTTCAGCGTCGCTGCCGGCGGCACGCTGGTCGACAACGGTGTCACCGTCAACGGCTCGCTCTTCGGCAATGGCGGAGCCACCCTAAATTTCGCCAAGGCGACCACCGCGAGCAGTCTCATTAACATCTCGGGCTTTACGACGATCGGCCTCGCCAACACCAAAAACGTGCTGACGCTCGCCGGCGCCAATTTCACGGGCACCGCCGGGGTGATCACGATCAACGACGGCAACGGCGGCAACACGGTTACCGCGACAGTCGGCGCGATCACTGTGCATGCCGGGAAAGGCGTCGATGTGCTGAAGGGCGCCGGCAGCAACGACATTTTCTTCGCCGGCGGCAAGACGACGATGACCGGCGGGAAGGGCGCCAACGAGTTTGTCTTCAGCGCCGCCGGCAACAACACGATCACCGATTTCACAGCCTCGGCGGCGAACGAGATGTTGTTTGTCAGCGGCTCCGGCTTTTCACTACCCGGTGCAACCGCAAGCCCACAGCCGCTCGGCAGTCTGTTTACAAAAAACGCGACCGGTGCCTTTACCGCCCCGACCCAGCGCTTTGCCTACGACACGTCGAACGGCGATCTGTTCTATTCGGGAAGCGGCACCACCGCGACCGAGCACCTTGTCGCGGTCGTCAGCGGCCACCCGAACCTCAACCCAGCGCATCTGTTGTTCTCCACCTGACGATTCGCGGC
>DASXAM010000289.1:0-5653 GCA_036404275.1 Allostellaceae bacterium
GTTGATCGCGCACTGGCGCTCAACCCGAATTACGCGCGGGGCTGGCAAATCAGCGGCACACTCAGGACTTGGGCAGGACAGCCCGACATCGCGCTCGAGCATCTCGATGCCGCGCTGCGCCTCAGTCCGCGCGCCCGCATCGGCACGGTGCTCGTTTCAATCGGCATCGCGCATTTCGTCGGCCGGCGCTTCGATGAGGCCGTGCCGAAACTACGCCTCGCGATCCAAGAGGATCCGAGCTTTCCGACACCGTATCGCTTTCTCGCCGCCTGCTACGCGAATATGGGGCGGCTCGACGACGCGAAAGAGACCGTCGAGCGGCTACAGGCGATTACGCCGATCGTGATCAACGACGTCGGCTTCCTGCGGAACCCCGAGCACCGGGAACTGCTGTTGTCCGGCCTGCGGCTGGCGGCGGCAGATGCGGATTGACGCGCTGTCGTGAATTCGATCGGGCGGCCAAATGTCGGCCGGCGCTTCGTCGGCTGTCTTCACCCCCGCCCGGCCTTCCCCCATCGGCCGCCGCCGGCCGCGCAACCACTTTCGGCGCCTGGGCGAACCGGTAGAACGCTCAAGCAGGAAACCGCATGCGCGCCACTATCTGCACAAAGCGCGGATGCGCCCGCAGAGCGCGCCAGCGTGGATCGAGGCGCAGCCATACGAGCCAGTGCGAGCGCTCGGCAAAGGCGGTTTCGAGCGTTGCCAGCGCCGCCTCGTCGCGGCCGAGCCCGGCCTCTACCAGAGCAATGCCATAGGGTGTAACAAAGCGGCGACCGGCGAGCCGGTGCAACTGAGCGAGTGTGGCGGCCGCCTCCTCGCGGCGGCCCGCCATCCCCTCGACAAAGCCGCGCGCCGCAACCGCAACCGGCCATTCGGGCGCCGCCGCCTCGACGGCGCGGAACGCCGCGAGCGCGGCATCGCACGCGCCGAGTTGCTGATAGGTGCGCCCGAGCCAGAGCTGCGCCGGCGCGAAATCGGATTGCATCGCCAAGACCGATTGCAGTTGCTTGGCCGCCTCGGCGTACTGGCCGGTATAGTAATAGTGAAACCCCAGATCGGTGTTGATCGACAATGACAGCGGTTCGCGCTCGCAAGCCGTCATGATCTCTTCGAAGGCCGCCTGCGGCCGGCCGACGGCGAGCAGCAGGATGCTGTACCATTGATGCGCCGCCGCCCATTCGGGCTGCCGCGTCAAGGCCGTCCGGAAGGCTGCATCGGCGGCGGCCCAATCCCAGTCGAAATACAATTTGACGTAAGCGAGCGAGGCGTGCGGCTCGGCGAGGGCCGGGTCGCGCTCCAACGCCATCTCGGCATAGCCGCGGGCCATCGGAAAACTCTCCGCCGGCGCGCGGTGGCTCAAATAGCCCAGCGTGGCATAGCAATCGGCCAGCCCGGCATAGGCAGGGGCAAAATCCGGGTCTTCAGCGACTGCGCGACGGAAGCTCGCGATCGCGGCGGTCAGACCCTCCTCCGAGCGCCGGTTCCAATTATAGCGGCCTTCGAGATAGGCGCGCCGCGCCTGTGGGTTGGCGGGGGCCGGGCCTTGGCCGCTCGGTCCGCCCAACGGCGCCGAGTATGACGGGGCGCCGAGTCGCGGCTTGACGGGGTACACAAAACGGTAGCCCGCTTTCGCGACCGTCTCGATCATCCTCTCACCGGGCCGGCGCTGCCCGAGAACCTTGCGCAACACGGAAATATTTACCGAGAGGTTGACCTCTTCGACGGTGAGCCCCGCCCATACCTCGTCGAGCAATTCATCCTTGTGGGCAAGACTGCCGGCGCGGCGGACGAGCGCCACCAGAAGGTCGAAGGCCCTGCCGGTCAGCGGGACCGCAGTTGCGCCGTCGAGCAGCAACCGCTCTCTCGGAAGGAGCGTGAAACCGGCAAAGTCGAAAGTTTCGACGAGGCGCGCATGCATAGCGGCACTTCGGCAAAATGCAGGAAGAATCCAACCGCTGTCCAAAGACCCGGGGGGGTTCCTGTCTCATCTTGCCATCGCCGGGCGGCAGACGCCAATGCGCCTGTCCGACCTCAACCGGGAGCGATGGGATGAGCAGATTGAGCCAAGGACATGCAACAGCGGGATTATGCATTGGACTGCTGTTGGTGATGATGGTGCTGAAGCCGGTCCATGCCGCGCCGCAGGACGAAATCCGCGCTGCTTTTGAAAATTTTGTCGCGGCTCAGAATGATCACGATGTGGGCAAGGCGAAAGCGCTGTTGCTGGCTTCGCCCGATTTCTTGTGGATCACCCGCGGCGCGCCAATCTGGGGCAGCGATGCCGCGTTAAAGCGCTTTGCAGCTCTCTATAAAGGGACGTGGCGGCTCGACCCCGACATGGCCTCGCTCAAGATTATGATGGTGGGCGACGGTGCCGCCCGGCTCTACGTCCCGATCACCTTTACAATCGGCGCCGCCGGTCAGCCGCCGCAGACCATCCGCTTTCTGATGAACCAGCTCCTTGTGCGGACGGCCGACGGCTGGCGGGTGGCAAGCATCCTGCCGATCCCCGCCGCCAAGCCATAGGCGGGCGCGAGCCTGCCTCACAGCAATGAGCGGGCGGCTTCGGCGACTTTTTCGGGGGTGATGCCGAAATGTTTGTAGACGTCTTCGCCGGGGGCGGAGGCGCCGTAGGTGTGCATGCCGATAAAGGCCGAGCGGGGGCCGAGCCAGCGGTCCCAGCCAAAGCACACCGCGGCTTCGACGGCGACGCGGGGCGCGGTGCCGAGGACCGCGTTCTGATAATCCTCGGGCTCGGCTTCGAAGAGCTCCCAGCATGGCATCGAGACGATTGCGGCACCGATGCCGTCCTTAGCGAGGAGGTCGCGGGCGCCCATCGCGATCGACACTTCCGAGCCGGTGGCGAGCAATGTCACCTGGCGCAGGCCGGTTTCGGCTTCGGCCAGCAAATAGGCGCCGCGCGCCGACTGGTTCTCCGGCGACGGCTCGCGGCGCAATAGCGGCAGGCCCTGGCGGGTCAAGGCCAGGAGCGAGGGCGCGTCGCGGCGATTGAGCGCGAGCGCCCAGCATTCGGCGGTCTCGACCGCATCGGCCGGCCGGTAGACATAAAGGCCCGGCATCGCGCGTAGGCTCGCCAGATGCTCGATCGGCTGATGGGTCGGGCCGTCCTCGCCGAGACCGATCGAATCGTGGGTCATCACAAAGATCGTGCCGGCGCCCATAAAGGCGGCAAGGCGGATCGACGGACGACAGTAATCGGAAAAGGTCAGAAAGGTACCGCCATAGGGGACGAGCCCGCCATGGACGGAGATGCCGTTCATCGCCGCCGCCATGCCGTGCTCGCGCACGCCGTAATGGATATAGCGGCCGGAATAATCGCCGGGCTTGATCTCTTTCAGGCCTTTGGCCTTGGTGTTGTTCGACGGCGTCAGATCGGCCGAGCCGCCCACGAGCTCGGGCACCACTCGGGTCAGCGTATCGAGCACCGTGCCCGAGGCTTGGCGGGTCGCGAGCTTGGCGTCGGATTTGCGGAATTCGGCGCAAATTTCGGCGATGGCGTTGTCGAAGCCCGCCGGCAATTCGCGGCGCTGGCGGCGCAGGAATTCGGCGCGCTTTTCGGCCGGCGCGGCTTGCAGGCGCGCTTCCCAGGCTTTGCGGGTCGCGGCACTGCGGGCGCCGGCCGCGTGCCAGGCATTGCGAATATCGTCGGGGATCGCGAAGGGCGGATAGTTCCAGCCGAGCCGTTCGCGCGCTCCCTTGATTTCCTCGGCGCCTAGTGCGGCACCGTGTGCTGCCGCGGTGCCGGCCTTGGTCGGCGCGCCAAAGGCGATCACCGTGCGGCAGGCGATCAGGCTCGGCCGGTCGCTGTTTTGGGCACGCTCGATCGCCGCGGCGATCTGGTCGGTATCGTGACCGTCGATGCGCTCCGCATCCCAGCCATGGGCGCGAAATCGCAGGATCTGGTCGTCGGAGACGGCGAGCCCGGTCGGCCCGTCGATCGAGATCGAATTGTCGTCCCAGAACACGATCAGCTTTGCGAGGCGCAGATGGCCGGCGAGCGACAAGGCCTCGTGGCTGATCCCTTCCATCAGGCAGCCGTCGCCGCAAAAGACATAGGTGTAGTGATCGACGATGTCGGGGCCGAACTCGGCGGCGAGCATGCGCTCGGCCAAGGCCATTCCGACGGAATTGCCGAGCCCTTGGCCCAGGGGACCGGTCGTTGTTTCGATGCCGGGGGCGTGGCCGCGCTCGGGATGGCCGGCGGTGCGGCTGCCGAGCTGACGGAAATGCTCGATCTCGGCCATCGTCATGTCGGGATAGCCGGTGAGGTGCAGGAGCCCGTAGAGCAGCATCGAGCCGTGCCCGTTCGACAGGACGAACCGGTCGCGGTCGGGCCAATCGGCGGCCTGCGGGTCGAAGCGCAGGTATTTGGTAAACAATACCGTGGCGATGTCGGCCATGCCCATCGGCATGCCGGGATGGCCGGATTTGGCCTTTTCGACCGCGTCCATGGCGAGCGCCCGGAGCGCATCGGCCATACGGCGCAGGTGAGGGTCGCGCGGGGCGGGGAGCGGCGGCGGAATATCGTTCATCGGCGCAGCCTAGCTTGGGTTATGTGACAGATTAAACGCGATCCGGCGGCAAGTGTCTGCATGCCACCGATCTGGGTCAGCCGAAGGCGTCGTTGACAATCGCCCCGGCGATGGCGACGACCAGACCGACCGCGAGCAATCCCCACAAGATGAAGACGATGGTCCGCTCACGGGCGACAAAGGCTGCAACCGCCGGCCGGCCGGCATTGCCGATCGCCACCTGAAAGCCCAGCACCAGCTTGACCATGACCGGAATGGCGGCAAAGGCGAGTGCCACGGCCAGAAACAGAAAGGTCGCGATCGAGGCGAGCCTGAGGCGCGGACCCGCCGCAACCATCCCGCCGGCTTCGAGCGCATTGCCGATCGTCGCCAGCACAAAGATTGCCGCCAGGATGGCGCCGGCGATGACGAGATGGGCGCGCAGGCTGAGCATCAAAGAACCCTCGGTTGCGGCGCCATTTTGGCGGAGGATTGTTTCGGGGCGGGGGCTTCGATAGGCTGGAGCGCAGACAAATCGGGGAGAGAACGATGGCGACGATCGTCGGCCAGGGCGAGTATCAATACCGGATCATCGAGGATTGGGCGAAGCTGCCCTTGGGCTGGTCGTTCAAGGAGGTGGGTGCCGTCGGGGTCGACAGGAACGACAATGTTTATGTGTTCAACCGGGGCGAGCACCCGGTCATGGTGTTCGACCGCGACGGCAATTTTCTGCGCTCCTGGGGCGAGGGGCAGTATCCGCGCGCGCACGGCGTCCATATGGGGCCGGACGATTCGATCTATCTGACCGACGATGGCGGGCATTTCGTGCGCAAATGCTCGCTCGATGGCAAGGTCCTGCTCGAATTGGGCGTCCCCGGCGAGCCCAAGCCCTATATGTCGGGCGAGCCGTTTCATCGCTGCACCCATACCGCCTTGTCGCCAAAGGGCGAGATCTACGTCTCCGACGGCTACGGCAACGCCCGCGTCCACAAATATTCGCCCGACGGCAAGCTCTTGATGTCGTGGGGCGAGCCCGGCACCGATCCCGGCCAGTTCAACATCGTGCACAACATCTGCACCGACGCCGATGGCTGGGTCTATGTCGCCGACCGCGAGAACCA
>DASXAM010000290.1:0-18307 GCA_036404275.1 Allostellaceae bacterium
CGAGCTTGCGCTTTGCCGATCTGCGGCAATTGGCCGGCCGGCTCGACGGCCGCGACGGGGCGCTGCTGGCCCTGGCGCGGGCGATGCTCTACTGGCACGCGCGCCACCGTTATTGCGGCCTCTGCGGCAGCCCGACCCGCAGCGAGGAGGCCGGGCATATGCGGCGCTGCACCGACCCCGCCTGCAATACGATGCATTTTCCGCGCACCGACCCGGCGGTGATCATGCTGGTGACCCATGGAGACGCGGCGCTGATGGGCCGCTCGCGCAACTTTCCGCCGGGCATGTATTCGACCTTGGCCGGCTTTGTTGAACCCGGCGAAAGCCTCGAAGACGCGGTCGCGCGCGAGGTGCACGAGGAAACCGGCATCGTCGTCGGTGCGGTCGATTACCATTCCTCGCAGCCTTGGCCGTTTCCCGCCAACATCATGCTGGGCTTTCACGCGCAAGCGCTGACGACCGAAATCACCGTCGATGTCGGTGAGCTGGAGGATGCGCGCTGGGTCGAGCGCCGTTGGCTCTTGGCGCACGAAGACGACGATGTCTTCCGGATGCCGCGGCGCGACTCGATCGCCCGCCGGCTGATCGAAGACTGGCTCCACAGCCGCTAACGCGGCGCGGCACCGCGGCCGGCGAGGTCACTCGGCGCCGGTGCGGCCGTGGAACGGGTCAGGGCCGGGGTCGCGGCCGGCGGCAAATTCGGCGAGCCGGTCGAGGTAATGAGTCCAGCCTTCGGTATGGCCGGCGCATTGCTCGGCGGTGGGCAGGCCGGTATGGGTCAGACGCAGCAGCGTACCGTCCGGCGGCTCGTCGACGAGGTCGATCTCGACGAGGCTCGATCCTGGCGGCACCGCCTCGCTGTCGTCCCAGCCGAAGCTGTAGGCGAGGCGATGCACCGGCACCACCTCGCGAAACGCCCCACGGGCGCAACGGGCGCCGGTGACGTTGACCAGATAGAGCCCGCCCGGCTGCGGGTCGAGCTCGGCCTCGGTTCCCATCCAGCCGAGGATCTTTCGCGGATCGGTCAGGAGCGCGAAGACGGCGGCGGGCGGTGCGGCGATGTGCTGCTCGCGGCGAACGACGAGAGGCTCCGGCATCGTCTCCTCCTTGGTAACGACGGCCAGCCCCGAAGATAGGGTGGCAGGTTCGGCGGCGCCATCGCCCAGGCACCGGATGACAGGCGCCGAGCCGCGACGGCATGATCGCGGCATGGATTTGTCGGGAGCTCTCGTCTGGCTTTTGGACGAGGCCGGCGCGTCCCCTGGCCCCGACCGGTTTCTGGCCGAGCTCGGCGACCGGCTCGTGGCCGAGGGCCTGCCACTGGCCGGCGGGGCACTGAGCTTGGCCGTGCCGCATCCGATCATTGCACGGCGAACTTGGTTGTGGCGGGCCGGGAGCGGGGCGGTGGTCGAGGCGCTGGGCTTTGCCGGCGGTCCTACGAGCCGAGCCGGGCATGACTGGCTGGTCGGGCTCGGTCCGGTGTGGGAGGACGCAATCGGATCGGCGACCGACGCCGCGATGCTCGGCTGGGCCGGGACACGACCGTTCGACCCCGCCAGTGCCGCACGGATGCGCGAGGCGGCGCGCTTTGCCGCTGCACCCTTGGCCGCTATTGCGGCGCGAGCGGCGCTGTCGGCGCTGCTCGAAGCTTATCTCGGCCGGCGTAGCGCGGCGCGGGTGCTGGGCGGCGCGCTCGGGCGCGGCACAGGCGAGACGATCCGGGCGGCGCTGCTCTCCGCCGATCTGCGCGACTTCACGGCGTTCTCCGAAGCAAGCCCGCCCGCCGCGGTGATCGCCGCCCTCGATGCCTGGTTCGACCGCATAGCCGGGGCGGTGCATGCCTTTGGCGGCGAGGTGCTGAAGTTTATCGGCGATGGCATGCTGGCGATCTTCCCGGTCACCGGCACTCCGGCCGAGGCATGCGCGGCGGCGCTCTCCGCGGTCGCTGCCGCCCGCGCCGGCATGGCCCATCTCGACCGGGCGCGGCAGGCGCAAGGACTGCCGCCCTTGCCGTTTGGCGCAGCATTGCATCTGGGCGAGATTTTATGGGGGAATATCGGCGCCGCCGACCGGCTCGACTTCACCGCGATCGGTCCGGCGGTCAATCTGGTGAGCCGGCTCGAGGGGTTGTGCCGGCCGCTCGGTCGTTCGGTGCTGATTTCCGCTGCGGTCGCCGCCGAGACCGCCACACCGCTGGTGCCGCTTGGCGAGCACGCGCTGCGCGGCATCGCCGCACCCTGCGCCGTCTTCACCCTGCCGGATGTGTGACCGGCGCATCCCGGATGTGTGACCGGTGACGCGACCGCAGCCAGCTCCGATCGATTAGGCGAGCGGGCCGCCGGGCGGGCCGAGCGGCGGGGTCGTGGTCGAGCCGGCCACATCGGTGCGCGGCGCGGAGATGTTCCACAAGGCTGTCAGAAACACCAGGACGCCGACAATCCAGTGATCCCAGGCCGCGGAGCCGAGGCCGACAAAACCGAGCACCCACGGCGCGATAAAAATCCAGATCCCAAGCACCAGCGCCAGCCATTCCTGGCGCGCAGCCATGCGCCCCACCGCCGACAGCGAGACGAGGAACAGGATCACGCCCAGGATCCAGGCATCCCATGCTGCCCGACTGGCGACGACGGACGAGCCGTTCGCCGCGGCCGCGGCATGACCAAAGCTCAGCACCCAGGGCGAAATGAAAAGCCAGATCGACAGGATCAGCAGTGCCCAATCCTGATGTCGGGAGGGGCGGTCCCAGGCGGCGTAGCCGCCGCTATATTGTGTCGCCATTTCGGATCTTCCTTTGATCGGGTCACGACACCGTGGCGACTTCGCGAGTCGTCATGCCGCCGTCCGGGGCGTGCTTGAACTCGTGCGGCGGCAGGTCGTCATCCGGCGCCGGACACGCACCTGATTTCGACGTGGCCGGCCAGGTCGGCAAAAAATTGTGGAAGAGCGCGCTCAATTTGGCCGCCAGCGGCTGCCGCGGCCGGGTGAGGTCGGCGAGCACGTTCTCGCGGGTACGCCGCAGCACGCGCATCACATCGGGATGGGTCGTGCTCGGGTCGTCGTTGAAGGCCTCGATGCGCCAATAATGCTTGCCGCTGACTTCGCGAGCGGCGCGGATGACCGGACGCATCAACTCGCGGCGCCCGCCGACCGCGATGATCGCCCCGACCAGACAGCGCCGCCCACCAGCGTCACGCAAGCTGCCCTTGCACCAATGCTGCTCGGTGGCGAGCAAACGCTCGACTTGCCCGAGCTTGACGAGAGTTCGATTTTCAAAGAATTCGGCACCGTCCCACGGCATCTGCACGCTCCGATTTCCGGTCGGCCGGCCCGTTGTGCTGCGGCTGGATCTGCGCCGGCCGGCTCCTGCTTTTTCAAACCGCGGGCACAGACGAACGTTCCAATGCGGCTGCGAAACCGCCGGGGGGAGGGGCGGTGCAGGAGGCCTGCGCCGATTTGGCGCGTTGGCGAAAATGCCGGACCGGCCCAGTTCAATCCCGTGGAAGCATGGGAACGTGACGGCTCGGACCGGTCTAGGGCGGCGCGGCGCCGCGCCGCTCCCTATGCGGCGATCCTGGGGCTTGGGGCCCTGCTGTGGTGGCTCTCGGTTTGTCATCCGGCGCTGTTGCCGTTCTGGGCGCCCTGGGATTTTTCACCGCCGATCTATCTGGCGACGGCGCTGGTCCTGCTTTGGTTCGGGCGCGGGCTTGCCGCCTTACCCGCGACGGAACGACCGCCGCTTTGGCGCTGGCTCGCCTTTCCGGCAGGAATGGTTTTGACTTATGCCGTGTTGCAGACCCGGTTCGAATACTGGTCGCAGCACATGTTCTTTTTGAACCGAATCCAGCATGTGGTGATGCACCATCTGGGTCCGTTTTTGATAGCGCTCGGCGCTGCCGGCCCGACGATCCGCCGCGGGCTGCCGCCTCGCTTCGGCCGGGCGATCGAGCGCCCGGCTGTGACTGCGCCGATCCGCATATTGCAGCGCCCGGTGCCGGCGGCTTTTCTGTTTGTCGGATTGTTTTACTTTTGGCTGATCCCCGGGGTGCATTTCCGCGCGATGATCGACACGCGGCTCTACGCCGTGATGAATTGGAGCATGGTTCTCGATGGCGTGTTGTTTTGGTCGCTGGTGCTCGACCCGCGGCCGAGGCCGCCGGCGCGGGTCTCGTTCGGGGGCCGGATCGCGCTGTCGCTTGCGGTCATGTTTCCGCAAATCCTGCTCGGCGCGGTGATCACCTTTTCGCGCACCGACCTTTACCCCTATTACGATCTGTGCGGGCGGCTGTTCCCGTCCTTGGGCGCGCTCAACGACCAGCATATCGGAGGTATCGTGATCTGGATTCCGCCGGCGATGATGAGCGTGATTGCCGTATCGCTGACGATCAACGCATTGCGGCTGCACGAGGAAGCAAGCGCCCCGGCCGGCGCTGAGGAGGCTGCGCCCGGCGTGCTCGCCAGCAGCTGGACCGGGCGCTGACGCGATGCGAGCGGCGATTGCCCTGGTGCTCGGTCTGACCGCCGCAATCACAACAGGCGCCGCGGCGCAGGCTCAGTCGGGCGGGCTTTCGCTCAGCGGGCAATGGTTCCGGCTGGTGATGCGGTCGTTGCCGGCCGCCGGGTATTTCACGCTTTCCAACGACAGCGCCGCGCCGCGAAAACTGGTCGGCGCCGCGTCCCCGGCCTGCGGCAGCCTGATGCTGCATCAAAGCGTGAGCGGGGGCGGCGAGGAGCGGATGGCGATGGTGCCGAGTGTCGTGGTCCCGGCCCACGGCCAGGCGGCGTTTGCACCGGGTGGGTATCACTTGATGTGCACGTCGCCGACGGCGGCGATGACCCCGGGAGGGTCGGTTCCGGTCACCTTGCGCTTTGCCGACGGCGGCCACTTGACGGCGAGCTTTCCGGTGCGCGGCGCCACCGGGAAGTGACCGGATCTCAGATCAGCCGCCGCAGCCAGCCCGGCCAATGCGCCGCGGTTTTCTGCTCGGCCAACCGCTTCAAATCCGCGGCCGAGCCGGCGATGTCGGGATGCGACGAGGCGAGCGAGGGGATGATCAGGCGCGCCCGATCCGCGCCGTCGAACACATAGACCGCCGAGCCGTGAATGACCTCGTAGGGGTGGTTCGCGGTCGCCGGCGCCACTGAATAGGCGACGCGATAGCGCCGCGCCAATGCCGCCAGCTGGTCCGGCGTGCCGCGCAGCCCGTCGACCTGCGGCCCGAAATTTTTGACATAGGCGGCGAGCACCGCCGGTGTGTCGCGGTTCGGATCGACCGTGACGAAGAGCACGCGTACATGCGCGGCGCCCGGCCCGAGCCGCGCCAGGACGTCGTCCAGGTTCGCCAATGTCGTCGGGCAGACATCCGGGCAAAAGGTGTAGCCGAAATACAAAAGCACGATCTCGCCGCGATAGTCGGCTTCGGTCACCGTCCTGCCGTCTTCGGCGCGGGTCATCGTAAAGGACAGCGGCGGCAGGCTGCCCGAAACGTCGATCGAATGCCATTTGCGGCTGTCGCCGCAGCCGGCGAGCAGCAGCAGCGCCGCGAGCGCGAAGCCGTAGACGAGCCGCGCTTCGACCACGTCCCAGTTCGGAAGGCGCAGAGTGCGCTTGCCGGTCATCGATGCCACTCCGCCGGGTGATGTAAGCATTACCCCGGCGGTGCCGATGTGACGGCTTGACCCACCGCCGGCTTCAGCCAACATAGTCGCGACGGTCGGGCGGCCGCGGCGAGCGAGGGGGTTGCGGTGCACTGGCTCTGGGTCATCATCATCGGCTTTCTGGCCGGCGCCATCGCCAAGCTTTTTATTCACGGGCCGGGCGGGTTCATCGTCACCACCGTGCTCGGCATCGTCGGCGCGATCTTCGCCTCCTGGCTCGGCCAGAAGATCGGCTTCTACGCGCCGGGCCAGCAAGCCGGGTTTATCGGCGCGATCGTCGGCGCCGTGATCATCCTGGCGATCTATCGGGCGATTGTCGGCGGCCCGCCCAACAAACCGGGCTGACCCGGCGGGGGTGTGCACCGCAAAATGCGCTAACCCGACCGCCCGCCTGCTGTATAATGCGAGCGACGGTCGTGCTGCCCGGGCTCGGCCGCGGTTTTTGAACCGGGCCCACCCCAGCCGATCGAGCACCCTTGGCCGTTTCCTCTTCCGCCGTCCCGCCTTCCGGCCCCGACATCACCGCCGTCACGATCGAGGACGAGATGAAGCGCTCGTACCTCGATTACGCGATGAGCGTGATCGTGGCGCGGGCGCTCCCCGATGTCCGCGACGGGTTGAAGCCGGTGCACCGCCGCATCCTTTATTCGATGAAGGTCAACGGCAACGAGTGGAACCGCGGCTACCGCAAATCGGCACGCATCGTCGGCGACGTGATCGGCAAGTACCACCCGCATGGCGAGCTGGCGATCTACGACGCGATGGTGCGCATGGCGCAGGATTTCGCGATGCGCCTGCCATTGATCGACGGCCAGGGCAATTTCGGCTCGATGGACGGCGATTCACCGGCGGCCTACCGCTATACCGAGGCCAGGCTCGCCCGTGTCGCCGATTCGCTGCTCGACGACCTCGACAACGACACCGTCGATTTTCAGCCCAATTACGACGAGACCGAGCGCGAGCCCAAGGTGCTGCCGGCCGGCTTTCCGAACCTTCTCGTCAATGGCGCCCAGGGGATCGCGGTCGGCATGGCGACCAACATCCCGCCGCACAATCTGGGCGAGGTCATCGACGCCTGCTGCGCCTATCTCGACAATGGGGCGATCACCGTCGAAGAGCTGATGGAATATGTCCCGGCGCCCGATTTTCCGACCGGCGGGCTGATCCTCGGCCGGGCCGGCAGCCATGCCGCCTACAAGACCGGCCGGGGTGCCGTGATCCTGCGGGCGAAGTCGCATATCGAGGAGATCCGCAAGGACCGTGAGGCGATCGTCTTCACCGAGATCCCGTATCAGGTCAACAAGTCGAAACTGGTCGAGCGCATCGCCGAATGCGTGCGCGAAAAGCTGATCGAGGGCATCGCCGAATTGCGCGACGAGAGCGACCGCGAGGGGGTGCGGATCGTCGCCGAATTAAAGCGCGACGCCTTATCCGACATCGTACTGAACCAGCTCTACCGCCACACCGCATTACAGACGAGCTTTGGCGTCAACATGCTGGCGCTGAACGGCGGCCGGCCTGAGCAGCTGACCTTGCGCGAGGTGATCGGCGCCTTTGTCGCATTCCGCGAAGAGGTCATCACCCGCCGCACCAGCTACCTTCTGGGCAAGGCACGCGAGCGGGCGCACACCTTGCTCGGGCTTTTGATCGCGGTCGCCAATCTCGATGCAGTCATCGCCTTGATCCGCGGGGCACCCGACCCGGCGACGGCGCGCGCCGAGCTGACCGGTCGCGCCTGGCCGGCGGGCGATGTCGCCCCGTTGGTGGCGCTCGTTGGCGAGCCCGGCCGCGAGGTCGCCGATGACGGCACCTACCGCCTCTCGGACGAGCAGGCGCGCGCGATCCTCGATCTGCGCTTGCAGCGGCTGACCGGGCTCGAGCGCGACAAGATCGCCGAAGAATTGCGCGGGCTGATTGCCGAGATCGGGGGCTATCTCGAAATCCTGCGGTCGCGGGCGCGCCTCTTCGAGGTGTTGCGCAGCGAGCTTTTGGCGATCAAGGAGCGGTTTGCGACCCCGCGCCGCACCGAGATCGAGGATGTCGAATTCGAGGCCGATATCGAGGCCTTGATCCAGCGCGAAGCGATGGTCGTGACCGTCAGCCACGCCGGCTATATCAAGCGGGTGCCGCTCTCGACCTACCGCGCGCAGCGCCGCGGTGGGCGCGGCCGCGCCGGCATGGCGATCCGCGAGGAAGATTTCCTCAGCGAAGTGTTTGTCGCCTCGACCCACGCGCCGGTGCTGTTCTTTACTTCCTCAGGCCGCGTCTACAAGCTCAAGGTGCACCGGCTGCCGCTCGGCACGCCGCAATCGCGCGGCCGGCCGATGGTCAATTTATTGCCCAATCTGGCGCGGGGCGAAGCGATCTCGACCGTCATGCCGTTGCCCGAGGACGAGGAGAGCTGGGCCGACCTGACCGTCATGTTCGCCACCGCCGGCGGCTATGTCCGACGCAACGCCTTGTCCGATTTCGGCGATGTCCGCGCGAACGGCAAGATCGCGATGAAGTTCGAGGGCGAGGATGCCGACGACCGGCTGATCGCGGTTGCGACCTGCACCGAAGCCAACGATGTGCTGCTCGCCACCCGCAACGGCCGTGCGATCCGGTTTCCGGTCGGCGATGTGCGGGTCTTTGCGGGGCGCTCTTCGGTCGGCGTGCGCGGCATTCGGCTGCTCCGCGACGACCTCGTCATCTCGATGTCGATCCTGCGCCATGAGGAGGTCGCACCCGATATCCGCAACGCCTATTTGAGCCTCGCCGCACGGCGCCGGCGCGAGACAGGCGAGGAGGGCGAAAACGGTGAGAACAACTCGGGGCCGCCGCCGCCCGAGCCCGAGGATGGCGATATCGAGGCGAGCGGCGACGACGGCATCGAGGCGAGCGGCGACGACGGCGCGATCGCCGAGGAAACCTATGCCGACCTGGTTCAGCGCGAGGAATGCGTGCTGAGCGTCACCGAGCGCGGCTTTGGCGTCCGGACCTCGGCCTATGATTACCGCATCACTGGGCGCGGCGGTCAGGGCATCGAGAACATGGATCTGCGGCGCCGCGAGGGCGATGCGGTCGTTGCCGTCTTTCCGATCGGGCACAACGACCAGATCATGCTGGTGACCGACGCTGGCATGGTGATCCGCTGTCCGGTTGGCGGCATCCGCATCGCGCGCCGGCGCAGCCAGGGTGTCGTGATCTTCAAGATCGGCGAGGCCGAGCGGGTCGTCTCGGTGGCGCGGCTGCCCGAAGAATCGGACGAAAACGGCGATTCTGCACCCGATGACGAAGCAACCGAAAACGGCGACGAAGCCGAAACGGGGGACCGATGACCAAACTGCGCGTCGGGATTTATCCCGGCACCTTCGATCCGATCACCAACGGCCATTCGGACATCATCCGCCGCGCCGCACGGGTCGTCGATCGGCTGATCGTCGGCGTCGCCCGCAATGACGGGAAGGGCCCGCTCTTCGCCACCGACGAGCGCGTCGAGATCGTGCGCGACGAGATCGCGCATCTTGAAAACGGCGACGCCGAGCGCATCGAGGTGCGCGCTTTCGACAGCCTATTGATGCATTTCGCCCAGTCGGTCGGCGCCGGCGTCATCATCCGCGGGCTGCGCGCGGTGTCGGATTTCGAGTACGAATTCCAGATGGCCGGCATGAACGCACGGCTCAACCCGGAGATCGAGACCGTGTTTCTGATGGCCTCGGACCGGTTTCAGTTCATTTCGTCGCGTTTTGTCAAAGAGATCGGCGCATTGGGCGGCGATGTCTCACATTTCGTCAGCCCGCGCGTCGCCACCCGCCTCCTCGACCGCTTCACCAATGGTCGCACCAAACCCCGCCGCCGCGCCGTCATGGGCTGATAAGCGTCATCGAAACTGCTCGAAGCCATCAAAGCCGCCGCGGGAACCGCCGGCATCCCCTATCAACGCTTTATTGTCAGACCTCGAAGCGGCCGTGCAGCACCGGCGCAAGCAGCTGTAATTCTGGCAGGCGCCCGCAACCACTTTGCACCGGCGATGAGCCGGAAGGAGCGAAGAAATGGATTTCGGCGTATCGATGTTTCACACCGATTATTCGATGCCCGCGGTCGAGCTCGCCCGTGCGCTCGAAGAACGCGGGTTTGAATCGATGTGGGCGCCCGAGCATTCCCACATCCCGGTGCCGCGGCGCACGCCCTTTCCCGGCGGTGGCGAATTGCCAAAGCCCTATTACGATGCGATGGACCCCTTTGTCGTGCTGGCCGCGGCGGCCGCGGCGAGCCGCCGGTTGAAGCTCGGCACCGGCGTCTGCCTTGTTGTCCAGCGCGACCCGATCCAGACCGCCAAGGCGGTCGCCTCGCTCGACCAGGTCTCGGGCGGGCGCTTTCTGTTCGGCGTCGGCGGCGGCTGGAACCGCGAGGAGATCGAGGGTCACGGCACCGCCTTTGCCAGCCGCTTCAAGCTGATGCGCGAGCGGATCGAGGCGATGAAAGAGATCTGGACCAAATCGACCGCGGAATACCACGGCGAATTTGTCGATTTCGGCCCAATGATGACGTGGCCGAAGCCGGTGCAAAAACCGCACCCGCCGGTCATTGTCGGCGGCGCGTTCCCGCATGCAGCGCGGCGCGCGATCCGTTATGGCGACGGGTGGGTGCCGATTGCCGGCCGCGCCCCTTATGGCGACGCCAACGACTACCTGCCGAAGTTCCGGGAGATGGCCAAAGCGGCCGAGCGCGAGCCCGCCTCGTTGCCGATCACGCTATTTGGCGGCACCGAGGACGCCGATCTCTTACGGCGCTATCGTGACATGGGGATAGCGCGGGTGGTCACCACCTTGCCGCCCGAGCCGGCCGACAAGACCTTGCCGGTGCTCGACCGCTGGGCCGAACTGATCCGCCGCGTCAATGCTTGATGCCGATGACTCGGCCAGGGGCCAGACATGTCTGGCCCCCGGCATGTTGGCTCCCCGGGCCGGACTCGAACCAGCGACAAGGCGGTTAACAGCCGCCTGCTCTACCAACTGAGCTACCGGGGATCAGAGCGCCCACGACCCGGCGGGCGCAGCTCGATTCCCGGCCGGAACATAAGGCCCCGCCGCCGCTGCGGCAAGCGCCGGTGCGACGGGGTTCGTTGCCGCCCCGCAGGGACGGGGTTGCAGCTGCATCGCGAGCAGCGCCGCCGTCGGCAAAGGCTTTCAATGATTGCGCCCGGCCGGCGCTTCCCGACTATTTTTTGACGGGCCGCTGACGTCTTCTACAGCACCCTACGCTAATTTTGCGCGGTCTGATCGCCGTTGCGACGCGAGAGGAGCGAAGGGATCGATGCCATCGAAAGGCCTTTTTTCGGTCCTGTTTGCGGCTTTGCTGCTGCTCGGCCGGCCGATCGGCGTGCCGCCGGCGGCTGCCGCCGAAAATCACGATTTCGAGTTTTGCGAAGGGTATTTTGCGCTCTGTGCCGCCTCGACCTGCACACCGACCGGCGGTAATATTCGGGTCAACGTCGCCACCGGCGGCACTGCGGTATTTCCCGAGGCGAGGTGCCTGTGCCCGATCTTTCAAGGTCGGTCGATCGCCGACCTCGCCGGTGGCAACATGCACGGCTCCTGCGACACCCCGAAACCGGATCAGATCTGGTCGCTCTATGCTGCCGAAAAGCTGATCCCGCAACAGATCAACAACTGGGTCGCGAGCGGCAGCGAAGCCGTGGCACCGTATCAGATTTGCCCCAAGACCCTCGGCCGCGGCAAACAATTCGCCAACTGCTTCAGCTTCTTGTGCGATTCAAAGCGATATATCAACGGCGTCCCGGTGGCGACCTGTCATTGCCCGATGGGCGAATCCTTGTCGGGCACGCCGGTCGCCGCGTTCACCACCCTCGTCACCCAGGGGGGCCAGCGCGACAAGGCTTTTTGCGCGGCGCACCCGGTGGCCGGTCCTATCTCGCTGCCTTAGCTGTTGCTATGCTTCGTACAGATCAATCGCTTATACCGGAGGGAACGATGCAATTTCGCGGATTGGTCGCGGCGCTTGCCGCGGCTGCGCTGCTGCTGTGGCTGCCGGTGCGGCCGGCGGCTGCGGACGGTCATGATTTCGAGTTTTGCAACGGTTATTTCGCCCTTTGCGCCGCCTCCACTTGCACGCCGACCGGCCGGACGATCAAGGTAAACGTTGCTACCGGCGGGACGGCGCGGTTCCCCGAGGCGAATTGCACCTGTCCGATTTTTCAGGGCCAGTCGATCGCCGATTTGTCCGGCGGCAATATGCAGGGGTCGTGCGAGGCGCCGACGGCGGACACAATCTGGTCGACCTATCAGGTCAATAAGCTGATCCCGCAGCAGATCAACCGATGGGTCGCAAGCGGCACCGAGGCCTTGGCTCCGCCACAGATTTGCCCGAAGACGCTGCGGCTCGGCAGCAAGCTGGCTAACTGCTTCAGTTTTCTATGCGATTCGAAACGCTATATCAACGGTGTCCCGGTGGCGACCTGCCATTGCCCGATCGGTGAATCGCTATCCGGCACGCCGGTAGCGCCAAGCACCGCCTTCATCACGCAGGCAGGTCAGCGCGACCAAGCGTTTTGCGCCGCCCATCCGGTATCGGGGCCGATCTCGCTGCCCTAGCAGAGTTCGTCAGGTCCTGCGCGATCCGAGGTTGCGCCGCCGCGTGAGATCGGCTGCACTATCGACCTTACCGCAGATGCACGGCTATCCGGCGTAAGGCGAGCCGATAGGTATTGTTCGGTCGCCGATGCTGTAAGCAGGGTCGATCCGAAGCGCCGGAAGGCATGCGGAAGAAAAGAATGGCCGGGGCGGACGGATGGGCGGCGGTTGGGCTGTTGCTGGGATCGCTGGCTGCGCAGGCTGCTGACAGTCACGATATCGAGTTTTGCAATGGCTATTTTGCGCTTTGCTCGGCTGCCACCTGCACCCCGACTGGCAGAACCATCAGAGTTAATGTCGCTAGCGGCGGAACTGCGCAATTTCCCGAGGCGCGATTGCGTGTGCCCGATCTTTCGCGGCGCCGCCATTGCCGATCTGAGTGGCGGTAATATGCGCGGCTCGTGCGAAGCGCCGTCAGCCGAAACCATTTGGTCGGAGTTTGCCTTTCACGCGCTGATCCCACAGCAGATCAACAATTGGGCGGCAAGCGGCAAGGAAGCGACCGCCCTATCAAATCTGCCCGAAGGCGCTTCGCCTTGGCGCCAAGACCACGAACTGCTTCAGTTTCCTATGCGATTCGAAGCGTTACATCAATGGCACCCCGGTGGCGAACTGCCATTGCGCCATCGGCGAATCGCTGTCCGGCACCCCAATCGCGCCGGCGACGACTTTCCTCACCCAGGCGGGCCAGCTCCACCCGAAGTTCTGCGCCGCTCATCCGGTGGCGGGGCCGACCTCCGTCCCTTAAGCGAACGCGTCGGCGCAGCGCCTCATTCGATGACGATGCGGGGCGGTTCGCGGCCGACCGCCCCGGTGCCGGCGACCTTCTCCCAAACCCGCGCGGCGATTTGCCGGAACACCTGCGCGTGCGGGCTGGCGGGATCGGAGACGGTGATCGGTCGGCCGCTATCCGAGGTCTCTCGGATTTCGAGGTCGAGCGGGATCTCGCCCAAAAATTCGGTGCCGAGCCGCTCGGCTTCTCGACGCGCACCGCCATGCGAAAAGATTTCGCTGCGGCCGCCGCAATGCGGGCATAGGAAATAGCTCATATTCTCGACGATACCGAGCACCGGCACATCGACCCTGGTAAACATGTTGAGGCCCTTGCGGGCGTCGAGCAGGGCGATGTCCTGCGGCGTCGAAACGATGACGGCGCCGGCGAGCGGCACCTGCTGGGCCATCGTCAATTGTGCGTCGCCGGTGCCGGGCGGCATGTCGACGACCATGATGTCGAGCGACCCCCATTCGACCTGGCGCAGCATCTGCTGCAAGGCGCTCATCACCATCGGCCCGCGCCAGATCGTCGGGGTGTCCTCCGGCACCAGAAACCCCATCGACATGACTTCGAGCCCGTAATTGCGCATCGGCTCCAAGCTCTTGCCGTCGCGCGAGCGGGGCCGGCCCGAAATCCCGAGCATGCGCGGCATCGACGGGCCGTAAATGTCGGCGTCGAGCACGCCGACGGCGAGGCCATTCGCCTTGAGCGCCAATGCCAGATTGGCGGCGACCGTCGATTTGCCAACGCCACCCTTGCCGGAGGCGACGGCGACGATGGTGCGCACCCCCGGCACCTCGCCGCGTTCGCGCCGCGCCGGCGCGGCAGCCGCGGCGGCGGGTTGGGTGGAGCGCCGCGGCGCGCTCTGCGCGGTCAGCACCGCGGTGACCGAAAGCACGTCGGGCAGCGCCTCGACCGCCTCCTCGGCCGCCTTGCGCAGCGGTTCGAGACGCGGCGCGCGCTCCGGCGGGACCTCGATGGCAAAGGCGACGTTGCCGTCACGGATCGCGATCCCGGTGACCATGCCGAGAGAAACGATGTCGGCGCCGCGCTCGGGATCGGCGATGTGGCGCAGTGCGTCGAGAATCTGTTGTTCGGTCGGGGCGGCCATCATGCTCCTCAGCACGGCGGGAGGGCGGCCGGTACCGCGCCGGCCGCGACGACGCTTGGTTGCAAACGCCGATTGGGGCAGAGTAGCGGGGCAATCGGCCAATAGGGCCGCCGGACAAGCCCGAATCTGGGGACGGCGGCGCGGCTTGACAACACCGGCATGCGCCTTCTATCGGGTCGCGGGCGCGATCCGACAGACCGCCGCCGGAGATCGGCACTGCTCGGACGAGACGCCGCGGAAAGGTTCAGGGTCGATGTTTTGGTTGAGTCAGGGCGGTGGTCCCTGGGGCGGCGGCCCGCGCGGCGGCGGGCCGTGGGGTGGCGGCCCGCGTGGCGGCGGTGGCGGTTCGGGCGGCGGTCCCCGGGTGCCGCGCCCGCCCGATTTCGAGGATTTGCTGCGCCGCGGCCAGGACCGGTTTCGCCGTATCCTGCCCGGCGGGTTCGGCACCGGCGCCGGGATCGCCGTCGTTCTGATCGGCATTTTCGTGATCTGGCTGGCGAGCGGGTTTTACCGCGTGCTGCCCGACGAGGTCGGCATCGTGCTGCGCTTTGGCGCCTACAACCGCACCACGCAGCCAGGTCTCAACTATCACCTGCCGAGCCCGATCGAGACCGCGCTGACGCCGAGCGTCACCCGCGTCAACCGCACCGAGATCGGCTACCGATCGGGCGAGAATGCGACGACCCGGCAGCCGGTGACGCGGCAGGTGCCGAGTGAGGCGCTGATGCTGACTGGCGACGAGAACATCGTCGATATCAACTTCACCGTGTTCTGGGTGATCAAGGACGCTAAAGCCTATCTGTTCAACATCCGCGACCCGGAGCTGACGGTCAAATCGGCGGCCGAGAGCGCGATGCGCGAAGTCGTCGGCGAGACCCCGATCGCCCAAGCATTGGCCGAGGGAAGGGCAAAGATCGAAAGCGAGACCCGCCAGCTCCTGCAATCGATCCTGAACAGCTACGGCGCCGGGATCGATATCACCCAGGTGCAATTGCAGCGGGTCGATCCGCCGGCCGAAGTCATCGACTCGTTCCGCGACGTGCAGGCGGCGCTGGCCGATCGCGAACGGCTGCGCAACGAAGCCGAAGCCTATCGCAACGACATCATCCCGCGGGCGCGCGGTGACGCGGTGCGCATCCAGCAGGAGGCCGAAGCCTATCGCCAGGAAATCACCGCCCGCTCGCAAGGCGACGCGGCGCGCTTTCTGTCGGTCTACCACGCCTTCAAATCGGCGCAGGGCGTCACCCTCCAACGGCTCTATCTGGAGACGATGGAGGACGTGCTCAAAAACAGCACCAAGGTCATCATCGACAAATCCGCCGAAGGCGGGAACGGCGTGCTGCCCTATCTGCCGTTGCCGGCGCTTGGCGGCGGAAAGGCACCGGCGAATCCAAAACCGGCGGCACCGGCCGCGAGCGGCTCCTCCTCCGCCGCCGAGAGCGAGGTCTCGCCGCTGACCCCACCGGCCCCGCCGCTGTTGCGCGGGGGGCAGTGACGTGAACCGCCGCCTCCTGTTCATCGTTGCCGGGGTGCTGATCGTTGTCGGCATCTTTGCGACGAGCTCGCTCTTTATCGTCGATCAGACCGAAGAGGCGCTGGTATTGCAATTCGGCCAACCGCGGCGGGTGATCCGCGCGCCGGGCCTTTATGCCAAGCGTCCCTTTATCGAGAACGTGATCATCTACGACAACCGGCTGCTCGATTTCGAGCCGCCGCCCGAGGAGATCATCGCCTCGGAGCAAAAGCGCATCGTCGTCGATACCTACGCCCGCTATCGCATCACCAACCCGCTGTTGTTCTATCAGACGGTCGCGACCGAGGCGGCGGTCCGCGCCCGGCTCGGCGCCATGGTCAGCGGCAGCCTGCGTCGCGTCGTCGGTAACGTGACCTTGTCGGCAATTCTGTCGCCGCAGCGGGCGGCAATCATGCGCCAGATCCGCGACGAGGTCGCCGCCGAAGGCAAATCCTTTGGCATCGATGTGGTCGATGTCCGCATCCGCCACGCCGATTTGCCGCCGCAAAACAGCCAGGCGATCTATGCCCGGATGCGCTCGGAGCGGCAGCAGCAGGCGGCAAAATACCGCGGCGAAGGGGCCGAGGCGGCGCAGACCGTACGCGCCAATGCCGACCGCGAACGGGTGGTGATCCTCGCCGATGCACAGCGCAACGCGCAGCGGGTGCGCGGTGACGGCGACGCGCAGAGCATCCGCATCTATGCCGACGCGTTTGGCCAGGACCAGCAGTTCTTCGCCTTCTACCGCTCGATGCAGGCCTACCGGAACGCTCTGACCGGCCACAACACGTCTTTTGTGCTGACCCCGGACAGCGGCTTTTTCAGGTATTTCGACAATCTCGACGGCGCGGCGGCAAAGCCGGCGCCGCCTGCCGCCGCAAAACCGGCGCCGGGGTCCGCCGGTGGTCCCGCGGCGCGATGAGGGATTTGTGGACGGCGCTGGCCCTCGTCCTCGTTATCGAGGGCGCGCTTTACGCGCTGTTTCCCGAAGGGATGAAGCGGGCTGCGGCGCGTGCCGTTGCGGTTCCGCCGCAGGCTTTGCGCATGGCCGGTCTCGCCGCCTGCTGTGTCGGGGTCGGCCTCGTCTGGCTGGTCCGCCATTGACGGCGACCGGGCTGGTGAAAGCAACCGTGTTTCGGTTAAATTTATCGCTCTGGAAAGAACGGGCTTTTCGAAAACGCAAGGAGTGACCCTCGGTGTCCGCCTGTCTGTCTCGCTTGGCGCGCCATGCCGCAACCGCCGCCGCTGCGCTGCTGATCGTGGTTCCGGCGGCATTGGCCCGCCCGGCACCCGACGGCTTTGCCGATCTGGCGGCGCGGCTGCTGCCGGCGGTGGTCAACATCTCGACGACGCAGACCGTCAAGACGGCTGAGCGCGGCGGCGAGCGGTCCGGCCCGGACATGCCGCAATTCCCGCCGGGCTCGCCCTTCGAGCAGTTTTTTCACGACTTTTTCGAGCACGGGCTCCCCAAGGGCGAGCGCCCGGAGATCTTGCCGCGGCACGCGACCTCACTCGGCTCGGGCTTTGTCGTCGATCCCGCCGGCTACATCGTCACCAACAACCATGTGATCGCCGACGCCGACGAGATCACCGTGATCCTGCACGACAACACCAGCTTGAAGGCCCAGGTCGTCGGCCGCGACACCAAGACCGACATCGCGCTCTTAAAGGTCAAGACCGACAAACCGTTGACCGCGGTGAGCTGGGGCGACAGCGACAAGTCGCGGGTCGGCGACTGGGTGCTGGCGATCGGCAACCCGTTCGGGCTCGGCGGCAGCGTCACCGCCGGCATCCTCTCGGCGCGCCAGCGCGACATCAATTCCGGCCCCTACGACGATTTTCTGCAGACCGACGCGCCGATCAACCGCGGCAATTCCGGCGGCCCGATGTTCAACATGGACGGCCAGGTGATCGGCATTAACACCGCGATCTACTCGCCGTCGGGCGGCTCGATCGGGATCGGCTTCGCGATCCCCTCGACCCTCGCCAAAGCCGTCGTCTCGGAGCTCAGAACCGAAAGCGACCACACCGTCCACCGCGGCTGGCTCGGCGTGCGGATTCAGGCGGTGACCGGCGAGATCGCCGAAAGTCTGGGCCTCGACAAGCCGCGCGGCGCGCTGGTCGCCAGCGTCACCGACAACGGTCCGGCCGAGACCGCCGGGATCCAGCCGGGCGATGTGGTGCTGAGCTTCGACGGCAAGCCGGTGGACGACATGCGCCATCTGCCGCGGCTTGTTGCCGAAACGCCGGTCAACAAAAAGGTGCCCGTGACCGTCTGGCGCAAGCGCAAGGAGACGAGCCTCGAGGTCAAGGTCGGCAAGCTCGACGAAAAAGAGCAGCAGCAGGCGGCCGCGGAGAAAGGCTCGGGCAAAAAGGGTGCGCCGGCCACCGAGAATGTCGTCAAGACGCTGGGCCTCACCCTCTCCTCGGTCACGCCCGAGCTGAAGGACAAATTTTCGCTGTCCGACAACGCCAAAGGGGTCGTCGTTGTCGATGTCGCCAAGGACAGCCCGGCCGCGGCCAAAGGGGTGCGCCCCGGCGATTTGATCATGGAGGCTGCCCAGGAAGAGGTCAAAAGCCCCGGCGAAATCGGCAGCCGCATCGCCGACGCCAAGAAA
>DASXAM010000291.1:0-8979 GCA_036404275.1 Allostellaceae bacterium
CCGGAAAAGGCGCGGGCGACGAGGTCGGAGCCGATCGGATGCTGCACGCTCGAGCCGAGCCCGCCGACGACGAGGGCGACCATCAGCATCGCAGCACCGCCGCTGAGGCCGGCGAGGAGATAGCCGATCCCGGCAAGCGCCGTGCCGAATGCCAGCAAGCTCGGACCGCCGACCCGTGCGGCGAGCGCTCCCGCGGGCACCTGAAATCCGGCCATCGACCCGGCATAGAGCGCGCGCAAAATGCCGATCTCGGCATAGCCGAGGCCGAACTCGGCTTGCCACAGCGGCAGCAGCACATAAAGAAGGTCGGTAAAGCCGTCGTGCAATGCGTGCGCACCGCAGGCCACACCCAAGGTGCGCCGCTCCAGCGCCGGCGCCGCCGCCCCTCCCGCTCGCCCCGCCGAAATCTCCGTCACCACGCGCCCGCTCCCGCCAAATCCGGCCCATCGTGCCGGTTACAGATTTATTGCACAATTGTTTCAGACGCCGCCCGGAATTGGCGCGGCCGTCGAAACCTTGGCCACCGGCGACGGACGCGTGCTAGGCTTTGCCGCCAACAGCATTCGCCGGATCGGACAAAAAGGAGAACACCATGGCGCAATCGCAACCCTCGACCGCGCGCGAGCAGGTCCGCCACGTCGTCCCCAAGCTGATCGACCTCAGCGAAAAGGTATTGTTCGGCGACGTTTGGGAGCGCCCCAATCTCTCCAAGCGCGACCGCAGCCTGATCACCTGCGCCACCCTCATTGCCCTCGGCCGCGAAAAGCAGCTTGTCGGCCACCTTCAGCGCGCGCTCGACAATGGCGTCACCAAAGACGAGATCGGCGAAATCATCACCCACCTCGCCTTTTACGCCGGCTGGCCCGCGGCGATGACGGCGGCCCTCGTCGCCAAGGACGTGCTGAAATAACGGCGGCAACCGCAACCGGGCATTGGAGGGCGAGATGAAAGTCGGGTTTATCGGCTTGGGGATGATGGGCTCGGGGATGGCGGCCAATCTGCAAAAGGCCGGGCACGATCTCGTCGTGCACGATCTGCGCCGCGCCGCGGCCGAGCCTTATCTGGCCAAAGGTGCGGTCTGGGCCGACAGCCCACGCGCCGTCGCCGAAGCCTCGGAGATCGTTTTCACCTCGCTCCCCGGCCCGCCCGAGGTCGAGGAGGTAGCGCTTGGGGCAAACGGCCTCCTCGCCGGAATGAGCCGCGGCAAGGCTTATTTCGACCTCTCGACCAACTCGCCAACAATGGTCCGCAAGATCCACGGCGCCTTTGCCGAGCGCGACGTCTATATGCTGGATTCACCGGTCAGCGGCGGGCCGCGCGGCGCGCGCAGCGGCAAGCTGGCGCTGTGGGTCGGCGGCGACGAGCAGATCTTCAATCGCCACAAGGCGGTGCTCGACGCAATGGGCGACAAGGCGCGCTATGTCGGCCCGATCGGCGCCGGCTCGGTGGCCAAGCTCGTGCATAATGGTGCGGGCTACTGCATCCAGACCGCACTCGCCGAGATGTTCACGGTCGGGGTCAAGGCCGGGGTCGAGCCGCTGGCGTTATGGGAAGCGGTGCGCGACGGCGCCACCGGCCGGCGGCGCACCTTCGACGGGCTGATCGACCAGTTTCTGCCCGGCAAATACGAACCGGCCGCCTTTGCCTTGCGCCTGGCGCACAAGGATGTGACGCTCGCCACCCAGCTCGGCCGCGATTTCAATGTGCCGATGCGGGTCGCCAATCTGGCGCTCGCTGAATTGTCGGAGGCGCTGAACCGCGGCTGGGGCAACCGCGACTCGCGCTCGCCGATGCTGCTGCAAGAGGAGCGCGCCGGGGTCGAGATCAAGGTCGACGAGGCGCGCATCAAGGAAGTTCTCGACCGCGATCCGTAGAGAGACGCCCTCGGCGCGGCTGACGGCCGAGACCCGGCCGTTCACACCGCCGGCGCGCGCAGCGGCTTCAAATCGGGGGCGGGGCGGAGGGCGGCCTCGGTTTTTGCCTGCAATTGCTCGAAACCGATGTCTTCGGCGAGCTTGCGGACGACGAGGCCCTCCCGCGTCACATCGATGACGGCAAGATCGGTGTAGATGCGCTTGACCACCCCGGCGGCGGTCCGCGGGTATTCGCAGCGCGTGCACAACATAAGGGCAGGCAAACCTGTGCCTAGCGACACTTAACCGAGTCGAACCTTGCGGACATTTTTTGGACGCCTCTGCATTACAAGTTGCTCCGCCGCAGTGCGACGGGGGTCGGTATGGCTTGGTCTGCTCACGTTTACCTTGAACGGCCTCCGGCCCCGGAGCTTGACGATATCGGAACCGTGCTTCTGAGTGGCCCTGCAACACGATTCAGTCGTGTGCAGCTTGCCATCGACGGGAAAGCCGAATTCGGCCTTATCGAGCAGATCGACCCAACCGATTGGGAGCATCAGCCCGATGGTTTGATTCCCAAGGTGCGCATTTCATTGGCTTCGCCGGGCGATGAAAGGAGCCGGTTCAAAAAATTGTTTGAAGAGGCTAAACAATTTTATCAGGACTTCGGTGGCTGGAAGACGTTTAAGAGCGGAGAATGGCTTTGGCTGATCATTCATAAATCATTCACGAATTATTGGGAACGCGCTTCGGCCGAGTATTTTATCGCAAAATACCCCGATTTGACCGTCGACAAGATTGCCAGGAAGCTCATTGCCGTTGCCGACAAGAATGCTGCCATTCTAGGTGCAGTGACAGGTGCGACCGTCTCAACCGACGAGATCGTAGGACTTCTCACCGGTTTTGAGGGGGGCATCGGCCTTCCGGCAAATCTCGCTATCGCGGGAGCCTCGGTCGCAGCAGAAGTGACGTTGCTTATCCGGATCCACCTTCAGTTGGTCGCCAATCTCGCCAAGCTTTACGGAGCTCCGCTTGATCCCGAAGACCCCGAGGACATCTTGACCATCCTCGCCTTTGCATTGGGCGGTGCCGCATCCGATGCCGCCGGAAGGGCAGGAATGAACGTGGGCAGAAAGGCAGCCGAAATTGGCGTCAAGCGGATTTTTCGAAAGGAATTCTTAAATAATCTCAAAAGATTGTCGGCAAAGATTGGTGTAAAAATACTGAAACGCTCGATTGTAAAGTATACAGTTCCCGCAGTTTCTATCGCCGTTGGTTCCACCTGGAATTACGTAGCAACGAGGAATGTTGGTCGAATAGCAATGAGACACTTCAGGCAGTAGGTTCACCGGCACGGCGCTAGGAATCCAGCGTAATTCGGTTACCCGCGCCCCCGCGGGCGGCTATTCGCGCAACACTCGCAGCCGGCCGGAGCGGTAGTCCCGAGGCAATTCGAAGGCGGCTGGCGGCGCGACAAGCCTCGCCTGCTCCTCGATGCGCGGCCACCAGCGCAAGAGCCGCCAGGCGATCTCGATGTTGCGCAGGCGGCGCCATTGCGGGCCCAAGAAAAAGACGACGAGACGGCTGCGGCGCCATGCCTCGCGTTCCAGCTTGTTGCGATGGATGCGACGGTCGGCGGATACGACGACCCAACCGCCCTCGGCCGCAAGCACATCGATCCATGCACGATCCTCGGTATCGGGCGGAAAGCGTTCGGTCAGGTGAATGACCTGATCTCCCTCGGGTTCGAGCAGCGTGTGGAGCGCGCGGGCGAGATAGGGCGAAAGGTTGTTGTCGAGAAAAACCTTCAAGCCGCGAGCCGCTCGCCCGCCCGCTGCTCGAACCGCAAAGCCGCGTGGACCGATCGCGGCGACACCTGGTACAGCCGCGCGACCTTTGCGATCGAACCTTCTGCGGCGACGGCATCGGCGAGAACCGCGGTCGGAATGCCGCCGGTGCTAACGATCGGCTGGCCGAAGCTGCGGGCCGGATCGACAACGATCGGGATCTTCCGACCGAGCGGCCACCAGCGCACAGGCATGTCTTGAGCCGAGAGCTCGATCCCGGCATAAAGGCTGGGTCCGATGATGCGGGCAAAGGCAAATTGGCTTTTCACTAGGTCGAAAAGCTGAGGATCGCCAGCTCCGCCGATTATTTCGGCAAAGATTGTGCGACCGTCGGTGCGAAACCGTCTCGTCGAAAAAGGATGGTCCGCGGCGCAGATTTTGCGCGCGCGTTCGGCACCCAGCCGAATCAGGCGCCACGGAACGCCCGCTCTACGGAAGGCGTCAACAAAGCGCGCTTCCATCAGATCCAAAAATCCGAGGCCTAGCGTGCCGTCGATTTCGGGAAGCTGCCGCTGCCAAACCGGTTGCGCGGTGGCTCGTCCTCCGCCGGTGGCGTAAGTGTAGCCGCGCAGCCAGCGACGCAGCCGGGCCGGCGGAATGCCGGTCAGGCCTGCCGCTTCGGGGACCGTATAGAGACCGATCCCGAGCAGGCCATTGTCGGCGATTTCCGATCCGCGCATCGTCATACCTTGCAACTGAGTGGTCGGCAGTTCAGACGGCAGGGCCGCGCAACGGGCGAAGGTCGGGGGCGGGGCGGAGGGCGGCCTCGGTTTTTGCCTGCAATTGGTCGAAACTGATGTCTTCGGCGAGCTCGCGGACGACGAGGCCCTCCCGTGTCACGTCGATGACGGCAAGATCGGTGTAGATCCGCTTGACCACCCCGGCGGCGGTCAGCGGGTATTCGCAGCGCTTGCGCAGCCGCGGCGCCCCGGCCTTGGTCGTGTGCTCGAGGAGGACCCGGATCTCCTTGGCGCCGGCGGCGAGGTCCATCGCCCCCCCGACGCCCGGCGGAAAGCCGGGATCATCGGTCGTCCAATTGGCGAGATCGCCGTTCTCCGCGACCTCGAAGGCGCCGAGCAACGCCAGGTCGAGATGGCCGCCGCGGATCATCAGAAACGAGTCGGTGTGGTGGACATAGCTGCCGCCGGTGACGAGCGTGATCGGCTGCTTGCCGGCGTTGATCAGATCGGGATCGGCCTCGTTGGCGCCGGGCGCCGGGCCGACGCCCAGGATGCCGTTCTCGCTGTGCAATACGATCTCGCGGTCGGCCGGGATGAAATCGGAGACCAGCGTCGGCAACCCGATTCCGAGATTGACATAGGCGCCGTCCTTGAGGTCTTGCGCGGCCCGCCACGCAATCTGGCGACGTTTCAGCGGCATTCCTTCCTCCTGCAACTTGGCGACATCGTGTTCACGCGTCCGGCTGCGTCTCGAAGATTTCGGACCCCTCGGGGAGCGACACCCAAGGCTGCTTGCTGCGCACCCAGAAATGCGCTGTCGGCCGCAGCCAGGACGTATCGTCGAGCGTGCCGGCGCGAACCCGACGCAGACCGGTGCCGGGATGCGGGTTGCCGCAAATCCAGCAGCCGCATTCCGGACAGACCAGGCGGACCTTGGTGCGTCCGCTGGCGGCGATGCTCGCAAGCGCGCGCGGCTCGGCGCCGCTGAGACGGAAGGCCGCATCGGGCACGTTTATCGCCATCGAAAAGGCGCTGCTGGTCAGCCTCTGGCAATCGAGGCAATGGCATGTGTAGGCCTCGCGCGGAGCCTCGCTGATCTGATAGCGGATTTTGCCGCAAAGACAGCCGCCGGTTAGGGGAAGCTTCATCAGGCCCGATCCTCCATGGTCCGTGCTGCCGCCGCGGTTCGCTAGAACGCGACCTGGACGACGCGGTCGATAAAGATGCCGGGGGTGACGATCCGCTCGGGGTCGAGCTCGCCCAATTCGACGAGGTGGCGCACCTGCACGATCGCCAGATCGGCGGCCATCGCCATGGTCGGGTTGAAATTGCGCGCCGATTTCCGGTAGGTCAAATTGCCCCAGCGATCGGCGCGGTCGGCGGCGAGCAAGGCCACATCGCCCCTCAGCGGCTTTTCGAAGACATACATGCGGCCGTCGATCTCGCGGTGCTCCTTGCCCTCGGCGAGGCGGGTGCCGACCGAGACCGGCGAATAATAGCCGCCGAGCCCGGCGGCGGCGCAGCGCATGCGCTCGGAAAGTGTCCCTTGCGGCAGCAATTCGAGCTCGATCTTGCCGGCGGCGTAAAGCTCCTCAAAGACGACGCTGCCCGAGCTGCGCGGGAACGAGCAGATGATCTTGCGCACGCGGCCGGCGGCCATCAGCGCGGCGAGCCCGGTGCGGCCGGTGCCGGCATTATTGGCGACCACGGTCAGGTCGCGGGCGCCCTGCTCGACCACGGCCTCGCACAGCGCGTCGGGCAATCCGGCGCCGCCAAACCCGGCGCACAGCACGACCGACCCGTCCTTGATGCCGGCGACCGCCTCGGTCAGATTTTTGACTCTCTTATCGATCATCGCACGCGCCCCGGTCAGAACGCCACCGCGTCACCGCCCTTCAGCGCAAGCATTGTGCGCGCTTCGTCGGGGCTGGCGATTTCGAGCGACAGGTTTTCGAGGATGGCGCGGATGCGGCCGACCTGGTCGGCATTGCTTTCGGCGAGCTTGCCGCGGCCGAGCCACAATGAATCTTCGAGACCGACGCGGACGTTGCCGCCCATGATTGCGCCCATCGTCACCAAGGGCAATTGGTGGCGGCCGGCGGCGAGGATCGACCAGGCATAGGAATTGCCGAACAATTTATCGGCGATGCGCTTCATGTGGACGAGGTTGTCGGGGTCGGCGCCGATGCCGCCTAAAATGCCGAAGATCGTCTGCACAAACAGCGGTGGTCGGACCAGCTTTCGGTCGAGAAAATGCGCGAGGTTATAGAGGTGCCCGACATCGTAGCATTCGAACTCAAACCGGGTGCCGCAGCCCTCGCCCAAGTCTTTCAAGATACGCTCGATATCGGCGAAGGTGTTGCGAAAGATGAAGTCGCGGGTCATCTCGAGCGCCCGTGGCTCCCATTCGTATTTCCACTCCTTATAGCGGTCAAGCATCGGATAGAGCCCGAAATTCATCGAACCCATGTTCATCGAGCACATTTCGGGCTTGGCGCGCAGGGGGGCGGCGAGACGCTCGTCGAGGGTCATGCCGTGGCCGCCGCCGGTGGTGATGTTGACGACGGCGTTGGTCGCCTGCTTGATCCGCGGCAGGAACTGCATAAAGACATTCGGATCGGGGGTGGGCCGGCCGTCTTTCGGGTCACGCGCGTGGAGGTGCAGGATCGCCGCCCCGGCCTCCGCCGCGGCAATCGCATCGCGTGCGATCTCGTCCGGGGTCAGCGGCAGATAGGGGCTCATCGTCGGGGTATGGATCGACCCGGTGACGGCGCAAGTGATGACGACCTTGCCGGCGAGCGGCATTCCCTTCCTCCCTCTCGTGCAATCGCTTTCGGCGTCCATCATGGCCGAGATCGGGCCGGTTTGGTGATCTTTTTCCGCCGGTACCGGTCAAGTGCTCAAGCGGCTTCCATACGCGGAGCGAGCCTGCGATATACGCGGCATCGCAGGAAGAAGGCACTATGACCAACCCAACTCGAACCATGCGCACAATGTGCCCGATGAACTGTCACCCGACCTTGTGCGGCATGCTTGTCGATGTCCGCGACGGCGAGGTTCTGGGCGTCAGGGGCGACGAAGACAATCCCGACAGCCAGGGCTTTTTATGCGTGCGCGGGCAGGCTTCGCGGCAGATCATCGACAACCCGAAACGACTGCTGAAGCCATTGATCCGCGAGCGGCTCAGCGACGGCGCCTGGCGGGAGGCCAGCTGGGACGAAGCGCTCGACCTGATCGCCAGCCGGATCGCGGCAGTCGGTCGCCAGGCGACCGCGTTGTGGGGCGGCCACGGCAACATCGCCAACGGTTACGGCCCGTCCGCCGGCAGCCAAATGCTCGCCCGCTTTGCCAATCTCGCCGGCTGCCAGAATTGGAGCGCTGCGATGATTTGCTGGGGGCTCGGCGGGTTTGGCATCGGCCTCACCGGTGCCTTGGAGATCAACACCAAGGAAGATATGGGGGCGAATTCCCGGCTGATCGTCATGTGGGGGGCCAATCTGGCGAGCCAGCCCAATACCGCCCGGCATTTGATCGCCGCAAAACGGCGCGGCGCGCGGGTCGTCACCATCGATGTCCGATGGAGCGAAGCCGCCGCCCAATCGGACGAGGTCATGCTGATCCGCCCCGGATCGGATGCGGCATTGGCGCTGGCGATGATGCACGTCATCATCGGTGAGAAATTGTTCGACGCGGCGTTTGTCGCCGAGCACACGCTCGGCTTTGCCGAGCTTTCCCGCCATGTCGGCAAGTTCAGCCCCGAATGGGCCTCGGCCGAAACCGGCATCGCCGCCGACCGCATCGTCGCCCTCGCCCGCGAATACGCGACCACCAAGCCGGCGATGATCGTGCTCGGCGGAAGCTCGCTGCACAAGGGCGCCAACAGTTGGCATGGCGCGCGCGCCATCTCATGCCTGCCGGCGCTGATCGGCAGCTATGGCATCGCCGGCGGCGGCCTCGGCTCGCGCCATGCGGCCGCTGCCCACGGCGCGGGGTTTGCCTCGATCGCGGCGGCCGAGCGGCGCCTTCCCGGCACCTACATTCCCAGCCAGATGTCGGAAATCGCCGCCGCGCTTTCGGACGGACGGGTGCGTGCGCTGCTGCTCTTTGGCACCAATATGCTCTCCTCTTTTGCGGATTCGCACCACATTGCCGCCGGTCTGGACAAGCTCGACCTGGTCGTCTGCCACGAGCTGTTCCACAACGAGACGACGCGGCGCTTTGCCGATGTCGTGCTCCCCGCCACCGCATGGCTCGAAGATATCGGGTGCAAGGCGACGCACACGCATCTCTATCTGACAGAGCGGATCCTGGAGCCCGCCGGCGAGGCCCGGCCGACGCAGGAAGTGCTGAAGGGGCTCGCCGCCCGGCTGGCGATCGAGGATTTTTATCCGTGGGCGTCGCAAGAGGGGTTGCTCGACGCCATTCTCGATCACCCGGCGACCGGCCGGGCAACGGTCTCGGCACTCCGGGCGAACGGCGGCAAAATGCCGTTGAACATATCGCCTGTCGCCTATCCGACCCGCCGGTTTCACACGCCGTCGGGCAAGATCGAATTCTATTCGGCGCGGGCCGCGGCGGCCGGGCTGCCGCCCTTGCCGG
>DASXAM010000292.1:0-14434 GCA_036404275.1 Allostellaceae bacterium
CGGCGGCTCGCAGCCGGAGCCCGAGATCCAGCGGTCGGGACGGGCGAAGCCTTCGGCGTCCATCGCCCGCAACACCGATGTGCGCAGGGCCGGGTCGAGCCAGCGCTCGGGCGTCCGCGCATATTCGGGATAGACCGCCAGGCGCGGCACCAAGAGCTTGCCGGCGGCGGCGGTCTCATGCGCCAGCGCCGCCAATTCCGGCCATGGCGCCTCCGGATTGACGTAGTCGCGGGTCACCGGCGACACGCCGCCCCAATCGTTGATGCCGGCAGCGATCATCTCGCCGAGTGCCGTCGGGTTGAGGTTGGGCGGCGCCTGGAGGTTCATCTCCGGCCCGAAGATCAGCCGGGCAACGGCGATCGTCCATAAATGGTCGGCGAGAGCGGGTTCCGGTGCATCCGCCATGCGGGTGCCGGGCTTGGCCCGGAAGTTCTGGATGATGATCTCCTGGATGTGGCCGTAGCGGTCGTCGAGGTCGCGCAACGCCAACAGCGCTTCGATGCGCTCCCGCCTCGTCTCGCCGATGCCGATCAGAATGCCGGTGGTAAACGGCACCGCCGCCTCGCCGGCTGCGGTGATCGTCGCGAGCCGCACCGCCGGGTCCTTGTCGGGTGAGCCGAAATGCGGCCCGCCGCGGCGGCGCAGCCGCTCGGCGGCACTCTCCAGCATGATCCCCTGCGAAGCCGAGACCTTGCGCAACGCCTCGAGATCGGCGCGGGTCATGACGCCAGGGTTCAGATGCGGCAGCAGCCCAGTTTCGCGCAACACCAGCGCCGCCATCTCGGCGAGATAGGACAAGGTCGTCTCGTGGCCGAGGCGGTCCAGCGCCGCGCCCGCCGCGGCATAGCGCAATTCGGGCTTGTCGCCCAAGGTGAACAAAGCCTCGTGGCAACCGGCCGCCGCACCGGCGCGGGCGATCGCCAATACCTCTTCGGCATCGAGATAGATCGGCTCGCCGGGCCGCGGCGGATGGGCAAAGGTGCAGTAATGGCACACGTCGCGGCACAATTGCGTCAGCGGGATAAACACCTTTGGCGAATAGGAGACGAGGTCGCCATGGCCAAGGTCGCGCATTGCCGCGGCCCGCGCCATCAGCGACGGCAGGTCGCGGTCATCGCCCTCGGCAAGCGCCAGCGCGGCCTCGGCGGAAAGCCGATCGCCCGCCCGGTCCGCTCGCAAAACCCCGTCGATCGTCATTCCCGTTTAACTCCCGTTGAGCCGGCGGTTGCGTTACGGCGTCGGCAGCATAGCATTTTCGGCCAAGAGCGCGCGCGTGCGGGTCGATGACGGCCGGCGCGCAAAGGCGGCGAGATCCTCCGGGTTGTCGATATCGAGGCCGATCCCCGGCAAATGCAGCACGCTCGGCCGAATGCCCCGCGCCTCGGCGGCGCGCAGATGCGGAAAAAAGCTGTCCGGGCCAAAGCGCAGCGGCACCGCATCGGGCGGCGAGCACAGCACTGCGTTCGAGCCGCGCTCGTCATGCGACGGCGCGATCGTGAACGACGACGCTGGCTGATGGGCCGCCAAGAGGGCACCGATCTCGTCGGCGGTGACGAGCGGGATGTCGCCGGGCACCGCCAGCATGCCGGCGCGGCCTTCACGCGCCAGGAGCCGCGCCGCGGCGGCGACCGCGCCGGTATGACCGTCGCGGGCGCCGTCTTCGACAAGGCGCGCGGCATAACGCCCGGCCACAAGCCGCACCGCCGGATCGACGGTGACGAGAAGCAGGCCGGCAAGACCCGGAGCCGCAGCCAACGCCGTCAGCACGTCTTCGAGCATGGCCAATGCCAAAGCCTGGCGCAGCGACGGCGGTAAAGCCGAGGCCAACCGCTCCTTGGCCCGATCGCGCTCCTTGACTGGCACGACCGCCCATAAATCCATGACTAAAGGTCCCGGCCGACGCCCAGCACCACCCGCGCCAATGCCTCACGGTCGGCCAGCGTTTCCATCAAGGTGCGGGTTGCGGTCAAGGGCAGGGCGAGACCGGCGACTTTGTCGGCATCGGCCTCGTCGATCACGTAATGGTCGATCAGGTCGCCGTAATGGCGGGCGACCGCGGCAGCATCGACCGGCAGCCCCAGCTCGGCCATCATCTTGGCGGTTGGTCCCTTGACCGCACGGCCCCCGATGATTGGCGACACCGCGATGACCGGCGCCGGCGAGCGGCGCAATGCCTCGCGCAATCCGGGCAGGGCGAGGATCGGGTCGATGCTGATAAACGGGTTCGACGGGCAGATCACGACAAGGCGCAAGTCAGGATCGGCGAGTGCCGCCAGAAATTCCGGGTGCGGGCGCGCGGCGTCGATGCCGGCAAAGGCGATCTCGCGCACTACCGGCGCGCATTGCCGGCGCACGAAATAGTCCTGGAAATCGAGCCAGCCCTCGGCGCAGCGGAGGCGGGTGCGCACCGGGTCGTCGCTCATCGGCAGGAGCCGCGCGGTGATGCCGAGGCGGCGGCGGAAATCGTCTGTGATCGCCGATAATGGCTCCCCCGCTTTGAGCCGGCGGGTGCGCTCGACATGGGTCGCGAGGTCGCCATCGCCGAGCTTGAACCAGGTCTCGCCGCCCAATCCCTCGATCGCGGCCATAAAGGTCCAAGTCTCGTCGCGCCGGCCCCAGCCGGTCACCGGGTTGTCGAGACCGCCGAGCGTATAGAGCAAGGTGTCGAGGTCGGGCGACACCGCCAAACCCAGATGGATGAAATCGTCGCCGGTATTGGCGATGACGGTCAGCGCGCCGGCCGGCAAGACGCGATAAAGGCCGAGCGCCAATTTGGCGCCGCCGATCCCGCCGGACAGCGCCAGCACAAAGCCTTTGTCCGCGCTCATCGGAACAAATCGTTCTCCGGCGCGCGGACCATATCGGCGACCGGCCGCTCCGGCGCCGACCAGGCGAGGCCGCGCACCAATACCATCGGCACCGCTTCGTCTGCCTGGCCCATCACCAGACCCGCGGCGGCGGCGATCTCGTCGGCAAAGCCGGTCTCGGTCACCAGCAATTGCCGGCCGAACAGGTCGGGATGGCCGCGCATGTCGATAAAGGACGGCAGGCCCGAGGCGCCGAGTGCCACGCCGACGGTTCCCTTGCGCCACGGCCGGCCAAAGCTGTCGCTGACAATGACCGCAACATGCGCGCCGAATGCGTCCTCGATCCACCGCCGCAGCCGCGCGGCGGAGCCGTCGGGATCGAGGGGCAGCAGCAGAACGCGTTCCCCCGCCGCACCCGGCTCGATGTTCGAGTGATCGATCCCGGCATTGGCCATCACAAAGCCAAGCCGATGCTCGACGATCAACAGGCCCGGCCGATGCCGCACCACGCGTCTTGCCTCGGAAAGCACGATTTCGACAAAGCGTGGGTCCTTGTCGACCTCGGCGGCGAGTGCGGTCGCGCGCTCGCTCGGCTCGACATTGGCGACATCGACATAGCGGCCCTCGGCCTTGGAAACGATCTTCTGGGCCACGACGAGGACGTCGTTGTCCTGTGGCGCGAGCCGGTTGGCCCGCAGCGCACCGATTGCGATCATGCCGAGATCGTCGCCCGGCTCGACGAGCTTGATCCCGGTCAGCGCCCTGATCGTGACTTCCGGGCTCATTACCCGAACTTGGCCCGCAACAGCGGCAAGACGCGCTCGGCATAGAGCTTCAGGAAACGCGCCTGGTCGGGGCCGGGGGCGTGGAACACCAGATGGCTGAAGCCGAGCTCGACATAGGGCCGGATCTTCTCGACCTGCTCCTCGGGATCGGCGGAGACGATCCAGCGGCTGGCGGCGCGGTCGAGCGGCAGTGCCGCGGCCAGCCGCTCCATCTCGATCGGGTCCTCGACCCCGACCTTTTCCTCGGGCGAGAGTGCCAGCGCCGCCCAATGCCGCGTATCCTCCTTGGCGCGGACCGGATCGGTGTCGAACGACACCTTGACCTCGATCATCTTTTCGAGGCTGTCCGCGGCGCGACCGCGGCGGGCGAGACCCTCGCCGACCTTTGTCGTCAGGTCGGTGTAAAGCTGCGGGTTCTTGCCGCTGGTGCAGATGAACCCTTCGGCCACCTGACCCGCCATTTGGGCCGCAAGCGGGCCGGAAGCGGCGACCCAGATCGGCACCTTGTCCTTGGGCTTGTCGTAGATCGTCGCACTTTCGGTGCGGTAGAACTGGCCGGCAAAGCTGACCCGGTCCTCGCTCCACAACCGGTTGATCAGCGCGATCGCCTCGCGCAGCCGGTCGCGCCGCTCCTTGGGGCCGGGCCATTTGATCCCGCTCGACGGCACTTCGTTCAGCGACTCGCCGGTGCCGACACCGAGCACCACCCGCCCCGGGAACATGGTTCCGAGCGTGCCGAACACCTGAGCCACGACCGACGGGTGATAGCGGAAGGTCGGGGTCAAGACACTGGTGCCGATCACCGCCCGCCGGGTGCGGGCGCCGAGCGCGCCGAGCCAGGCGAGCGCCGAGGGGGCGTGGCCGTCGGTGTGCTTCCACGGCTGGAAATGGTCGCTGACGAACACAGAGTCGAACCCGACCTCCTCGGCCAAGCAGGAAAAGTCGAGCAATTCGCGCGGCCCGAACTGTTCGGCCGACGCCTTGTATCCGAGCTTCAGCAAAGGCTGCTCCTCTTTGTCATCGCGCGTGCTCTCGCAGGTCACCGGTGGACCCCGGCTTTCGCCGGGGAAGCGGGTGGTGCCGCAGTCCCAAGGTTTCTCCCGATGCGATCACACCCGCGCTAGCACATCCTCGCGGAAGCGGCGCATATTGGCGATCATCGCATCCGCGGTGGCGCCGTCGAAATTGAAATCGACATGACTGACGCCGAAATCGCGGAACGCCCGGAGATCGGCGACAACATCCGCCGTCGTGCCGGAAAACAGCCGGCGCTCGCCGTCATCGGCGCGGGCCGGCAGCGAACTTCCCCAGCTGCTGACGCGATAGGCCAGGGTCACCTGGGCCGGGTCGCGCCTGGCCTCGCGCACCAGCCGGTGCAGCCGCTCGACGCGAGCGGCCAGCCGCTTCATCGAGTCGAGGCGAAATTGCGGGTTGGTGCCGATCGGATACCAGCCGTCACCGAGTTGCGCGGTCCGCCGCAACGCCGGTCCGCTTTCGCCGCCGACCCAGATCGGCGGGTGCGGTTTTTGCACCGGCTTTGGGTCGAACAGGATGTCGGCGAATTTGACGTGCTTGCCGTCGAACCGCGGGTCGTCCTTGGTCCACAGCTCGCGGCAGGCCAGCAGATACTCGTCGGTGACGGCACCCCGCTCGGTAAAGGGCGGCAATCCCAGCGCCTCGAACTCCTCGCGCATCCAGCCGGCGCCGATGCCGAAGGTCAGCCGGCCCTGCGACAGCACATCGATCGTCGCCAGCATCTTGGCGAGCAATACCGCCGGCCGGTGCGGCACCACGGTAACCGAGGTAACAAGCCGCAACCGCGAGGTCTTGCCGGCGACAAAGGCGACCGCAGTCAATTGCTCGTGCCGGTCGCCGCGCGAACGGCCGGGAAACTCGCCGGTGTCGCTGTAGGGATAGCGTGCCTCGATGTCGCGCGGGATCACCACATGGTCGCTGATCGTGGCGTAGTCGTAGCCCATCGCCTCGCCCTCAACCGCGATTCGGGCGAGATTTTCCGGTGAGGCGAGCGAACCGCTGATCGGCGCGCCAAACCCATACTGCATTACCGCCTGCCTCCGCCCATAGTCAGTGCGGGCATCAGCGTAGCAGGACAGAAGCGATTTGGCTCGAATCGAAATCGATTTGGCGTCAGGCGGATCTGGGCAGGCTGCACGTGCAAAATTCAGTACCGAGGATCCTCCGGTCGTGTGACAAAAGAATGTCAATCAGCACCCGACCGGTAGATGCCTATACTAACGCCTACGGTTTCGATCCAAAATCCAAGTTACCATGCCCGATCTTCACGTTTTGTTACGTCAGTTTACAAAAATTTACCGCGACGCTACGGTGAGTAGTGCATCCTCTCGCAAACAATCTGGGGGCTGAGGTGACTGGCGTAGGGATTCAGGATCCGCCGGTTTCGGCGAGCGGTGGTGCATTCGGGACTGGCGAGGTGATTGCATTTGCTGAGGCGTCTAGACGCCATCTGGCAATTGTCGACCGCAGCCGGTTGCGGCGCGACTGCCTCAGGCTGGCGCTGTGCCAGCAGCCCCGCCGTTGGCGTGTCACCGATGTGCCGGCAGCCGCTGATTTGGTACGGTTGGTGCGGCGGGGCGAACGGTTTGCGGTCATCCTGTTGGGGGCATCCACGTGCGGCCAGATCGATCTGATCGACATCGCCCAACTGGCGGCGGCTGCGCCGCGCGTGCCGATCCTGGTCGCCGCAGACTGCGACGATCCGGAGCGTGCGCGGCTGATCCTTCGATCGGGCGCCCGCGGCTTTTTGCCGACACACCTTAGCCTGAAGATCCTGGTTGCCGCGCTCGAGCGGGTGCGCACTGGCGGTAGCTATGTTCCACTGTCGCTGACCGAGCCCACCGCGGAGCCGGAGCTCGAAGCCTGCCCGCCACGGCACGAATTGACCCGGCGCCAGCGGGATGTTTTGGCGCTGATTTCGGAAGGCAAGTCGAACAAGCTGATCGCCGATGCGCTGGCCATGTCCGAAAGCACGGTCAAGGCCCATGTGAAGCAGATCATCAAGCGGCTGCAAGTTGCCAACCGGACTCAGGCGGCGCTGCTCGCGACCCGCCCAGGTGTGCAGGTTGGGGGAACTTCGATGCGCCGCGTGGCCGCAGGGCTATTGTAGACCTCCGACTCGGCGGAATATCTTCGGCGAAAGCACGCGGCGCCTCGGGTTGGCGCCGGCCAGCCGAGGAGGAAAGTGCCGCTATGTCGAGCCGGAGTGTCATCCCGATCTCGGCCCACTCGCAGATCGGCAAGATCGGCGAGGCGGAATATTTCCGGATGTATCGCCAATCCCTGGCCGAACCAGAGCAGTTCTGGGGTGAGCGAGGCAAACGTCTCGACTGGATCAAGCCCTACACCAAAGTAAAGAACGCCTCGTTCGAGGGCGACGTGCACATCGCATGGTACGAGGACGGCACCCTCAACGCTTGCTACAACTGCATCGACCGTCATTTGGCGAAGCGGGGCGGCCAGACCGCGATCCTGTGGGAAGGCGACGACCCCGGCGAAGACCGGCGCATCAGTTATCGCGAATTACACGAGACGGTCTGCCGCTTTGCCAACGTCTTGAAATCACGTGGCGTCAAAAAAGGCGACCGGGTCACGATCTATCTGCCGATGATCCCCGAAATCGCCGTCGCGGTACTGGCCTGCGCGCGCATCGGGGCGATCCATTCGGTCGTATTCGGCGGGTTTTCGCCGGACAGTCTCGCGGGCCGGATCCGCGACTGCAAATCGGCGTTTCTCATCACCGCGGACGAGGGTCTGCGCGGCGGCCGCGCCGTGCCGTTGAAGCGCAACGCCGATGTCGCTCTCGAAAGCTGCCCCGACGTGCATGATGTGATCGTCGTGCGCCGCACCGGGGGGGCGGTCAACTGGGTCGAGGGCCGCGACATCTGGTACCACGAGGCCTGCGCCGCGGTCTCGGCCGATTGCCCGCCTGAAGAAATGTCGGCCGAAGATCCACTTTTTATTCTCTATACCTCCGGCTCGACCGGTCAGCCCAAAGGCGTGCTGCACACCACGGGCGGCTATCTCGTTTATACCTCGCTGACCCACGAATACGTTTTCGATTACCGCGAGGGCGAGGTCTATTGGTGCACCGCCGATGTCGGCTGGGTGACCGGGCACAGCTATATCTTGTACGGGCCGCTCGCCAACGGCGCGACGACGCTGATGTTCGAGGGGGTGCCGAACTATCCCGACCCGTCGCGCTTTTGGCAGGTCGTGGACAAGCACAAGGTCTCGATCTTTTACACCGCGCCGACCGCGATCCGCGCCCTGATGCGCGAGGGCGAGGAGTATGTCCGCCGCACCAGCCGCAAATCGCTGCGCATCCTTGGCACGGTCGGCGAGCCGATCAATCCCGAAGCCTGGCTCTGGTATTACGACAATGTCGGCGAGGGTCGCTGCCCGATCGTCGACACCTGGTGGCAGACCGAAACCGGCGGCATCCTGATCACGCCGCTGCCGGGTGCGACGCCGCTGAAGCCGGGCTCGGCGACACGGCCGTTTTTCGGGATCGAGCCGGTCATCGTTGATGGCGAGGGCAAGCGGATCGAGGGTGCGGGCGAGGGCAATCTGTGCCTGGCGCGGCCGTGGCCGGGCATGATGCGCACCGTCTATGGCGACCATCGCCGCTTTGTCGAAACCTATTTTTCAACATTTCCGAGTCTCTATTTTACCGGTGACGGTGCGCGCCGCGACGAGGACGGGTTTTATTGGATCACCGGGCGGGTCGACGATGTGATCAACGTCGCCGGACACCGGCTCGGCACCGCCGAGATCGAAAGCGCGCTCGTCGCCCATCCAAAGGTCGCCGAGGCCGCCGTCGTCGGCTATCCGCACGACATCAAGGGGCAGGGCATCTACGCCTATGTGACATTGCGGATCGACGAGGCGCCGAGCGAGGAATTGCGCGACGAGCTCGTCGCCTGGGTAAGGCGGGAAATCGGCCCGATCGCCGCCCCCGATCTCCTGCAATGGGCGCCGGGCCTGCCCAAGACCCGCTCGGGCAAGATCATGCGCCGCATCCTGCGCAAAATCGCCGCCGACGAGCACGAGGCGCTGGGCGACGTGACGACCCTGGCCGATCCGACGGTCGTCGCCGATCTCGTCGGCCAACGGCTCAACCGCGCGCCTTGACCCAGCGAAACGGTTTTTCACCGGTAACGCCCGCCATATCCTCATCGATATGAGCAAGGCGGAGAAGAGGAGATCACAGCCCGATGGCGGTGATGCAGCCTACGAGAACCGGTTTGCCAAAATTGAGCAGGATCTCGCGGTCCTCAAGACGGACATGACTGCGATCAAATGGATGATCGGTGTGAATCTGGCAGCATCAATCTCGATTGTGATCAAGGTTTTTGTATGAGCCGACGAAGCGGTCATCAATGTTTTGAACTTTGCCGACCGCCGCTCGTCGTGGTTCCGCAATTCCGGAGGATCGAATAATGGGTGCCGGCGAAAACCATATCCTTGCAGAGACGCTCGCCGCGGTCGGTGACGTTCTCGGCGCCGAGGCCGAGCAGCTCGAGGTCGAGCGGGCCGTCATCGGTCTCTTCTTTACCGGGGTCAAGCTGGCGAACGGTATTGCCGGGGCGTGCGCGACGCCGATCAAGACGATCCCCGAAGCGGTGTGCTGCCCGTCCTCGGCCATGGCGATGCCGTTTCCGGGCAAGTTGCGGGGCCGGCCGGCGCTCGATGTGGCGCGTGAGGCGCTCGGCCAAAACGGCATCCGCCGCGCCGTCGGCATCGCCGCGCTGAATGCGCTTGCCGATTTGAGCTGGCGGCGGCGCCCGCATCCCGAGATGGTGCTCGAGACCGGCGTCGACGCATTCGATGCAAGCGCGATCCGGCCCGGCGAGCGGGTCGTCGTGGTCGGCGCCTTTGTGCCGTTTCTGCGCGCGTTGAAAAAGATGGGCCAGCCCTATCTCGTGCTCGAGCAGGATGCGGCGACCCTGAAGCCGGACGAACTGCCGTTTTTCCGGCCGGCCGAGGCGGCCGAGTCGGTCGTGCCGCAGGCCGATGTGCTGCTGATCACCGGCACAACTCTGATCAACGACACGCTCGACGCGTTGCTGGCGCTGGCCAAGCCGGCGGCGCGGGTGACGATGGTCGGGCCGACCGTATCCCTGATGCCGGACGCGTTTTTGCGGCGCGGCGCCGATATCCTCGGCAGCGTGCGCATCACCGACCCCGACGCGTTTCTCGATATCCTGGCCGAGGGCGGGTCGGGCTATCATTTCTTCGGCCGCTCGGCACAAAAGGTTGTGCTGGTGCGGCGCGCCGCGGCGGCGAAGGCGGCGTGAGCAGGCCGCGCTCTCCGCAGCCGAACCATTTCCGGTTTCGGGAGACCACCAATGAGGCGCAAGCCGGCACGGTCGGCCATTGCAGTCCCCGCGCTCGGCGCCGCATTGCTGGCCGGTCCCGCCTTCGCAGGGCCGCCGCTCGGGCCCGGCAGCACCGCCTACGGGATCTATGTCCAGATCACCGAGCACCGCAACGCGGTGACGCTCGGCCCGATCGCCGAAATCGCCCGGAATTTGCCGCCGGCCTACGACAAAGCGGTGGTTGCGGCGCCGGTGCACCGGATCGTGCCGCTGATCGCCGGCAAAACCGTGACGCCCAGCCTTTTTCTCAACGCCGCCGATTTCGAATCGCATGTCGCGTCGAAAGGCTTCGGCATTGATTTTGTGTCCACCGAAGCCGACACCTTGATCAAGAACATCAACCTGTCGCTGATGCTCAACCCGCCGCCTCCGATTGCCGGGCATGCAATCCTACCGCAGCCACAGCCGTTTCTCCAGCTGTCGGCGCGGCATATCGCCTCGACCGCAAGCTTTACCAAAGTCGTGCCGAGCCGGGTCACCGACCTCGGCAGCGCCCGTTTCGGTGGGCTGACTATTAGCGGCACTCTGGTTGGCAATCGGAAGCTCGCGTTCACCGGCGACGCGGACCAAGACACGATCCTGTTCCAGAGCCCGACGGTCACGATTACCTTGAACCAGCAAACCCAGG
Organism: Allostellaceae bacterium; assembly: GCA_036404275.1. Taxonomy (GTDB): domain Bacteria; phylum Pseudomonadota; class Alphaproteobacteria; order ATCC43930; family CGMCC-115725; genus AP-15. The sequence goes on from DASXAM010000292.1 coordinate 10,637, forward strand.
TCGGGTTGATTTCCTGCTCGCCCAACTGCGTGTTTACGCCCTATAGCATCACGATCGACGCCGTCGATATTTCCTTGGACCACGCAAATATAGACGGGCACAGCGTATCGGGCGAAATTGTGCTGGGTCAGGCGCACGCGAATTAGCGCCTTGGTCGGAGGCCCGAAATGCAGGCGCGGATCGAGCGCCTGCGCATGCAGGAGCCCTCGCCGGCCTGATCGGGGCGTCAAGGCCAGGCGGCGAGCGGCGGGAGCGACATCAGGATGGCTTCGGGGTTGCCGCCGGTCTGCAGGCCGAACCTGGTGCCGCGGTCGTAGATCAGGTTGAACTCGACATAGCGGCCGCGGCGGACGAGCTGGTGGCGGCGCTGCTCGTCGGTCCAGGGGAGCCGCATGCGCGGGCGGACGATCGCCGGAAAGACCTGGAGAAACGCCTCGCCGACGGCGCGGACAAAGGCGAAATCGCGCTCCCAGTCGCCGCTGTCGAGGTAATCGAAAAAGATGCCGCCGGCGCCGCGCGGCTCGCCCCGATGCTTCAGGAAAAAGTATTCGTCGCACCAATCCTTGAACCGGTGGTGGCAATCGGGGTCGTAGCCGGCGCAAGCCGCGGCGAGCGCCGCGTGAAACTCCGCCGCCGCCGACGCGTCGGGATAGATCGGCGTCAGGTCGGCGCCGCCGCCGAACCATGCCTTTTGCGTGATGATATGACGGGTGTTGAAATGCACCGCCGGCACCAGCGGCGAGCACATATGCGCGACGAGTGAGATGCCGCCCGCATAAAATCGTGGGTCATCGTCCGCCCCCGGAATGTCGTTGCGAAATTCGGGCGAGAATTCGCCGCAGACGCTCGACACATTGACGCCGACCTTTTCGAAGACGGCGCCGCGCATCAGCGCGATCGTCCCGCCGCCGCCGCCCGGCCGCCCCCAAGGGGTGCGCTCGAACCGGCCCGGCGTTCCGGCATTCGGAGCGGCGGAGAACTCGTCTTCGACCGCCTCGAATGCGGCGCAGATGCGGTCGCGCAATGCCGCAAACCAGGCGTCGGTGCGGGCGCAATGCTCGGGGTCGGGGGGAAAGGGCGAAGGAATTATGGTCATGGCGCGGGAAACGCTCCGGTCTGCCGCAGCGCCTCGGCGAGTGCTACGGCCCCGGCGAGCGCCACATTGAGCGATCGTGCCGGCGGACGCAATGGAATGACGATCCGTGCGTCGGCGGCCCGGTGCACCGCCGCGGGGACGCCGGCGCTCTCGCGGCCGAGCAGGATCGTGTCGTCGGCGGCAAAGGCGAACCGGTGGAGGGGCATGTCGCCCTTGGTCGTCATCAGCACCAGCCGCGACGGAAGCGCGCGCCCGGCGAGGAACGCGGCCCAGGAAGGATGGCGCCGGACGGATGCGAGCGCGGAATAATCGAGCGCCGCGCGCTTCAGCCGACGGTCATCCAGCAAAAAGCCGCAGGGCTCGATCAGATCGACCGCGACGCCAAAGCAGGCGGCGAGCCGCAACAAGGCCCCGGTGTTCTGCGGGATGTCCGGTTCGAAGAGCGCCAGCCGCAATCGTCCCCCATTGCCGGGTTTCCAGAAACGGCCGGCTGGATTATACCAAGCGCCCAGCCACCCTGCCGAAGTCGAGGATTTCTGCGGCAGTCTGTCGCATAGCTCGGCTTCTTCAACGGTATAGCTTCGCGCCGCGACCCCGGACACCGGCTCGCCGGCAAACCGGTGCGCAAGGCAAGAGGATTTCTATGGCCGATTTGGCACACACCGATCACGCCGGCGCCGATGCCGGCGAGACCCGGCGGGATTTCTTGATCCTGACCGCGGCCGCTCTCGGCGTCGTCGGCGTCGCCACCTCGATCTGGCCGTTTATCGACACCTTGAACCCGGCGCGCGACACCTTGGCGCTGTCCTCGACCGAGGTCGATCTGGCGCCGGTGCAGGTGGGCCAGCGGCTGACCGTCGCCTGGCGCGGCAAGCCGGTGTTTATCGCGCATCGCACGCCGGCCGAGATCAAGGCCGCCGAGAGCGTCAACATCGCCAGTTTGCGCGACCCGCAAACCGACGCCGAGCGCGTCAAAAAACCGGAATGGCTCGTCGTTGTCGGGGTGTGCACGCATCTCGGCTGCATCCCGCTCGGGCAAAAGCCCGGCGACGATCGCGGCCCCTATGGCGGCTGGTTCTGCCCGTGCCACGGCTCGATCTACGACACCTCCGCGCGGATCCGCCAAGGCCCGGCGCCGCTCAACCTCGCCGTGCCGGACTACGCGTTCACCGCCAACGCCACGATCAAGATCGGCTAGGAGAGGCGTGATGTCCGAAAATCGCCCCGGCCGGACCAGCCGCATCATTCGCTGGATCGACTACCGGCTGCCGTTCCTGGCGGCAATGAACCACGAGCTCTACGAATACCCGACCCCGCGCAACCTGACCTATTGGTGGAATTTCGGCTCGCTCGCCGGGATCATGCTGGTCACGATGATCGTCACCGGCATCTTTCTGGCGATGCAGTACACGCCCGATTCGGCGCTGGCGTTCGATTCGGTCGAGCGCATCATGCGCGACGTCAATTACGGCTGGCTGATGCGCTACGCGCATATGAACGGCGCGTCGATGTTCTTCGCCATCGTCTACATCCATATCTTCCGCGGCCTTTATTATGGCTCGTACAAGGAGCCGCGCGAGTTCTTGTGGATTTTGGGTGTGATCATCCTGATCCTGATGATCGCCACCGCCTTTATGGGCTATGTGCTGCCCTGGGGGCAGATGAGCTACTGGGCCGCGACCGTCATCACCAATTTGTTTTCGGCGATCCCGCTGGTCGGACAGGGGCTGGTGACATTTTTGTGGGGCGGGTTCACCGTCGGCGACCCGACCTTGCACCGCTTTTACGCGCTGCACTACCTGCTGCCGTTCATCATCCTCGCGGTCGTCGGCCTGCATTTGATCGCGCTGCACCGGTTCGGCTCGAACAATCCGCTCGGCATCGATGTGAAGGGGCCGCAGGACACGATCCCGTTCCACCCGTATTACACGATCAAGGATCTGTTCGGGCTCACCGTGTTTCTGCTGATCTACGCGTTCTTTGTTTTCTACGCGCCGAATTTTCTGGGAAATCCGGACAATTACATCCCGGCCAACCCGATGCAGACGCCGAACCATATCGTGCCGGAATGGTATCTGTTGCCGTATTACGCGATGCTGCGCTCGATCACCTTCAGCGTACTCGGCATTCCGGCCAAGCTGATCGGCGTGGTCCTGGCCTTCGGCTCGCTGTTCCTGTTGTTCTTTGTGCCGTGGCTCGACACCTCGCCGGTGCGCAGCTCCCGCTTTCGCCCGGTCTACAAATGGGTGTTCTGGCTGCTGGTCATCGATGTCGTGGCGCTGGGCTGGGTCGGGTTCAACCCGCCGGCGGGGATCGTCGTCACGGTCGGCCAGATCGCAACGTTCTATTTCTACATTCACTTTCTGGTCCTGCTCCCGCTGATCGGCAAGCTCGAACGGCCGTTGCCGCTGCCGGTCGGCATCGGCACCCCGGTGCTGGGCGGCGGCGCGCGATTGAGCCGCGCCGGCGTGCCGACGGAGAGGCCTTGAGATGCGCCGCCTTCTTCTCACCGCGACACTCGCGGCATTGGCTTTGCTCGGTCCCGTCGCTGCCCGCGCCGACGACACCCCCGCGCTGCCGCATCAGGAATGGTCGTTCGACGGCGTTTTCGGCACCTATGACCTCGCGACCTTGCAGCGCGGCTTCCAGGTCTACAAGGAGGTGTGCTCGGCCTGCCATCCGGTCAGCCACCTCTATTTCCG
>DASXAM010000293.1:0-37169 GCA_036404275.1 Allostellaceae bacterium
CATGTTCTGGGCGAATGGCGATGCGCTGATAGGGGTGCTGCACGACGCGCTGCGCCGGCTCGGCGGCCCTGTCGCGGAACACGCTCTGGACGTTGCGGCCGGTGCGATCCGAGGGGTCGCCTACGGCGTGGTCGGCACCGCGTTTATCCAAGCCGCACTGCTGACGATCGGCTTGATGGCAGCCGGGGTGCCGGGAGCGGCGGTACTCGGCTTTGTCTCCCTGCTGCTGGCGATCAGTCAGATCGGCGCGCCGCTGCTGATTGTGATCTGGGGCGGAGCGGCCGTCTGGCTGTTTGGCCAAGACCACTACGCCTGGGGCGTCTTTATGCTGGCCTGGGGCGCCTTCGTCAGCATCGTCGACAATTTTATCAAGCCCTGGCTGATCGGTTTCGGCGTCGAGATGCCGATGTCGCTTACTATTCTGGGCGTCTTCGGCGGGTTTGTCGCTTTCGGCTTCTTGGGCTTGTTTGTCGGGCCGACCTTGATCGCTATCGTGTTCACGCTTCTGCAAACATGGCGGATCGCCATCTCCGGCCGCACAAACCCGGAGGTCGTCAGGCCGGCGGCGTAGCCGCCGTAGCCGTATCTGCGGTCTCGTTGATTTCGATGGATGCTCGCATGACCGACGAAACAAACGGGGAGCCGGCCGCAGACGGCAGGCTCAAGCGCAAGGCCTACGAGAAAGAGCTCGCCCGGCTTCATGTCGAGCTGGTCAAGCTGCAGCGCTGGGTCATCGCCACGGGGGCCAAGGTCTGCATCGTCTTCGAGGGCCGCGACGGGGCCGGCAAGGGTGGTGCCATCAAGGCCCTCACCGAGCGGGTCAGCCCGCGGGTGTTCCGGGTCGTCGCCTTGCCGGCGCCGACCGAGCGCGAAAAGTCGCAAATGTATATCCAGCGCTATATCCCGCATCTGCCGGCGGGCGGCGAGATCGTGATCTTCGACCGTAGCTGGTACAACCGGGCCGGCGTCGAGCGGGTCATGGGCTTTTGCACCGAGGAGCAGGCGAAGCGGTTCTTGCAAGCGGTGCCGCTCGTCGAAAAGACGATCGTCGATTCGGGCGTCGTTCTGCTCAAATATTGGCTCGAGGTCAGCCCCGAGGAACAGACACGGCGCCTCGAATCGCGGATCGACGACGGCCGCAAGACCTGGAAGCTGTCGGACATGGATTTGAAATCGTACACGCGCTGGGACGATTACTCGAAAGCGCGCGACGAGATGCTGCTCGCCTCCGACACGTCTTGGGCGCCGTGGAACGTGGTCCACGCCGACAACAAACGGCGCGCCCGGCTGAACATCCTGGCCCACATCTTGAGCAAGGTTCCGTACGAAGACCTGCACGCACCAAAGGTAAAGCTGCCGGATCGGAAACACCTCGGCGACTACAAGGAGGCCGACTACCCGTACCGCTACATTCCGGAGGTCTTCTGAGCCCGGCGGCGTTGCGCGGCGCGGATGCCGCCGCAGCGCGCGAGCGGCACAGCGCATTTCGCGCCCGGCAGGACCGGATGCGCGACCCGAGCCTGACGGTCCTGCTGGTCCTCGAGCTCGCCTACCTGTTTGTGGCGGCACCGCTGGCGGCGAAGGGCGTCCCGCTCGCCCGTCTGGTCGGCGAGACGCTGGTGCTCGGGGTTCTCGCCATTGTCGTGCTGCTGTCGCACCGGCAAGGCGCGATCGTCGTCATTTTGCTCGGTGTCGCCGGCACTCTGGCCGGCCTCGTGCCGGCGACAGATTGGTCGCTGGCGACGATCGCATTAGCGCGCAGCGGCAACATCCTGATGTTCTGCGCCTTGACCTGGGTCGTGGCGCACTCGGTTTACGCCCCCGGCCGGATCACATCGAACCGGCTGCAAGGCGCGGTTGTGGTCTATCTGAACATCGCGGTGATCTTCGCTTCGGCCTACCGCCTGATCTGGGCCTTCATTCCCGGCGCTTTTGCCGGCCCATCGACGCCGACCGGCGACCCGAGCGAGCTCGCTGCGGCGCTATACTTCAGCCTGACCACGCTGACCACGACCGGCTACGGCGATGTCGTTCCGATCGATCCGTTCGCCCGCAGCCTGGCCAATCTGGAGGCGGTTGTCGGGCAATTCTATCTGGCGATAACGGTGGCCCGCCTCGTCACCCTCGAGCTTGCCTCACGGCGTCGGGGTATGCCGGAATGATTGCGCGGCTGCTGCCGGTGCTCGCTTGGGCGCCGCGCTATCGGCGGGATTGGCTGTTGCCCGATGCGCTGGCCGGTATTGCCGTTTGGGCGGTCATGGTGCCGGAGGGCATGGCCTATGCCGGCATTGTCGGGGTGCCGCCGATCATGGGCCTGCACACGATCGTCCCGCCGTTGATCGCTTACGCGCTCCTCGGCACCTCGCGCCTCTTGGTGGTCGGCCCGGACACCGCGACCGGGCTGATCTCGGCGCTGACCGTCGGTGCGTTTGCGTCGCAAGGCTCGGCAGAGTTCGACACGCTGACCTCGACCTTGGCGGTCCTGATCGGCGCCTTTTTCCTGCTCTTCGGCGCGCTGCGGCTCGGCTGGGTCGCGGCCTTTGTCCCCACACCGGTCATGCGCGGCTTTATCGAGGGGCTCGTCTGCGTGACGATCATCGGCCAAGTGCCGCACCTCCTCGGCATCGCCGGCGGCTCCGGCAATTTCTTCGCAAAGCTCTGGTTCGTTCTGCGGCACGTCGAAGACGCCTCCCCGGCGCCGGTGCTGACCGGCGCGGTGAGCCTTGCGGCGATGCTGGCGTTGCGCCGCTTCGCGCCGCGCGTGCCGGCGGCACTCGTCGTCGCCGTACTCGCAACGATCCTGGTCGGGCTGGCGGGCGGGGAGAGCGCCGGCATCGATGTCGTCGGCGAATTGCCCTCGGGGTTGCCGCATTTCGAGGCTCCGGTCCTCGATCCGGCGATTTTGCAGGCGCTGACGCCCGGCGCGCTGGCGATCGTGCTGGTCGGCTATGCCGAAGCGCTGGGCGGGGCAAAGGCGGCGGCTCTGGAGGGCGGCGGCGAGATCGACCCGAACCAGGAGCTGGTGGCACACGGGCCGGCCAATATTCTGAGCGGGCTGTTCGGAGGGTTTTTGGTGGTCGGCAGCCTGTCGAAGACCTCGGTTGCGATGGCCGCCGGCGCGCGCACCCAGCTCGCCAACCTCGTCGCCGCGGGCTTGTGCTTGCTGACGCTCGTTTTTCTGACGCCGCTGTTTCGCGGCTTGCCGCACCCGGCACTCGCCGCCATCGTCATCGCGGCGATGCTGCACCTCTCGAAGCCCGCCTATCTGCGCGAGCTTCTGGCCCGCAACCGCTGGGAATTCGCCCTGGCCGCGATCGTCATCGCCGGCGAGCTCGCCTTGGGCGTCCCGCACGGCATCATTCTCGGCGTGGTGCTGTCATTGCTGATGGTGATCTACCGGACGAGCCATCTGCAAGGAGCGGTGCTTGGCCAATTGCCGGGCACCGAGGCCTATCGCGACATCGCGAACCATCCCGAGGCGGTCACCTTCCCCGGTTTGCTGATCTGGCGGATCGGCGGCGATCTGTTTTTTGCCAGCATCGGCCAGCTCGGCGAGGGGCTGAGGGCCGCGTTGGCGGTCGCCAGCCCACCCGTCCGGCATGTGCTGCTCGATGCCGATTCGGTGAACTTTATCGACACCACCGGCTGTGACGCGGCGCTGAGCACGATCGCGGCATTGCAAAGAGAAGGCATCACCTTCGCCTTTGCCCGGGTGCGCGACGAGGTGCGCGGGAGATTGCGCCGCGGCGGCGTCGAGGCGGCGGTGGGCGCCGCCAATTTTTACGAACGCGTGACCGACGGGGTGCGCGCCTGGCAGCAGCAATCGGAAGCCTCGTGAACGCATCAGGAGTGCGATCCGCGGAGATAGAACGCGCTCTGCGAAAGCCTTGTCTTCCCGGCGCAGGCCGGGATCCAGACTTTCCACCTCTCCGAGTTGGTTTCGTGACCGCAGCGGATCCGCCGATCGACAAGGAGGAGAGGCGGAGTCTGGGGCCGTCCTGGATCCCGGCCTTCGCCGGGAAGGTGTAATCAGGGCGCCGAGCAGACCGGTTCAGGCTTCGAGGATAATGCTCTGGTACATGCAGAGATCTGCTTCGACACGTGGATTTCTGGCGAATTTGCCCTCTCCGCCTGCGAGGCGGGGAGAGCCTGCCCCGGACCCGATCCGGGGGAGGGGACCCGTCGCGACCGCGACGGGGAGGGTGAGGTGGCCAGCTCCGGCGCTGTGGCACCCCGGCCCTCTCCACCCCCGGGGGTGGAGAGGGAGAACAAACCGGATAGCCGTGTTGGAGTAAAGCCTCCCTATCCCTGATTGCCGCCGAGGTTGACCCCGACATATTCGGTGACGCCGTGCCGGTTGAGCAGCAGGAGTGCGCTTTTCTTTGGCGAGCGGGCGGCTTCGCGCAATTTGTCGGCGGCCTGTTGCGGCGTGCCGACCGGCTGCTGGTCGATGGCGATGACGACATCGCCCTGGACGAGGCCGACATCCTCGGTCCCGTTCTGCCGGTCGATGCGGCTGACGACGACGCCGTGCACGTCCTTGCCGATATGCAATTCGCGCCGCATCTCGCTCGTCAGCGGAGCAAAATGCATCCCCAGCACCTCCGCACCAGCGGACTGGTCCCCGCTCTCTTCGTCACCGGCGGCGGCAACCTTTTCATTGTTCGATAATTCGCCGACGGTCGCTTGCAGCTCGACCTTCTCGCCGTTGCGCCATACCGACATACCGGCCTTGCTGTGCGGTGCGGCGGCGGCGACGAGGCGCGGCAGGTCGTGCAATGCATTCACCTCGCCGCCGTTGAAGGACAGCACCACATCACCCTGCTTCAACCCGGCCTTGGCGCCCGGGCTGTTCGGGGTGACGACGGCGACGAGCGCGCCGTGGTCGTTTTTCAACCCGAGGCTCGCGGCGATCGCCGGGGTCACCTCCTGGATTTGCACGCCGAGCCAGCCGCGGGTGATCTTGCCGTGCGCTTCGAGCTGCGCGACGATGCTCTTGGCGGCGTTCGAAGGTACCGCAAAGCCGATGCCGACGCTGCCGCCGTTCGGCGAATAGATCGCGGTATTGATGCCGATCACCTGGCCTTCGAGGTTGAAGGTCGGGCCGCCGGAATTGCCGCGGTTGATCGGCGCGTCGATCTGCAGGAAGTCGTCGTAGGGGCCTTCGTTGATGTCGCGGCCGCGCGCCGAGATGATCCCGGTCGTCACGGTGCCGCCGAGCCCAAACGGGTTGCCGACGGCCATGACCCAATCGCCGACCTGGGCCGCGCTGCTGTCGCCAAAGGAAACATAGGGCAAGGGCTTGCCGGCCTTGATCTTCAGCACCGCGAGATCGGTTTTGGGGTCACGGCCGACGATCTTGGCGGTATAGCGGGTCTTGTCCTGCAAGATCACTTCGACCTTGCCGGCATCGCCGACAACGTGGTTGTTGGTCACGACATAGCCCGAGGGATCGACGATAAAGCCCGAGCCGAGCGCGATCCGGTGGGCGTCACCGCCCGGCATCTGCGGAAAGAAGTGACGATGCTCGCCGCCGGGCTCCTGCTGCTGGAAAAAGCGGCGCAGGAATTCGTCGAACGGCGCGTTCTGAAAGTTCTTGAACGGCGCCGCATCGGGCTCTTCTGCCATCTGCTCGGCGCCGGCCTTTTGCGTCACCGAGATGTTGACGACCGCCGGCAATACTTTTTTGACGAGCGGAGCGAAGCTCTGCTGCTGGATCAGCGCGACCGGCGAGGTCATCGTCTTGGCCGGCGGCGGTGCGGCCGATGGCGGCTCGGATTGGGCCCAAACCAGGGGCGACAGCGCGAGGGCGGCGGCAACGCCCCCGCCGATCACGGCGACACGCCCTTTTGTCAACCGCGAGCGAAGCGTCCTGTGTGCCGAAGAATCTGTCATTTCATCCTCTCGTCGAGCGGTTCGCCGCAGAATTGGCCAGTCGAGGTGACAGCGCGCTGTCGCGCGGATTAATTCGCTGTAACCTTGCTCAGCCGCCGCCGGAGAACCGGCTGCGCGCAACCTGGAGCGCGGCCCGCTCGGGCGCGATGACGGCGACGTAAAACGTGTCGCGGCCGAACCCCGGACGGCCGCTGACCCAGCTTCTGAGCGACTGAATCTCGATATATTCCTGCTGGCCCGGCAGGAGCGCGATATCCTGAAACTGATAGAGATCGACGCCGACGCTCTCGACCGTGACATGATAGCGGCCGGCCGGCACGTCGCGATAAAATGCGTCGCCCTGCTCCGAGACGCCGATCGCCGCGCCGTTCATGTAGATATAGGGCGTGCCCAGGCTCTCGCTCGGATCATAGATTCGATAGAACCAGACGCGCGCCTCACCCGGCGGGATCGGCGGCAAAGCGACCGCGCCGACCGGCGGCGGCGTGGCGCAGCCCGTCAATCCGGCGAGGATGAGCGCCGCGCCGAGCCACGCAACAGGGCGCCTTAAAAAAGAAGAACATGCGGCAGGCCGCATCCTTTTTCCTTTCCCGGTCCGCCAGCGCTAAATTGCCTCGACAACATCGACCCGAAACAAGGAGACAATCATGAGCCGCTACCGCAACATCGCGGTCGAGCACATGACGCCGGCGCAGCGCCGGGTCCGCGATCTGATCATTGCCGGCCGTCGCGGCCGGTTTGGCGGGCCGTTCGAGCTTTTGATCCGCGCCCCCGAAATCTGCGAGCATGCCGCAAAGCTCGGCGAGCATCTGCGCTGGGGCACCTCGCTGCCGGATCGGCTGTCGGAGCTCGCCATCATCACCACCGCGCGCTTCTGGCGCACCCAGCTCGAGTGGTATGCCCATGCCCCGCTGGCGGAGAAGGCGGGCGTCCCGCACGCTGCGATCGAGGCGATCCGGCGCGGCGAGGCGCCGCAATTCGCAACGGCCGACGAAGCCCTGGTCCACCGCATCTGCACCGAGCTGCTCGAGACCCGGCGCCTGTCCGACAAGTCCTTCGAAGAGGCGGTCTCCGTCTTTGGGGAAACGGGCCTGATCGAGGTGATCGCGATCCTCGGCTATTACACACTGATCGGAAATACGCTGAATGCTTTCGGGGCGGGGGTGCCCGACGGAGCGACCCCGCCCTTCGCTGAATAACCGTCGGCACGCTAAGTCCGAAGCTGTCGGAATACCCTCCCCCTCGACCGTCAAGGGGGAGGGGATAGCCGCCAGCCTCAGCCGAGATGCTTTTTGAAAAAGGCGGTGACCGGGTCGAACGACGCCTTGGTCGAGCGCTGCTCGTTGTCGATATAGACGATCTCGATATCGCCGCCGGCATTCCGATAGTTCGAAACGAACCGCTCGGGCTCGTTGCCCGCGAAATTCGAATCGTCGTCGTGATAGTCATGCACGATGTCGGGCTTGCCTTGCACCCATAAGGCGGGCGGCATCGTGACCTTCTCGCCGCGTTCGAGGATCAGCATCGGGTTGCCCTCGGCCATCGCCGCCTCGGTCTTCCAATAGGTGTCGTGCTTTTCCTTCATGCCGACGGTGAAGGCAGGCGGGTTTGGCCCCTTGCCGAGCTTTTGCGCATGGCGGTAGCGCGACAGCGGGTTGATGACCGGCCACGACATCGCGACTGCACGCACGCTCGCATCGGCCGCGGGCGAGCCGGCCGGCAAGGGCACCGAGGCATAGCGCGGATCGTTTGGCCGCATCGCCGCCAGCATCGCCAAGTGCCCGCCGCTCGACTGGCCGCCGCTGCCGACCCGGTTGGGATCGACCTTCAGCTCCTTGGCATGCGCCTTGAGCCAGCGGATCGCATAGTTGATATCGACGAGCGAGGTCGGATAGCCGTCGCCGGCATGGCGGAACTCGAGCGAGGCGACGACAAAGCCGTTGCGCGCCAAGGCTTCGTCGAGGCCCTGGGTCCCGGTCAAATCGCCGTTGTTCCAAGCGCCGCCGTGCAGATCGACGACCGCCGGAAACGGCCCGTCGCCCTGCGGTTTATAGAGCCGGGCGATCAGCTTCCTGTCGCCATGGCGCAGATATTCAACATCCTCGGTCTTGATTTGATAATCGGCCATAAACACTCCCTCCCGGAGTTGGTGCTGTTGCGGCACGCCACCGGCGCGGCCGGGCTTGCAGCCTACTCGCTCTTGCGCGACGGCGAAACCGTCGGGTGTGGTATCAAGTGCCTGCCATGCCGCCGGACCCGATGCCCGACCCCGATGCCGCCGCGCGCGACGCGTTGCGGCTGATCGGTCCCGATCCGCCGAGCTGGGTCCCCGACCGGCCCGGCATCGACCACAACGTGTTGATCGTCGGTGGCGGGCAGAGCGGCTGCGCCTTTGCCTTTGCGCTCCGCCGGGCCGGGATCGGCCGGGTCGCGGTGATCGACGTGGCCGCCGACGAGGCGGGCGCCGGGGTGTGGCTGAACGCGGCGCGGATGACCGTGCTGCGCACGCCGAAAACGCTGCCGGGCCCGGAATTCGGCATTGCCGGGCTCAGCTTCCAGGCTTGGTACGAGGCCCGTCACGGTGCTGCGGCCTATGCCGAAGTGGCGCGCATCCCGCGCGAGGACTGGGCGGACTACCTGCGCTGGTACCGCAATTTTCTCGGGATTGCGGTGCGCTACGGCACGCGGCTTGTGCGCATCGAGCCGGCCGGCGGTCATTTCCGGCTGCATCTCGACATCGCCGGCAGGAACGGCGTCGAGACGGCGCGCAAAGTGATCCTGGCCAATGGTGTGGCCGGCAATGGCGGCGCCTATGTCCCGCCGGCGATCGCCGACGGGCTGCCGCGCCGGCTTTATGCGCACACCGCCGACGCGATCGACTTCGCCGGTTTGCGCGGCCGGCGCGTGGCGGTCGTCGGCGGCGCCGCCTCGGCTTTTGACGCGGCCGGGGTGGCGCTCGAAGCCGGAGCCGCGTCGGTCGATCTGTTCGCGCGCCGAGCGCAGCTCGCAGCCTTGCCGGTCGGGCGCGTGCGCGGCTATCCCGGCGCCTACGATAATTATCCCGAATTGCCCGACCGGCTGCGCTGGCGGCAAGCGCTGCGGTTTCGCCGCGCCGGCTCGACCGCACCCGCCGATGCGATCGAGCGGGTTTTGAAATTCCCCGGCTTTCGCCTGCATCTGGCCGCACCCTGGCTGGCTGCGCGCGAGGCAGAGGGCCTGATCGTCGCCCGCACGCCCGATGGCGAGTTCCGGTTCGATTTCGCTATCGCCGGCACCGGCTATTTTGTCGATCCCGCGGTGCGGCCGGAGCTTGCCGATTTCGCCGGCGAGATCCTGCTGTGGCGTGATCGCTATACGCCGCCGCCGGGCGAGGAGGATGATTATCTCGGCGCCCATCCTTATCTCGGCATCGCCCACGAATATCTGGAGAAGACACCCGGTCGCGCGCCCTATCTGCGCGACATCCATGTCCAGAACCCGGGCGGCTTTGTCAGCTTCGGCGTGCCGGTCGGCGATGTGCCGAGCATGAAGCGCGGGCTGCCCGCGGTCACGCGCCGTATCAGTCACGACCTGTTCATGGCCGATCTCGGAGCGCACGAGGACCGCCTCGATGCGGCGGTCGAGCCCGAATTCGCCTCGGATCTCTACGCCGCGGCCATCGCCCGGCAACAAGCTGCGGGCTGATTCGACACCCTTGGGGCCGCCGAGCGCTAGACCGGACCATCGATCCGGCCGGAATGTAACCGGAAACGCCGCATGGCTCGAACATCCGATATTGGATCGTGCAGTTTGGGCTCTTTTTTGAAATCTACTTCGTTACTTTGGAAACTGTTTGATTTTGCAGAGGAATTTAACTGCCTCTCGTCGGTTTCTGAGATATGAAAGCCGGCGGGGAGGACCAATCCACACCGATGTTCGTGCCGTGCGGGGAGTGCCTGCTCCGACAAAAACCATTGTTTCGACCCTTCGCGGCGGCCGAGCTCGAGGCGGTCGGAGCGATGAAAAGGGACCATGTCGCCGTCGCGCCGCGCACTGACATCATCCGCGAGGACGAGGTCGGCGGGCCCGTTTACACCTTGTTCGAGGGTTGGGCGATCCGCTACCACCGGCTGCCCGGCGGCGGCCGCCAGATCCTCGACATCCTGTTGCCCGGCGACACGATCGGCCTCGCCTCGGCGGTGCTCGGCACGATCAAGCACTCGGTGCAGGCGATCACCGCGTCGACCTTGTGCGTGCTCGACGGCGGCGCCCTGGCCGATCTGTTCCGGCATCATCCGGGCCTGGCGCTCAACATTCTGCAAACCCGGGTCGAAGAGGAGCAGCGCCAGGATGTGCGGCTGTCGTTGCTGGGTCGCAGCCGCGCCGAGCAGCGGATCGGCTATCTGATGCTCGAAACCTTCGACCGGCTGCGCCAGCGCGGCATGGTCGATGGCGGCTCGACTTGCCCGTTCCCGTTGCAGCGACGCGACCTCGCCGATGCGGCCGGCTTGTCGCGGGTGCATGTCGCGCGCACCCTCGACACACTGCGCGGACGTCGGCTCGCCGAAATCCAGAACGGCGTTCTGGTCATGTTCGACCGGGTGAGTCTCGCGAGCTTGGTCGGTTACGTACCGCTGCGCGTCGCCGCCGGCAGACGGGCAATTCTGTAGGCAACGTCAGGCCGGCATACCAACAAAATTCTTGCATCGGCGCCGCTGCTGCGCCGAAATGTGCGCGAGGCTGGGGTGCCGGCCGGGATTGCGGCGTATCGAAGCGCGCGCCCGGAACGGCTGAGATCAGACCCACTGAACCTGGCCGGGCCTGCCCGGCGAAGGGAGTCCGTCATCACCGCGTCGCGAATTGTGCCGCCGACTCGCCCAAACACCGTCGTCATCGGCGCCGGCGTGATCGGCCTCGGAATCGCTTGGAGGTTGGCTCAGGCCGGCTGCCCGGTCGCCGTTTACGATCGCGGCCGAGCCGGGCGCGGCGCCAGCTGGGCCGCCGCCGGCATGCTCGCCGCCGCGGCCGAGACCGAGCCCGGCGAGGAGCGGCTGCTGGGCCTGACCCTGGCGAGCCAGGCGTTGTGGCCGGATTTCGCGCGCGAGGTCGAAGCCGCGAGCGGGCTGGCGGTCGACTATCGCGACGAAGGGACGCTTGTTGTCGCCCTGACCCGCGACGACGCCGAGCGGCTGCGCTTCACCTTCGACTTTCAGAAGGGTCTCGGCCTCGATCTCGAATGGCTTTCGGGCGCCGAGGCACGCCGGCGCGAGCCGCATCTGCGCCCCGGCGTCGCCGCGGCGGTGGCGAGCCCGCGCGACCACCAGGTCGAGAACCGACGGCTCGCCGAAGCGCTCATCATAGCTGCCCGGCGCGCCGGCGTCGTCATCCATGAGCATTGTCCGGTGCAGGAAATCGCTGTCGCCGGCGGGCGCGCCCGCGGCGTCGCGACCGAGCGCGGGCATGAGCCGGCGGACATCGTGATCCTCGCGGCGGGCGCATGGTCGCGCCAGATCGGCGGCCTCGCCCCCGCCAACCTGCCGCCGGTCCGCCCGATCAAGGGGCAGATGCTGGCGTTGCGCATGGACCCGGCCGCACCCTTGCTGCGGCATGTGGTGTGGCTGCCAAAGGGCTATCTGGTGCCGCGGTTGGACGGACGGCTCGTGGTCGGCGGCACGGTCGAGGAGCGCGGCTTCGACGATTCCTTGACCGCCGGCGGCATGCTGGCGCTGATCGAGGCGGCGTGGCGCGCGGTGCCGGCGATCGAGGAATTGGCGATCGCCGAGACCTGGGTCGGGTTTCGACCCGGCTCGCGCGATGATGCCCCGATCCTCGGTCCCGCCGGTCTCGACGGTCTCGTCGTCGCGACCGGGCATCACCGCAACGGCATTCTGCTGACCCCGGTGACGGCGCAAGCGATCAGCACCTATGTATTGACCGGCGCATTGCCCGAGGTGGTACGGCCGTTTACGCCGGAGCGGTTCGCCGAGGCGGGCGCGGTGGCGGCGCAATGACCCGGCTCGAGATCAACGGGCTCGCCGCGGAGATCTCGGCCGCCACGGTTGCCGAGCTATTGGCCGAGCGCGGCATCGACCCGCAGACCCGGTTTTTGGCGGTCGCCGTCAACGGCCGGGTGGTGCGCCGCGCCGACTGGCCGCAAGCCGTCCTAGCGGCCGGCGACAAGATCGAAATCGTCCGTCCGCTGCAAGGCGGCTGAAGCTTGCGCAACAGGAAGACGCCGATGAACGACCCGCTTGTGATTGCTGGCACCGAATTGTCCTCGCGGCTGTTTCTCGGCACCGCGGGCTATCCCAACCAGCAGGTCATGCTCGATTCGCTGGAGGCAAGCGGCGCCGAGCTGGTGACGATGTCGATCCGCCGGATCAGCCTCGACCATTATTCGGGGAGCCTGGTCGATCTGCTGGGCGGGCGTTACCGGCTGCTGCCCAATACCTCGGGCTGCGTCACCGCACGCGATGCGGTGTTGACCGCCGAGCTGGCGCGCGAGGCGCTCGAAACCGACTGGGTCAAGCTCGAATTGATCGGCGACCGCGAGACCCTCTACCCCGATGTCGAGCAGCTGGTGTACGCCGCCGACGAGCTGGTGCGCAAAGGTTTTGTCGTGCTGCCCTATTGCAACGAGGACCCGGTCGCCTGCCGCAAGCTCGCCGATGTCGGCTGCGCCGCGGTCATGCCGCTCGGCTCGCTGATCGGCTCGGGCATGGGGATCGCCAATCCGGCGGCGATCGAGCTGATCTGCACAAAAAGCCCGGTGCCGGTGGTGCTCGACGCCGGGGTCGGCACTGCCTCCGACGCGGCGATGGCGATGGAGCTCGGCTGCGACGCGGTGCTCGCCAACACCGCGATTTCGAAAAGCCGCGACCCGCGGCGGATGGCGGCGGCGATGCGCGCCGGGGTCGAGGCCGGACGCCTTGCGCGGCTCGCCGGGCGGATCCCGAAGCAGCGCTTTGCCGAGCCGTCGAGCCCGCAGCTCGGCCTTATCGGCGCTTGATCGATCTCGGGCGGGCCGCGCCGCGAGCCGGCTTGAGCAAAATTCGTTTTCTCTATATGCGCAGGCTCGGCGCAGGGCCATATGGTGGAGGTGGTGCGACCTCTCCGGGGGCCCGGCGTAGAGGACCAGGCGATGCAGAGCCAGAACCGGTTTTTCGACGATCTTGCCCGTGTCGCCGCCGGTGCCGCCAGCGCCGTGTCGGGCGTGAAGGGCGAGGTCGAATCGCGATTGCGCGCCCAGCTCGAACGGGTGCTTGCTGGCATGGACCTCGTCAGCCGCGACGAGTTCGAGGCGGTCAAGGCGATGGCGGCAAAAGCCCGTGCCGAGCAGGAGGATATGGCCAGGCGCGTGGCCGAGCTCGAGGCGCGACTCGCCGTGTCGGCGGAACATGATCCCGCGCCCGACACTTTGTAACATTGCGCCCGGCATAATCGAGCCATTCAGGTGGAAGCGCCCCGAGGAGGGCCTTGATGACATCTGTCGCCGCGTCCGAACCGACGCCGCTTTTCGGCAACCCGATCGATCTCGTCGAGGAAATCGTCGTCGCCAATGACTGGGCGCACGACCGAGCCAGCGAGGAGGAGCTGGTGGTCGAGATCACTGGCCGCTGGTGCGATTACCGTCTTTATTTCGTCTGGCAGGAAGAAATCAGCGCGATGCATTTCTCCTGCGGCTTCGACATGAAGGTGCCGAAAGGACGGCGCACCGCGATCTACGAGCTTTTGGCGCTGGCCAACGAAAAGCTGTGGCTCGGCCATTTCGATTTGGGCGAGGATAATTCTCCGGCGTTTCGGCACGCGATCTTGTTGCGGGGTGTGCTCGGGGCGAGCGCCGAGCAGGTCGAGGATCTGGTCGATATCGCCTTGTCGGAATGCGAGCGCTTCTACCCGGCCTTTCAGCTCGTCACATGGGGCGGCAAGCGCGCCGCCGAGGCGATCGCGGCGGCGATGATCGATCCGCTCGGAGAAGCCTGAGGGAGAGGCGGGCCGCATGGAGAGCGCGCAAGGGTCGCCGATCACCCTCCTGCTCGTCGGCTGCGGCAAGATGGGGACGGCCTTGCTGCGCGGTTGGCTGGCGAGCGGCGTCACCCGGCATTGCCTCGTGGTCGAGCCGGAAGGCGCCCCGGCCGAGCTGGCCGCGCAGCCAGGCATCGCCTGGTACAAAGCCGCCGAGAGCCTGCCGGACGCGCCCGCCCCCGATGCCGTCGTCTTTGCGGTGAAGCCGCAAGTCGCCGACCGGGTCTTGCCGAGCTATCGCCGCTGGGTCCGGCCCGAGACCCTGTTCCTCTCGATCATCGCCGGTAAAACCCTGGCCGGCATGGCGCGCCATCTGGGGCGCGCGGCATTGGTGCGCACGATGCCCAACACCCCGGCGGCGATCGGTCGCGGCATTACCGTCGCGTGCGCGAGCCCGCCGGTCACGCCGGGCCAGAGACGATTATGCGACCGGCTGCTCGCCGCCGCCGGCGAGAGCGCCTGGGTCGAGGACGAAGGCTTGCTCGACGCGGTGACGGCGGTCTCGGGCAGCGGCCCGGCCTATGTCTTTCTGCTGATCGAAGCCTTGGCGCAGGCCGGCGAAAAACAGGGATTGCCGGCCGATCTTGCCTTGCGCCTGGCGCGCGCCACGGTGGCGGGCTCGGGCGAGCTGGCGCGCCGCTCCGAGGAGAGCCCGGCGCAGTTGCGCGAGAATGTGACGAGTCCAGGCGGCACGACGCGCGCCGCGCTCGACGTGCTGATGGCAAAGGACGGTTTTCCGGCCTTGCTCGAACGCGCGGTCGCGGCGGCGACGGTGCGCTCGCGCGAGCTGGCGAGCTGAGGCGCAATGGCAAGGAGCACAGCCGGCGGGCGCCGGCGCGACGGCGAAGCCGAGCAGATCGTCGATGCGGCGCTCGCCCGCATTGCCGCCGACGGTTGGGCGCGCCTGTCGCTTGCCGCGGTCGCGGCCGAGGCCGGATTGCCGATCCTGCGGGTCTATCGCAGCTTCCGGTCGAAACGGGCGATCCTGCGCGCCGTGTTCCGGCGGCTCGACGAGGCGGCGCTGGCCGAGCCGCCGGTGCCCGAAATCGGCGAACGGCCGCGCGACCGGTTGTTCGATCTCCTGATGCGACGATTGGACGCAGCGCGTCCGTTCAAGCCGGCTCTGACCGAGCTGCGCCGCGCATTGCCCGCCGATCCGCCGACGGCGCTGCTCGCCGGCGCGCTGCTGCTGCGGTCGATGCGCTGGATGCTCGACGCTGCGGACGTCACGACCGGCGGGCTGCGCGGCGCCGCCGCGGTCAAGCTGACGGCTGCGGCTTATGTGGCGGTTTTGCGGGTCTGGGAAGGCGACGACGGGGAAGATCTCGGCGCCACCATGGCGGCGCTCGACGCGCGGCTGCGCCGGATCGAGCGGTGGCTCTTGCCCACGGGCCGGGCGCAGCCCGGCAGCAAGCCGCTTCCCGCCTGACTTTGCTGCATTGCAAAAGATAGCTTGACGGCCAGTTATCGGTTGCCGATATACGGGTTGTTGTGCGCCGCACAATCACTTGCAGCCAACCAAAACTGGACCGACACGATGGCCACCACCCGTCCGCGCTTTTTCGATTTCGACATCGCCAAGATGATGACCGATTTCCATTTTCGCCCGTTCGACTTCGAGGGGCTGATGGCCTGTCAGCGCCGCAACATCGAAGCGCTGAGCCAAGCCAACCAGCTCGCCGTCGAAGGCTATCAGGCGGTGGCACGCTGCCAGATCGAGCTGGCCCGCCAGGCGGTCGAGGATGTCTCGGCATTGCTACGCGAGCTGGCGCAGCCCGCCTCGACCGAGGACCGCATCGCCAAAAACACCGAATACGCCAAGCAGGTGCTGGAGAAAAGCGCGCATCACCGGCGCGAGATGACCGATCTCGCCACCAAGGCCGGCAACGAAGCCGCCGAGGTGTTGCGCAAGCGGGCGAGTGAAGGCTTGGACGAGCTGCGCGAGCTGGCCAGACCCGCCGCGGCGCGCTGATCGTGCATTTGCCGCGGTCCGGCTATCGCGGCAGGTGAACCCGCGCGCGCAGCCCGCCTTGCGGCGATGTTTCGAGCCGGACGTCGCCGCCATGCCCGCGCGCCACGTCGCGGGCGATCGTCAGGCCGAGCCCGACGCCGCCGGTCGAGGGGTTGCGCGAGGCGTCGAGGCGAACAAACGGCCGGAACATGCGGCCGCGTTCGGACGGCGGGACGCCGGGACCGTCGTCATCGACCAGGATGTCGATCCCATCCTCCGCCGCGATCCCACTGATCCAGACCTGGCTGCCGTGGCGCCCGGCATTGGCGATCAGATTGCCGAGGCAGCGCTTCAGCGCATTCGGCCGGACCGGCATCACGCACTCCGGCGCCGCCGACAGCGACAGCCGCGTCCCTTCGCGGCGCACCGCCGCGGCCAGGTCTTCGAGCAGCATGCCGATATCGGTTTCGACCGGCGTCTCGGTGCCTTCGCCGCGGGCAAAGTCGAGATAGCCATGCACCATATGCTCCATCTCGGCGACATCCGACTTCAATTCATCGACCGCCGGGTCGTCGCCGAGGATTTCGAGCGCCAGCTTCATCCGCGTCAGCGGCGTGCGCAAATCGTGCGACACCCCGGCCAGCATCTGGGTGCGCTGTCGGATCTGGCGCTGGATGCGGTCGCGCATCCGCATAAACGCCACCGCCGCCTGGCGCACCTCGACCGCCCCCTCGACCTTGAAGAATGGCACCGGCTGTCCCTTGCCGAAGCTCTCGGCGGCGGCCGCCAGTCGGCGCAGCGATTTCACCTGATTGCGCAAAAACAGTGTCGCCACGGCCAAAAGAACCAATGACGATCCGACCATCCACATGACGAAAATGTAGGTGGTCGAGCTGTACAGCCGGTTGCGCGGCACATCGACGGTCAGCACTCCTTGGGCGAGCTCGACCTTGACTTGAACGCGATAAGGATCGGCCAGCGTATCGACGCGGTAAGGCAGGCTGATGCGTCCCTGCATCGCCTGGGTCAGCTGCTCTTCGGCGAGCGAGCCGCCCGACGGCGACGGCGGCGGCAGCCCTTCGCCGAGGGCGACGGCGAAATCCATGTCGGTCGCCGCGGCGGCATGGCCGAGCAGCCGCGCCCGCGCCGCCGGCGTGGGGGCGAGCTTCAGCGCATCGATCGTCAGCGCGATATCGCCGGCGACGCCGGTCGCCAGCCGCCACGACACCGCCGCCCAATGCCGGTCGTAAAAAATCCAGGTGGCGATCGCCTGCAGCAGGATCAGCGGCATCACCACGATCAGCAGCGAGCGCCCGAACATTGTGCGCGGCAGCATCCGCTTGATCCAGCCGCGCGGCCGGATGTCGCGTTCGCTGCGCGGCTCGGGGTCGCCGTCCGGCGCCGGGTCGAGGGCGAGCGCCGAGGGCTCGAGATCAATCGGGCTTGAGGGCATAGCCGGTGCCCCGGACGGTCTGCAGATAGCGCGGAAAGCGCGGGTCGCGCTCGATCTTGCGGCGCAGCCGGGTCATCTGGACATCGACATTGCGGATATTGCCGCTGAACTGCGCCGACAGCGCCAGCTCCTCGCGTGACACCGCCGCGCCGGCCTTGTGCGCGAGGGTCGTCAGCAATCCCAGCTCGGCCGCGGTCAGATGAACGATGTCGCCGCCGCGGAACAACTCGCCGCGCGCCAGATCGAAGCGGCACCCGCCAAAGCGGATCTCGCGGCGCTCGCCATCGGCAGCCGGGCGGCGCTGCAGCAGGTTGCGAATCCGCAGCACCAGCTCGCGCGGCTCGAACGGCTTCGAGACATAGTCCTCGGCACCGAGCTCGAGGCCGTTGACGCGATCCTCGGGCTCCGCCATCGCGGTCAGCAGCAAGACCGGCACGCGCTCTTCGCGGCGCAGCGCGCGGGTCAGCTCGAGCCCGCTCTCACCCGGCATCATCACATCGAGCACGACGAGATCAAAGGCGAAGCGGGCGAGCGCCTGGCGCGCCATGCCGGCATCGGCCGCAGTCGTGACACGAAAGCCGTTGTCGGCGAGGTACCGCCGCAGCAATTCTCTCAGCCGCGCATCGTCGTCGACGACGAGAAGATGGGCTTCATTGCCGCTCATCAGCGCAAGTATAGTGCGTCACGCGGCCGGGCGCTCCAGCCCTACGCTGCCGACGCTCCGCACCGGCACAGCCGACAAAATCCACTGCGAGATGCCGCCCCCACCCCTACCCTCCCCCGCAAGCGGGGGAGGGAGCGAACGGAGCCGAACGTTGAGGAGCTGTTGTAGACCCTAACCCTCTCCCGCAGGCGGGGGAGGGAAGGGTGGGGGGCGGAGCGGCGCGAAGCGGCGGCGGTCGCCCTCGCCGGCAATGATTTCGAGCAATACCCGGCGAAACCCCTCGACCGCGTGCGCCCCGGCGCGACGATAGGCGGCGCCGACCCGGGCGCGTTGCGGCGCCGATAATTCGCGCTCGAGCGCGCGCCCCCTGGGCGTCAGCGCCAACAGCCGTTGGCGCCGGTCGCGCGGGCCCGGGCGCTGCACGACAAACCCCTGCCGCACCAGCTGTCCCAAAACGCGACCGAGGCTTTGCTTGGTGATGCGCAGAATGCCGAGCAGGTCGCCGACGGTGATCTCGGGATGGCGCCCGACAAAATGCACCACCCGGTGGTGAGCGCGGCCAAAACCGTAGCGCTCCAGGATCGCATCGGGCTCGGCGGTGAAGTCGCGGTAGGCGAAGAACAACAGCTCGATCCCTTGCCGTACCTCGTCCTCGCGCAGCGCCGGCGCGTCGGCCACAGAATTTATGTCAGTCATATTGACATATCTCGCAACCTTCGATACCGTCCGGGCGTCCTCGGCGATATATAGGTCCATGCCGGCCCGCGGGTCATGCCGACCGCCCGGCCGCTTCGAGAAGGAAGTTTCCCGATGTCCATGCCCACGCCCCCCTTCGACGACCGCGACGGCTTCATCTGGTATGACGGGCGCCTGGTGCCATGGCGCGAGGCCAAATTGCATGTGCTGAGCCATGGGCTGCACTATGCGAGCTGCGTGTTCGAAGGCGAGCGGGTTTACAATGGCACCGTCTTCCGGCTCGAGGACCACAACGAGCGGCTGCTGAATTCGGCGCGAATCATGGGGTTCGAGGTGCCGGCGAGCATGGACGACCTCGCGCGCGCAACCCGCGAGCTGATCGCCGCCAACAAGATCCGCGACGGCTATGTCCGGCCGATCGCCTGGCGCGGCGCCGAGCAGATGGGAGTGTCGGCGCAGGCGACCAAAATCCATCTGGCGATGGCGGCATGGGATTGGCCGGCCTATTTCTCGCCCGAGGCGCGGGCCAAGGGGATTCGCATGAAATGGGCGCCGTGGGCGCGACCGGCGCCGCATACCGCGCCGACCCAGGCCAAGGCCGCGGGCCTCTACATGATCTGCACGATGTCCAAGCACGACGCCGAAGCCGATGGCTGCGACGATGCGCTGATGCTCGACTGGCGCGGACAATTGGCCGAAGGCACCGGCGCCAATCTTTTTCTGGTTTTCAACGGCGAATTGCACACCCCGACGCCGGATTGCTTTTTGAACGGCATCACCCGGAAGACCGTGATCGAGCTCGCCAAAAAACGCGGCATCAAGGTGGTCGAGCGGGCGATCATGCCCGAGGAGCTGGGCCAGGCCGAGGAAATGTTTCTTACCGGCTCGGCCGCCGAGGTGACCCCGGTCGGCGAAATCATCGGCCGCAACGGCCATTACCGCTTTACCCCCGGCACCATTTGCCGGCTGATGTGGGAAGATTACGACCGCACCGTCGGCAAAAAGGTCGCCACCGCCGCCTGAGCGCCGCCGCTGTCGCTTGCATTTCCGCTGCGCCGCGCGCCGCAGCGGCGGGCGGCCGGTTTTCTCGTCCGGTATTTTCGACTACACCGTTGCGATGACCTTGCTGCGCTCGGTTGCGACGGTCGGCGCTTATACGCTGTTGAGCCGGGTCATGGGGTTTGTCCGCGACGTCCTGACCGCGGCGCTCCTCGGTGCCGGCCCGGTCGCCGATGCGTTCTTTGTCGCGCTCCGGCTGCCGAACCTCTTTCGCAGCCTCTTTGCCGAGGGCGCCTTCAGCGCTGCCTTTGTGCCGCTCTTCGCCGGCAACCTGGCCGCGCACGGCAAGGCGGAGGCGCGGATTTTTGCCGAGGACGCGCTCGCCGTGCTGCTCGCTGCATTGCTCGGCTTCGTCCTCATCGGCGAAATCTTTATGCCGGCATTGATGGGGATCATAGCGCCGGGCTTTGGCGACGAGCCGGGCAAGTTCGCCCTTGCCGTCGATCTCGGCCGGATCACTTTTCCGTACCTGCTCTTTATCGCGCTGGTGGCGCTGCAAGGCGGCGTGCTGAACTCGGTCGAACGTTTCGCCGCCCCGGCCGCCACCCCGATCCTGCTGAACCTCTCTCTGATCGCCGCGCTGCTCGGGAGCCGGCGGTTCGGCTGGTCGGACGGCCGCGCCCTCGCCTGGGCGGTCAGCGCCGCCGGGCTCGCGCAATTCCTATGGCTGATGGCGGATTGCGCCCGCGCCGGGCTGGCGTTGCGGCTCCCACTGCCACGGCTGACGCCGCAGGTGCGGCGCACGCTTGCGATCATGGGGCCGGGCGTGCTCGGCGCCGGCGTGACCCAGGTCAATCTCTTGATATCGACGGCGCTCGCCTCGTTTCTGCCGGGTGGATCGGTGTCATACCTTTACTACGCCGACCGGCTCAACCAGCTGCCGCTCGGGGTTGTCGGCATCGCCGTCGGCACCGCCATTCTGCCGCCCTTGTCGCGCCAGCTGCGGCTCGGCGACCGAGCCGCCGCGGCGGCGACGCAGAACCGCGGGCTCGAGCTCGCCCTGCTGCTGACCTTGCCGGCAGCGGTCGGGCTCGCCGCGCTGGCAACGCCGATCCTCGCCGCGCTGTTTCAGCGCGGCGCCTTCGACGCCGCCGACACCGCCGCGACCGCCGCCGCGCTGGCGGCCTATGCCGCAGGGCTGCCCGCCTTTGTCTTGGTCAAGGTGCTGGCGCCGGCCTTCTTCGCCCGCCACGACACCAAGACCCCGGTGCGGATCGCGGTCGCGGCGATGGCGGTCAATCTGTGTCTGACGATCGTGCTGATGCAGTTTCTCGCCCATGTCGGGATCGCGCTGGCCACGACCTGCGCCGGCTGGGTCAACGCGTTGAGCCTTCTCGCGGTGCTAGCCCGGCGCGGCGACTTCCGCCTCGACCGGCGCGGGCGGCGCAGCCTGCCGCGCATCGCCGCCGCCGCCGCCGGCATGGGGGCGGTGCTGCTGCTGCTGAGGGCCGCATTCGGCGTCGTGCTTGCCGGGCCGCCACTGCTGCGAATCGCCGCCCTCGGCGGTTTTATCGCTGTCGGGCTCGTCAGCTTTGTCCTTTTCGCGCTGGTCCTCGGGGTGACCGAATGGCGCGAGCTGTGGGGCCGCCTGCGCCGGCAACCGGCTTGACCCGGTCCGCGCAGCGGCGATAACAGGTGCGATGAACCGCATCTTTTCCGGCATTCAGCCGACCGGCAATCTGCATCTCGGCAATTATCTCGGCGCGATCAAGAACTGGGTGGCGCTGCAGCGCGATTACGAGTGCATCTTCTGCATCGTCGATCTGCATGCGCTGACCTTGCCGCAGGACCCGGACGAGCTGCGCGCCTCGACGCGCGAGGTAACAGCCGCCTATATCGCCGCCGGGATCGACGCGGATGCCTGCATCATCTTCAACCAGAGCATGGTTCCGGCCCACACCGAGCTCGCCTGGCTCCTCGCCTGCCTGACCCCGCTCGGCTGGCTCAACCGGATGACCCAGTTCAAGGAAAAGGCCGGCAAGAACCGCGATGTGGCGGGCCTCGGCCTCTATGCCTATCCGGTTTTGATGGCCGCCGACATCCTTGCGTATCGGGCGACGCATGTCCCGGTCGGCGAGGACCAGAAGCAGCATCTGGAGCTGGCGCGCGACATCGCCGGAGCCTTCAACCGGCGCTACGAGCGGGAATTTTTTCCGTTGCCCGAGCCGCAGATTTTTGGCGCGGCGACGCGGGTCATGAGCCTGCGCGACGGCACCAAAAAGATGTCGAAATCCGACACTTCGGATTACTCGCGGATCAACATGCTGGACGATGCCGATCTGATCGCGCTGAAGATCCGCCGGGCCAAGACCGATCCCGAGCCGCTGCCGGACACGCTGGCGGCGCTCGACCGGCGCCCCGAAGCCGCCAATCTGATCGACATCTACGCTGCCCTCGCCGATATCGGGCGGGAGACGGCGCTCGCCCGCTTTGCACACGCCAATTTCTCGCGGCTTAAAGAAGAGCTCTCGGCAATCGCGGTCGAAGCCTTGGGCCGGATCGGCGGCGAAATGCGCCGGCTCACCGCCGATCCCGGCCACATCGACAAAGTGCTGCGCCGCGGCGCCGAACGGGCCCGCGCCATCGCCGAGCCGGTGCTGCGCGAGGCCCAGGAGATCAGCGGATTGCTGCGTCCTTGAGGGTTGATTCGCCTCGGCGCGGCCCCAAGGTTAGGAATGATCTTTCCCCCGACATTTGCGGAGCCGTCGATGTTTATTCAGACCGAAGAGACGCCGAACCCGGCGAGCCTGAAATTTCTGCCCGGCCGGGCCGTGATGCCGTCGGGCACCGCGAATTTCTCGGATCCGCGGGCGGCGGCGCGCTCGCCGCTTGCTGAGCGTCTGTTCAGTCTGCCCGAGGTGGCGGGCGTCTTTCTCGGCGCCGACTTTATTACGGTGACCAAGGACGAGGACAGCGACTGGTACCAACTAAAGCCGGCAGTTCTTGCCGTGATCATGGAGCATTTCACCGCCGGCCGGCCGATATTGCTCGGCGCCGCGCCCGCGCCCGCGGCCGGTGACGAGGAAGACGACGAGGTCGTGTCGCAGATCAAGGAATTGCTCGAAACCCGGGTGCGCCCGGCGGTGGCGCAGGACGGCGGCGACATCATCTTTCACGATTTCGCCGATGGCGTCGTCTATCTGCACATGCAGGGCTCGTGCTCGGGCTGCCCGAGCTCGACCGCCACCCTAAAGGCCGGGATCGAGAACATGCTGCGCCATTACATTCCCGAGGTCGTCGAGGTGCAGGCGGTCTGAGCCAAACCGGTATACATCGCGCGGCGCCGCGGCCGCCCGATTCGCGCGCGCCGCTGGTTCTGGCGATCGACACCGCGGGTGCCGCGTGCTCGGTGGCGGTCGGCTGCGGCGATACGCTGCTGGCTGCCGAGGAGCTGGCGATGGCGCACGGCCAGGCCGAGGCGCTGTTGCCGATGGTCGACCGGCTTATGGGCACGGCGCGGGTCAAACCGGATGCGCTCGATTTTGTCGCGGCGACCGTCGGACCCGGCAGCTTCACAGGGATTCGCGTCGGCCTCGCGGCGGGACGCGGCATTGCCCTGGCGGTCGGAGTGCCGCTGATCGGGGTGACCGTCTTTGCCGCGACCGCCGCCGCTGTTGCGCTCGAGGGTCGCGCCAACAATGATTTGCTGCTGATTGCGCTAGACAGCCGTCGCGCCGACCTTTTTGTTCAATTGTTCGACCCTGCGTTTCGGCCGCGAGGCGCGCCTGCAACAGTGCTCCCGGAGGCGCTCGACGACTTTGTCGGGCCTGTCGCCGGCAATGGCGCGGTTCTGATTGCCGGCGACGCGGCGCAGCGGGCCGCCGCGGCCCTCGCCATGCGGCGAACCCGGATGCGGATCGCCGACGCGGCGCCGCGGGTGGCCGGTGCTCTCATCGCCGCACTGGCCCGCTGGCGGCAGGGAGAGCGCGACGATCGAGCATGCCCCCTTTACCTCCGTACGCCCGCCGTGACCTTCGCCACTCGGTCTCTGCGGCGGGACGGCGTTTGAGCTGGCGCATCGCGCCGATAACCGGCGGCAGCCGCGAACTGCTGCTGGCAACGCCGCTATCGATGCTGCACCGCGCCTGCTTTCCCGAGGACCCATGGGACATTCGGGCGATGACCGATATTTTGCGCCTCCCGGGCTGTTTCGGCGCCGTCGCCTGGAGCATCGCCGAGCCGGTCGGCTTTGCGCTGGCGCTCGCGCTGGGCGAAGAAAGCGAGATTCTGGCGCTCGGCGTCGTGCCGGCAAGGCGGCGAGCGGGAATCGGAGCCGCTCTCCTCGAGGCGATTTGCGACGCGGCTCGCCGCTGCGATGCTCGCAGCGTGGTGCTCGAGGTCGCCGCCGACAATACCGGCGCCCGCGCCCTCTATGCCGGTCGAGGGTTCGTCCCGATCGGGAGGCGACCCGATTACTACCGGCGCGGTCAATTGCCGATCGATGCCCTGGTGCTCCGCTTGGATTTGTTTGCCAGCTCGGGCACCACCTGAGCGAGACCCGGTCGCGCCTTGCTTGCGCTCTAATCATTGAATCGTGTTGGAAATTGATAGAAACCGACCGTCGTGCGGATTGCCTTGCCGCCAATTGTTACTTATATTGCCAATCAGACATACGGTAGGACCATCACGATGAACAGCTCTGACCAAACCGGCGATTTGCTGGAATTGACGACGGAAATCGTTGCGGCTCACGTTTCCAACAACACGGTGCCGGTAGGCGATTTGCCCCAACTGATCAACCAAGTGTACAATTCACTGGCCAATATCGGGAATGTACCGGCATTGCCGGCGGAACGCCCCCAACCGGCCGTCCCGATCAAGAAATCGATCCATGCGGATTACATCGTCTGCCTCGAGGACGGCAAAAAGCTCAAGATGCTCAAGCGGCATTTAAAGACCGCTTACAATATGACCCCCGAGACTTACCGCGAGCGGTGGGGGTTGGCGTCCGATTATCCAATGGTGGCGCCCAACTACGCCCGTCAGCGGAGCCGTCTCGCCAAGGAGATTGGACTCGGCACGCGCGCCCGCCGGGCTCGCGGATGAGCCATGAGAAACGCCGCTGCTCGAACCGTAGGCGGCGGCGAAGCGTTGGCGTATAGTGAGACAGGAGGAGGCCCGATAACGGAGACGCGATGGTCTCGCGCTTGGAGCAGCTCTGTCTCGACAAGGGTTTAAAGATGACCGAGCAGCGGCGGGTGATCGCCCGTGTGCTGTCGGAATCGGCTGATCATCCCGATGTCGAGCAGGTCTACCACCGGGCCACTGTGATGGATCCGCATATCAGTATCGCCACCGTCTATCGTACCGTGCGCCTGTTCGAGGAAGCCAACATCCTGGCACGCCACGATTTCGGCGACGGCCGGTCGCGCTACGAAGAGATGCCGAGCGACCACCACGATCATTTGATCGATCTACAATCGGGCCGGGTGATCGAGTTTCGCAACGAGGAGATCGAGCGGCTGCAACGGGCCGTTGCCGACCAGCTCGGCTACGAGCTCGTAGGGCACCGGCTCGAGCTATACGCGGTGCCGCGCCGCCGCGGCTCCGACACCGATCAGGAATGATCGGCAACAGCACGACCACATCGCCGAGCTCGCCGGTCGCGTCCGGCGCGCGCGTCGGGCGAAGCGACGTTGTCGATATCTGGTCGGGTCGCCTGCAGGTCAGGCTCGCCGGCGGCCCTGCCGACATCGATGCAGCGCAAGCTTTGCGCTACCGGGTGTTCTACGAGAACCTAGGCGCCCGGCCGCTCACTCGCCTGGCGCATCTGCACCGGGATGCGGATCGCTTTGACGAGGGGTGCGACCATCTCCTCGTGCTGGATCACGGGCGCGTCTCGACCGCCAAGGTGGTCGGCACGTATCGGCTGATCCGGCGCCAGGCGGCAGTCCGGCTCGGCGGCTTTTATTCGGCCGGGGAATACGATATCGCGCCGCTTCTCGCCCAGCCGGGCGAGCTGCTCGAGCTCGGCCGCTCCTGCGTCGATGCCGCTTACCGTCACGGCCCGGCAATGCAGCTGCTGTGGAGCGGAATTGCGGCTTATGTCTTTCACTATAATATTGCGCTGATGTTCGGTTGCGCCAGCCTGCCGGGCACCGATCCCGATGCGGTGGCGCTGCCGCTCTCCTATCTCTACCATCGCCACCTGGCGCCGCCGGATTTGCGTCCGCGGGCATTGCCGCAGCGCTATGTCGACATGCGGCGGTTGCTGGCCGATGCGATCGAAGGATCGCGGGCGCGAGCGGCACTGCCCCCCCTGATCAAGGGCTATCTGCGCCTCGGCGGCTTTGTCGGCGACGGTGCGGTCATCGACGAGCAGTTCAACACCACCGACGTTTGTGTCGTGGTCAAGACCGACCTCGTTGCCGACAAGTATTCGCGCCATTACGAGCGGCGGTGCAAAGACCCTGCATGGGCTCATCGACGCTGAGAATCGCGCGGCTCGCGCTCTATCTTCTCTGCACTTTCGCCTTGATGCCGGTGCAGGGGCTGGGTCTGGTATTGCGTCGGAAATGGGCGAAGACCTTGCCGGCGGTCTATCATCGCTGGTGTTGTCGGATTCTCGGGTTTCGGGTGCGCACGATCGGCGCACCGACCACCCAGCGGCCGGCGCTGTTCGCCTCGAACCATATTTCCTACACCGATATTTCGGTTCTCGGCTCGCTGATCGCCGGGTCCTTTGTCGCCAAGTCGGAAGTCGCCGGCTGGCCGTTTTTCGGCTGGCTCGCCAAGCTGCAACGCAGTGTCTTTGTCGACCGGCAAATCCGCAGCACGCTGTCGCAACGCGAGGCGCTGGGCGCGCGGCTCGCCGCCGGCGACGCGCTGATCCTGTTTCCGGAGGGGACGAGCGGCGACGGCAGCCATGTGCTGCCGTTCAAGAGCGCTCTCTTCGGCGCGATCGATCGCAGCGCCGCCGCGCCGGTCGCGGTCCAGCCAGTCTCGATCGCCTATACCCGGCTCGACGGCATTCCGCTCGGCCGTCTCTGCCGCCCCTATTTCGCCTGGTACGGCACCGTCGATTTGGCGCCGCACATCTGGAGCATGGCGGGTCTCGGCACGGTCGAGGTCGTGGTCGAGTTTCACCCGCCGACGTTTCTCGTCGATTGCGGGTCGCGCAAGGCGCTCGCGCAGTATTGCCGCGACCGAATTTGCGGGGGGGTTGCCGCCGCCATTTCCGGCCGGCCGCAGCCCGTGCCGGACCCGCCCGTGCGCGGCGGAGCAGCGGAGGCTATAGCCGGATGATTGCAGCGGGCGGCTCGGAGCGCGAGATGCGGGACCCGACCAAGCGGGTATTCATCAAAACCTATGGCTGCCAGATGAATGTCTACGATTCGGCGCGCATGGCCGAATTGCTGGCGCCGCTCGGCTACGCTCGGACGCAGGCCGCCGAGGACGCCGATCTGGTGATTTTGAACACCTGCCACATCCGCGAAAAAGCGGCTGAAAAAGTCTTTTCCGAGCTCGGCCAATTGCGGCATCTCAAGACGCGCCGGGAACGACAGGGCGCCCGGACGCTGATTGCCGTCGCCGGCTGCGTCGCCCAGGCGGAGGGTGCGGAGATCTTGGCGCGGGCACCCTATGTCGATTTTGTCTTTGGCCCGCAAGCCTACCACCATCTGCCGGAAATGGTGACGCGCGCGGCGCAGGAGCGCCGCCCGCTGATCGATACCGGCTTTCACGCCAAATTCGATACCCTGCCCGAAGCCCGGTCCGCCGCCGGGGTCAGCGCCTTTCTCACGGTGCAGGAAGGCTGCGACAAGTTCTGCACCTTTTGTGTCGTGCCCTACACGCGCGGTGCCGAATATTCGCGCCCGGTCGCCGCGATCCTGGCCGAGGCGCGCGCGCTCGTCGGCGGCGGCGCGCGTGAGATCACGTTGCTCGGCCAAAACGTCAACGCCTATCACGGCCACGGCTTGGATGGCCGGGAATGGCGGCTGGCCGATCTGGTGCGTGCGCTCGCCGATATCGAGGGTCTCGCCCGCATCCGCTACACGACCTCGCACCCGCGCGATGTCGATGAGGCGCTCGTCGCGGCGCATCGCGACATGCCCAAGCTGATGCCGTTTCTGCATCTGCCGGTGCAGAGCGGCTCGGACCGGGTGCTGCGGGCGATGAACCGGCGCTACAAGGCCGCCGAATACCGCCAAGTCGTTGCCCGCTTGCGCGAAGCTCGTCCCGATCTCGCGCTGTCGACCGATTTGATCGTCGGCTTTCCGGGAGAGAGCGAGGAGGATTTCCGGGCGACCCTCGATCTCGTCGCCGAAATCGGCTTTGCCCAGGCGTTCTCGTTCAAATATTCGCCGCGTCCCGGAACCCCCGCCGCCGCGGCGCCGCATCAGGTTGCGGACGAAATCAAAGCCGAGCGCCTGCGCCGCCTGCAGACGATGCTCAGCCGCCAGCAACGCGCCTTCAACGCGGCCTGTGTCGGCCGCACCTTGCCGGTGCTGCTGGAAAAGCCGGGTCGGCATCCGGGCCAATTGGTCGGGCGCAGCCCCTTTCTGCAAAGCGTCCATCTCGACGCCGGTGCCGCACGGATTGGCGATATCGTCCCGGCGCTGATCTCGGCAGCCGGCGCCAACAGCCTCGCCGGCAGGCTGGCGGCATGACCGGGCTCTCCGACCTCGCCGGCGGCGGGCCCGGGGCCGGCCGTCTGCAGCTCGAATTCGACGACAATCTGCTGCTGCCCCTGCTTTACGGCGAGCGCGACCAGCATCTCGACCAGGTCGAGCGCAAGCTGGGAGTTTCGGTCGTGACCCGCGGCAACCGACTTGCCATCTCAGGCCCCGCCTCGGCCGCGGAGGCCGCCCACCTCGCTCTCTCGCGACTCTACGACCGCTTGAAGCGAGGCCAGGAGATCGATCTGCCGGCGGTCGAGGCGGCAATCCGGCTGGCTGAGGCCGAACTCGGCGACAAGAGCCTGAGCCTGTGGCTCGAAGATGCGGCGTTTCGCACCAGAAAGCGCCGCATCGCCGCGCGCACCCCAGGCCAGGCCGCCTACATCAAAGCGCTGCGCGACAACGAACTGGTGTTCGGGCTGGGACCGGCCGGCACCGGCAAGACCTACCTCGCCGTCGCCGCCGCGGTCGATCTGTTGATGACCGGGCGGGTCGAGCGGATTATCTTGTCGCGCCCGGCGGTCGAGGCCGGCGAACGGCTCGGCTTTTTGCCGGGCGATTTGCGCGACAAAGTCGATCCCTATCTGAGGCCGATCTTCGACGCGCTGAACGATATGCTTCCGGCAGAGCAATTGGCGAAACGGCTGGGCACCGGCGAGATCGAGGTGGCGCCGATCGCCTTTATGCGCGGCCGCACCCTATCGCGCGCCTTTGTCGTCCTCGACGAGGCGCAGAACACGACCCCGGTGCAGATGAAGATGTTTTTAACCCGGCTGGGTGAAGCCTCGCGGATGGTGGTGACCGGCGATCCGACCCAGGTCGATCTGCCACCCGGCACCCCGTCCGGGCTCGCCGAGGCGCTCGCCACGCTCGCGGGGGTCGAGGGCATCGCGACTGTTCGCTTTACCGACCGGGATGTCGTGCGCCACGACCTCGTCGCCCGCATCGTGCGGGCGTACGAGGCGCGCACTCGTCCCGTCGAGGGGTGATGCCGCCCACCGTCGCGATCGACATCACCTCGTCCTACGCGGGCTGGGGGCGGGCCTGCCCATGCGCCGAAGAGCTGGTTCGCGCTGCTGCCGGCCTGGCATTGGACCGCGGCTTAGCGGCAGCGGCGATAGTCCCTTCGGGTCCGATCGAGCTCGGCGTTAGCCTCACCGACGACCGTCGCCAGCGCCGGCTCAACCGTGACTGGCGCGGCCTCGACCGGCCGACCAACGTGCTGTCGTTTCCCGCCTGGGAGCCCGCCCAAAGCGGCCCGCGCGAAGCACCGATCCTGCTCGGCGATGTCATTCTCGCTTTTGAGACTGTGGCGCGCGAGGCCGTCGAGCAAGGGAAGCCGCTGGCGCACCATTTGTCCCACCTCACCGTGCACGGTGTCTTGCACCTGCTCGGCTACGACCACACCTCGCCCGCTGAAGCCGTCGTTATGGAAGCGCTGGAAACCGCTATATTGGAGAAATTGGGGATCCCGGATCCCTATCGCGACACCATCTGATGGGGCAATTGCAGTTCCGCCGTCGATGACCGACCCCGAGCCGCCGTCTAGCAGCGGCCAAACCGACCACGAGCGGCTGTTTCCGCGGCTGCGCCATATCCTTCGGCTGATCCGAAGGCCGCGCAATGGCGAGGCGCTGCGCGAGACGATCGACGAAATGATCGAGGAGCCTCCGGCCGAAGGTCCGGACGCGTTCAGCGATCACGAGCGCATGCTGATCGGAAACATTCTCAAGGTGCATAACGGCACGGCCGCCGATGTGATGGTGCCGCGGGTCGATATCTTCGCCCTCGATGTCGAGATGCCCTTCGCTGAGGCGGTCAAAGCGATCGTCGAGCAGGGCCATTCCCGCATTCCGGTCTACCGCGAATCGCCCGACGACGTGATCGGCTTTATTCACGCCAAGGACGTCTTGGCGCCGGTTGCCGAGCGGCGCGAAACCAAGCTGGCACCGCTGTTGCGCAAGGTGCTGTTTGTCGCCCCTTCGGTGCCGATACTTGATCTCCTGGTACAGATGCGCCAGGCGCGCACCCATATCGCCATGGTGGTCGATGAGTTCGGCGGCATCGACGGGCTGGTGACGATCGAAGATTTGATCGAAGAGATCGTTGGCGAGATCGAGGACGAGCATGACGTGGCCGATGGGCCGCGGCTGATCGAGCGCGGCGACGGCACCCTGATCGCCGATGCGCGCATCCCGATCGAAGCGCTTGAGGACCGGCAAGGCATCCGGCTGCGCCCGACCGGTGAGCAAGAGGAGGTCGATACGCTGGGTGGGCTGGTCTCGGCGCTGGCCGGGCGGGTGCCGCAGCGCGGCGAGGTGATCGTGCACCCGTCGGGGATCGAGTTCGAGGTGCTCGATGCCGATCCGCGCCGGATCGCGCGGTTGCGGGTGCGCGGCTTACCGGCCCGGACCGCCAATGGTTCAGGCGGCGGGGACGCGGACGCCGGTGCCTGAGGTCTCGGTCTCCCGCATCCGACAGGGCGCCCGCGTCGCCACCCCGTTGTGCCGCCTCGCCGACGACCTCGCCGACCTCACCGGGCGACGGCGCTATGGACTCGGGTTTCTGCTCGGTGTCGTCACTGCCGCGGCGCTGCCGCCGGTCGATCTGACCCCGCTGATCTTTATCACCTTTCCGGCGCTGTTGTGGCTCGATGAAGGATGCGCCGGGCCGGCTGCCTCGTTCCGCCTCGGCTGGGTGTTCGGCTTCGGCTATCTGCTGGCCGGACTCTATTGGATTGCGGCAGCGCTGTTTGTCGATATCGCCGCTTATTGGTGGCTGGTGCCGGTTGCCGCTGCCGGTTTGCCCGCCGTGTTTGCGCTTTATTACGCGCTGGCGCTGCTCTTCACCCGTCTTGCGGTCGACGCCTTGCGCCTGCCGCCGACCGCGCGGATTTTCGCTTTTGCCATCGCGTGGACCGCTGCCGAATGGGCGCGCGGCCATTTCTTCACCGGGCTGCCCTGGAACCTGATCGGCTATGTCTGGTCCGGTGCGTTCCCCGGCGCGAGCGCGATGCTGCAGAGCGTCGCCTGGATCGGTATTTACGGCCTTGGCCTTCTTACCATCCTTGCCGCGTCGCTACCGGCGCTGCTCGGGACCGCATCGGCGACCCCGATTTCGGCGGCGCGTCGGGTGGCGCCGGTGATCGCGGCAGGGCTTCTGGTGGGGGTGCCCGCAGCTTTCGGCGCCGGTCGGCTCGCCACCCATCCGACCCAGCCGACCGGGATCTGGCTGCGCATCGTTCAGCCCTCGATCGCCGAGAGCCTGAAATGGAATCCGGCTGCCGCCGGCATGAACTTCCACCGGCTCGTCGATCTCAGTTCTGCACCGGCGCCGCACCCGATTGCTGCGGTGCTGTGGCCCGAGGCGGCCTCGCCGTTCTTTCTCGGCCGCGATATGGCGGCGCGCCGTGCGATCGCCGCGCTGGCTCCGCCGGGCGGCTATGTGATTACCGGCGCCTTGCGCGCTAACCCGCCGCCGGGCCGAGTTGAGGAAGTGTGGAACAGTCTCGAGGCAATCGACGGCAAAGGCGAGATTGTCGCCCGCTATGACAAAGCGCACCTCGTTCCGTTTGGCGAGTATATGCCGCTGGCTGATATTCTGCCCTTCAAGAAATTGACGCCGGGCAGGATCGATCTGAGTGCCGGCCCCGGTCCCCAGACGGTTGCGCTGACGGGCCTGCCGCCGTTTGCCCCGCTGATCTGCTACGAGGTTATTTTCCCGGGTGCGGTGGTAAATGAGCAAGACCGGCCGGACTGGATTTTGAACCTGACCAACGACGCTTGGTACGGGCGCAGCTCCGGGCCGTTCCAGCATTTTGCAATCGCCCGAACACGCGCCATTGAAGAAGGATTGCCGCTGGTGCGCGTCGCCAACAACGGGCTGAGCGCGGTCGTCGATGCGGTGGGCCGGGTCCGCGTCCTGCTCGGCCTCGACGCCGTGGGCCATGTCGATGTGTCGTTGCCGGCGCCGGTAAAGACCACCCTCTACGCCCGCGCCGGCGACTGGGTGCTGCTCGGGCTGTTGCTGCTGGCGGCGCTGCCGGTCGCATCTCGGCTGCGTTGACACGCGCCCGCGGCAGCCTGTGCGGAACGACTTATTCTAGGTTGAAGCCCGGTGTTGACCGGATGCGACCCAGTACTCTATGAATACGCCAGATTGTTATTGAGAAAGCGACCGACCGAATGGCGATGACGCAGCAAACCCGGCGGCCGGGGCGTCAAAAAGGCGACAAACCCAACCCGATCGACATTCATGTCGGCTCGCGTGTTCGGCTGCGTCGCAACATGCTCGGTCTGAGTCAGGAAAAACTCGGCGAGGCGATAGGCTTAACCTTTCAGCAGGTGCAGAAATACGAGCGCGGCGCGAACCGTATCGGCGCTAGCCGGCTGCACGATTTGAGCCGAGTGCTCGATGTTCCAGTCTCGTTCTTTTTTGACGACATGGACCCGGTGCGGGCGCCGGCCATCCCCGCCGGCTTTGCCGAGCCGCCGGCCGAAGCCTTCGATTCCGACCCGTTGCGCAAGCGCGAGACGATCGAGCTGGTCGGGGCTTATTACCGCATCGAGGATGCGACGATCCGCCGTCGCCTGTTCGATCTGGCCAAAGCGCTGGCCGGCGGCGGCGAGCGCCCGGCCGCGAAATGATCGGCGTCAGCCGCGGCTGACGGCGGCCGAAATCCGGCTTGACGCCCGCCTCGCGAGCCTGCATCAACCCCCGGCCGACCCGGTTTGCGCATCTTTTCGAGAAAGGGCAGTCTCGTGGCCAAACGCGACTTCGTGTTTACCAGCGAATCCGTGTCGGAGGGCCATCCCGACAAGATCTGCGATCGCATTTCGGACGCGATCGTCGACACCTTTCTCGCGGCCGAGCCGCAGGCGCGTTGCGGAGTCGAAACCTTGGTCACCACCAACCGCGTGGTGTTGGCGGGCGAGGTGCGCGGCCCGGCCGCGATCACCGGCGGACGGCTGGTCGAGGTGGCGCGCCGGGCAATCCGCGAGATCGGCTACGAACAGGATAATTTTCACTGGCAGCGGGCCGTGGTCGATTGCCACATCCACAATCAATCGACCGACATCGCGCTCGGCGTCGATGCTTCGGGCAACAAGGATGAGGGGGCCGGCGATCAGGGCATGATGTTCGGCTACGCCTGCAACGACACCCCGGAGCTGATGCCGGCGCCGATCTTTTATGCGCACGCGATTTTGCGCGCCTTGTCGCAGGCGCGCCATGCCGGCGAGACGCCGCTGCTCGGCCCCGATTCAAAGAGCCAGGTCACGTTGCGCTACGTGAAGGGCAAGCCGGTGGGCGTGGCCAAGCTCGTCGTCTCGATCCAGCACGCCGACGAGATCGACGACCGCCAGGTGCGCGAGATCGTGCGTCCTTATGTCCTCGGTTCGCTGCCCGAAGGGTGGATGTGCGACGAGGAGCATTTTCTGGTCAATCCAACTGGGCGCTTTGTCATTGGCGGACCGGACGGCGACGCCGGCGTCACCGGCCGCAAGATCATCGTCGACACCTATGGCGGCTGGGCGCCGCATGGCGGCGGAGCGTTTTCCGGCAAGGACCCGACCAAGGTCGACCGCTCGGCCGCCTATGCCGCGCGCTACCTCGCCAAGAATGTAGTCGCCGCCGGGCTCGCCGACGAATGCACGATCCAGGTCGCCTACGCGATCGGCGTGGCCAAGCCGCTTTCCTTCTATGTCACCACCGGGGGTGCGGTGGACGAGGACAAGCTCGCCCATGTCTTGAACGAGCTGATGGATTTGTCGCCGCGCGGCATCCGTACCCATCTCGGGCTCAACAAGCCCATCTATACCCGCACCTCCGCCTACGGCCATTTCGGCCGCGAGCCCGAGCCGAGCGGCGCCTTTTCCTGGGAAAAGACCGACCTCGCCGACGAGCTGCGGCGCACCTTCTGAGCCTTTGATGGACGAACGGCGGCTGGTCTATGGGCGCCGCCGAGGCCGGCCGCTGCGCCGAGGTCAAAGGCTGCTGACCGGCACGCTGCTGCCGCAGCTGAGCGTGTCCTTGCCGTGCGCGGGCGGGTTCGACCCGCGCGCCGCTTTTGCCGGGCCGCCGCGTGAAATCTGGCTCGAAATCGGCTTTGGCGGCGGCGAGCATCTCGCCGACCAAGCCGAGCGGCACCCCGATATCGGGTTTATCGGCTGCGAAGTGTTCGAGAACGGCGTTGCGCGCCTGCTCGCTTTGATCGAACGCCGCCGCCTCGCCAATATCCGCATCTTCAACGACGATGCGCGGCTCCTGATCGCCGCTTCGCCGCCCGATTCCTTTGGCCGGGTGTTTATCTTGTTCCCCGACCCATGGCCCAAGCGCCGCCACCATAAGCGCCGCATCGTCTCCGCGGACACCTTGGACGGGCTGGCGCGGACGATGGCCGTCGGCGCGGAATTGCGGCTCGCCACCGATGACCGCGATTATCTTGCCGCAATGCTCGAGCTGGTGTGCCGCCATCCGGCGTTCGAATGGACTGCCCGCCGCGCGGCCGATTGGCGCGAGCGCCCCTCCGACTGGCCCGCGACCCGCTATGAAGCCAAGGCCCGCGCCGCCGGGCGCGCCCCTTGTTTTCTGCGCTTCCGACGGCACCCGATCGGCGGGCTCTCCTATTTGTAATAACCGACCGCGCAGCCGATCTCGCCGACCCGCGCGACAAAGGCCACCTTCGCCACCGGGGTATGGTCGGCGCCCGGACGCGGGAACATGTAGCTGACTTCGTTGGTCTCGCCTTCCTTCGCCGCGTCGATGAGCTGCTGGCCGTAGGGCTGGCCCTTCGCGTCTCGGAAGCCGCTCATATCCTTGCCCACAAACCCTTTCAGCGGGGTTGCCGCAACCTTGCCGGTCGAAACGTCGAAGCAGAACGGGAAGAGGTCGCGGTCGCGAAAGCCGCCCTGGCCGTTGTCGAACATCTGGAACGCCTTGGCCTTGTCGGCCTTAACGGCGGCGATGGCCCGTTCGAGCATCGCCTTCGCGTCGGCAGCGCCGGCGAACCGGCTTTGTTGGGCAACGGCGACCATCGAAAGCGAAAGGAATGCGGCCAAAGCCGCCATTATCAGCCTGCGCAACATATCCTCTCCATTGGACCTCCGGACTACATTGATGCGATCGCCTGACGGCTTCAATGGCCGAGCGGGATGCCGTGGAGCAGGTAATCAAGGGGAACAGTTTATCACGACGCTAATTGAGAAATTGAAGGCGCTGCTGCTGGTGCAGAGCCCGCTTGCATTTCGCCGTCGTTTGATGTTCACGGAGGCCGAGCTGCTGTGGCAGGCCCGCTGCCTTGCTCATAACCGGGACCGTTCGATCGTGCGATGGAAAGTCCGGCGACGGCGCGCCAGGCGGTAGGATAAGAGCAGGATCAACGCGCCAAGAACGATCAGCACGGCAAAAGCCCAGCACAGCAACAGGCCGACGATCACCGGGTTCCACACATAAGGGTGCAGGTAACGCTGGACGACGGCCTGCACCAAATTGAGGCTCGACCGGTCGAAATCGTACCATAATTGACCGAGCGCGAGCGGCGCCCAGTGCCCGGTATCGAGCCACACCAGCGCGTCGCGCAGCAGCACGCTGAGCCCGGCGAGAAAGAAAACCCAGCCGATGATGCGCCCGAGGGTCATCGCCGCCCTTGTTCCCGTCGCCGGTTACGTAATTGCGCTCGGCGCTCGCGCAACTGCCGATCGCAATCTGCGAAAGGTGAGTGTTTTCATCGCGTTCTCCTACCTGTGTAATTCTATCCCGGATCGGGTTGCAGCCATGAGATCGCGAGCCGACTGCGCGGCTCGGCCTCGCGTAATAGGCAGCGGCGTCGCACACTAGGTATCGCGTTTGGACGCGGCGAAGCCGCGGAACTCGTGCGGCAGGCGGCGGATGTCCTGAACGAGATCGGGCGGCACCTCGCCGGCCCCGTCGCCGCGCAAGGTCAGGGTATCGACGAGGCCGCCAAAGCGCGCGCCGATCGCGGCGACGATCTGGTCGTGGCGGCCCACCGCGGCAAAGAGGCGGGCCACGTCGTCGGGCACTTCCTTTGCCATTTCCGCCCATTTTCCTTGGCGCGCGAGGGCATTGAGCTTGCCGCCGAGATCTTCCTGGCCGTGCACTGCCAGCACCGGGTAGTAGGCTGGGGTCGAGCCGTAAAACGCAACCCGCTGGCGCACCCATTCGAAACGTCGGTCTACCGTTTCGTCGTCGGGTCCGGTGGCGAGAAAGCCGCCGCCCGAGATTTCGTATTCCGAGCGCGCACGGCCGGATTTGGCGAGCCCGGCTCGGAGGCGCGGCATGATTTCGTCGGTCAGATATTTGCGGGTGCAAAAGCCGTGCAATTTGACGCCGTCACATTCCTCGGCCGCGACCCGGAGCATCGCCGACCCGACCGCGGCAATCATTACCGCCGGCGGCGGCGCGTCGATCGGCTCGGGCGCGAAGTTCGGAGTCATCAAGGTGAAACGGTAGTGCTCACCTTCGAATTGAGGCCGTTCGCCGGTTTTCCAGCACTGCCAGATTGCCCGCAACACCCGCACATATTCACGCATGCGCGGCGCCGGCGGGGTCCACGGCACCGAAAAGCGCCGCTCGTTATGAGCGCGAACCTGCGAGCCGAGGCCAACGACAAAGCGCCCGCCGGTCGAGCCGGCAAGGTCCCAGCCGACTTCCGCGACCGCCATCGGCGTGCGGGCAAAGGCGATGGCGACACCGGTGTGCAATTCGACCCGCTGCGTCGCCGCTCCAGCCACCGCCAAGGCCAGAAAAGGGTCGTGCTTGTTTTCCATCGCAACGATGCCGTCATAGCCTTCGGCCTCGATCGCCTGCGCC
>DASXAM010000294.1:0-2090 GCA_036404275.1 Allostellaceae bacterium
GGGCCGTTGTTCCCGAGGCGGCGCGCGGCGAAATCCCGGAAACCGGTCTTTCACTCACGACCGTCGGAATGTTGGTGAATCTGGTTTCCGAGATCGCCGCACGCGGCGATGGGCCGCGCCACATCGAGCGCGGTCGCGGCGTCGCTGCGGAATGAAAGGCTTTGAACCGCGGCGAGGTTAACGCCGACAAACCGAAAAGCGGGGCGATTCCTAACCTTTTTGCGCGACGATCGGTGAACAAGAGAGAAGGCGGGTGACGGCACCCCGGCGCCTCGCTATACACGCCCCGTCGCCAGAGGGATCAGTGGGCAACCGTCAGAAATGATCACGCTCCTCGACATCGTGCTTCTCGCCGTGATGCTGGTTTCCGGGCTGCTGGCGATGGTCCGCGGCTTCATGCGCGAAGTTTTGTCGATCACGGCCTGGATCCTGGCCGCCGGCGCGACGCTTTACGCCTACAGCAAGCTGCTGCCGGCCGCGACTGCCTACTTCAATAGCGATCTCATCGCCAAAGGGGCCGTAATCGGCGGCGTGTTCCTGGTCACCCTGCTTATCGTCTCGGTGATTACGGTGCGCATCTCCGACGCGGTGCTCGACAGTCGGGTCGGCGCGCTCGACCGCACGCTCGGCTTTGTGTTCGGGCTAGCCCGCGGACTGATCATCGTGGTGGTGGCGTTTGCCTTTTTCGACTGGCTGGTGCCGGCCAAATCGCAGCCGGCCTGGGTCGCAAATGCCAAATCCAGGGTGTTTTTGGCCGATACGGCCGAACGGCTGCGGTCTATGTCTCCCGATCTCGAAGCCCTATATCTCAAGTACAAGAGCAATAAGGGCGAAGAGCGCGGCGAGCCGCAGGAGGCGGCGCCGAATCAGCAGCACGGGGCATCGAACCCGCCCGCCGGCCGGGCGGGCTAAAGCCGAACGGAGGGCCGATTTTGACCATGACCGAACCTGCCCTCCTCGACCTTGACGGCGACCGGCTGCGCGAGGAATGCGGCGTCTTCGGCATTTTCGGCCATCCCGACGCTGCCGCCATTACGGCGCTCGGCCTGCACGCCCTGCAGCACCGCGGCCAGGAGGCCGCCGGCATCGTCTCGTTCGACGGCACGCGCTTCCACCTCGAGCGCCGGCTCGGCCTCGTCGGCGACATCTTCTCGCGGCGCGAGGTGATCGACCGGCTGCCGGGCACCGCCGCGGTCGGCCATGTGCGCTATTCGACCACCGGCGAAACAATCCTGCGCAACGTGCAGCCGCTGTTCGCCGAGCTCAATGCCGGCGGCTTTGCCGTCGGTCATAACGGCAACCTGACCAACGGGCTGACCTTGCGCCGCCAGCTGGTGCGCGACGGCGCCATGATGCAGTCGACCAGCGACACCGAGGTGATCCTGCACCTGGTCGCGCGCTCGCACCGCAATCGCTTCATCAACCGCTTCATCGAAGGCCTGCAGATGCTCGAAGGCTCCTATGCCTTCGTCGGCCTGACCAACAAGAAGCTGGTCGGCGCGCGCGATCCGCTCGGCATCCGGCCGCTGGTGATCGGCAAGCTCGACGGCTGTCCGATCCTCGCCTCCGAAACCTGCGCGCTCGACATCATCGGCGCCCAGTACGTGCGCGACGTCGAGAACGGCGAAGTCGTCGTGTTCGACGAGGAAGGCTTTCATTCGGAGAAGCCGTTCGGCCAGTTGCCGCCGCGGCCCTGCATCTTCGAATACATCTACTTCTCGCGGCCGGATTCGATCGTCGGCGGGCGCAGCGTCTACGACGTGCGCAAGACCTGCGGCGTCGAGCTCGCCCGCGAGGCGCCGGCCGCCGCCGACGTCGTCATCCCGGTCCCCGATTCCGGCGTGCCGGCCGCCATCGGCTATGCCCAGGAGTCCGGCATCCCCTACGAGCTCGGCATCATCCGCAACCATTATGTCGGGCGCACCTTCATCGAGCCGTCGCAGCACATTCGCCAGCTCGGCGTGCGACTGAAGCACAGCGCCAATCGCGCCGTGGTCAACGGCAAGCGCATTGTGCTGATCGACGATTCGATCGTACGCGGCACGACGTCAGTGAAGATCGTGCAGATGATGCGCGATGCCGGCGCCCGC
>DASXAM010000295.1:0-5025 GCA_036404275.1 Allostellaceae bacterium
GTATCTTGCCGTGGACTGCGAGCGGCTCGAGCAATTCGGGATCGACCGTAACACTGGCGCGGCCGTTGACGCGTAACGTTTCGTTGATGCCGGGGACGAAAAATATGAGCCCGACGCCAGGCCGCGCGAGCAGATTGTCGAGCGTATCGGTGCGATTGTTGCCGAGCCGGTCGGGGATCAGCAAGGTCCGGTCGTCGATGACTCTGACAAAGCCCGGCGCGTCGCCCTTTGGCGAAGCGTCGCAGCGGCCCGATGGATCGGATGAGGCGATCACCAGAAACGGCGACAGCGCGATAAAATTGCGCGCATGCTTGTCGAGCCGGCTCAGCTGCTTTTTGACCGCGCGTTCGTGCGGCTCGCCGTAGATTTCGCGCAACCGGACGGCATTCTCGATCGTGTCCACCCTCGCCTCCTCCGCGATCCCAAGGCATTATGCGATAAAGCCGGCGGCTCGCAAGGACGGCCGCGCCGCCGAGGAGAATGCAATGTGAGCACCGTGCCGCCGCCACGCGACGGGGTCGGGGCAAGCAGCCCTCTCGCCGGCCACGACTGCGGCCGCTCGAACCGATGACCGGCGCCAATCGCTTTATCATTGAGCTGCGGCCCTGCCCCGAGGGCGGCCGCATCGCCCGGCTGATGATCGACAACAGGGCCAAGCTCAACAGCCTCAATTCGGCGCTGATGAACGAGATTGTCACCGGCATGGAGCGGCTTGCCGCCGACCCCGAATTGCGGCTGGCGGTGCTGACCGGCGCCGGCGGCCGGGCTTTTGTCGGCGGCGCCGATATCGGCGAAATCGCAGCGCTCGACCACAAATCGGCGCGGCGCTTTATCACCCTCGTCCACCGCTGTTGCGAGGCGATGCGCCGTCTGCCGGTGCCGGTCATCGCCCGCATCGATGGCTGGGCGCTCGGCGCCGGCCTCGAGCTCGCTGCCGCCTGCGACCTGCGGGTGGCGAGCGAGCGCTCGCGTTTCGGCATGCCCGAGGTCGCGATCGGCATCCCTTCGGTGGTCGAGGCCGCCTTGCTGCCCCGGCTTGTCGGCGCCGGCCGCGCCCGCCGGCTGCTGTTGACCGGCGAACCGATCGACGCCGCCGAAGCGCTCCTCTGGGGATTGGTCGATAAAGTGGCGCCAGCGGACCAGATCGATGCCGCGGTCGAGGAATTTGCCCGCCCGATCCTCGCGGCCGGGTCGCAAGCCATTCGGATCCAGAAGGCGCTGATCCTCGATTGGGAGGAGCTGCCGGTCGGTGCGGCGATCGAGCGCGGCATCGACGCCTTCGTCGCCGCCTTCGATGCTGACGAGCCGGCGCGGATGGCCGGCGGCGCCCTCTCCCGGCTCGGCACGCGGTCGCGTGAATAAGACGTAATTTTGACGTTTCCGGTGCAAATCTCGGCGATCGGCATGTTGCAAACGGGCATTCGATGCCGCTGTCGATTGTTGAAGAGGACGGCCGCCTCATCGTTGCCAGCCCGTTCCATCCCAATTTCCCGGCACGGGCCCGCAGTCTCGGCGGGGATTGGGATCCGGTCCGGCGGGTGTGGTTGTTTGACGTGGGCGACGGCGAACGTGTGCGGTCGCTGTGCCGAGACGTTTACGGCACCGACGGCACCGGGCCCGAAGGCGGCAGGTCGGTGGCGTATCCGGCCCCGGTGCGCTATGGCAGCAACAGCCACCAATTTGGTGAAGGCGCACCTGCCCAGCCGCATTATTACGGTCACCGCAACCGGCTGCGTCAGCGCCTCCTCGACGCCGGCGCCGAAAAGCTCCCCGATTACGAACTGCTCGAAATGATTCTGTTCGCCGCCCAGCAGCGCGGTGATGTAAAGCCCTTGGCAAAGTCGGTGCTGGCCCATTTCGGC
Source organism: Allostellaceae bacterium (assembly GCA_036404275.1). GTDB lineage: Bacteria > Pseudomonadota > Alphaproteobacteria > ATCC43930 > CGMCC-115725 > AP-15. The sequence continues at coordinate 1,863 of DASXAM010000295.1, forward strand.
GGCTTTGCCGAGACGATGAGCGCCGAGCCCGAAGCGCTCGCCCAAGCTGGGCTCAACCTCGCCGGCATTGCCGCGGTCAAATCGGTGCGCGAGGCGGCGCTCAGGCTGATGCGCGCCGAGCTGCAAGAGCAGCCGGTGATCAATTCCTGGGACAAGCTGATCGACTATTGCACCGCCCAGATCGCGCACAACAAGGTCGAGGAATTCCACATCCTTTTTCTCGACCGCAAAAATGTTCTGCTAAAGCATGAGCGCCAGCAGCGCGGCACGATCGACCATACCCCGGTCTACCCGCGCGAGGTCGTCAAGCGCGCGCTCGAATTGGAAGCTTCGGCGCTGATCCTGGTGCACAACCACCCGTCGGGCGATCCGACCCCGTCGAAGGCCGACATCGCCGTCACCCAGGACATCAAAAAAGCCGCCTCACCGCTCGGCGTCACCCTGCACGACCACGTCATCATCGGCAAGAACCGCCACACCAGCCTGCGCGATCTGGGTCTGCTTTGAAAACGTGCGCGGTGGATTGACCCACCTTTGCAGCGGCGATGGTCAAAGCCGCCATACGGCCGGTGCTTCTGGTGTTGTCAGCCGCCCAGGATTACGATGACAAGTGCGCGAGAGCGTAAACGAGAACGCTGAGGCGCAACGAGGAAGAAATTCGTGTTCCAAACCTTATCCGAAGAGCAGCGGCGGTTTGTGCAGACCGTGCGCGAACTGGCGCAAGGTGAGTTTCGCGCCCGCGCCGGGGAATACATGAACGGCGTCTTTCCTTGGGAAAACATGAAAAAGCTTGCCGAGTTGGGCGTGCTCGGCATGGCGGTGCCCGAAGAATATGGTGGGCTCGGCCTGCCGGTGCTCGACACGGCGCTGGTGCTCGAGGAGATCGCCAAGGTCTGCTATGTGACGGCGATGGCGGTGTTGGGCGAGGTCGGGGTGCAGACCCGGATCATCGCGACCTATGCCCCGGAGCCGATCAAACGGCGCATCCTCCCGGCGGTGGTCAGCGGCGAATGCATCCTGGCGATCTGCATGACCGAGCCGGACGCCGGCACCGATGTCGCCAATTACAAGACCAATGTCGACCGGGTCGGCAACCGGCTCAAGCTCAACGGCGTCAAAACCCTGATCAGCCGCGCCGAGGAGGCCGGCATGTTTGTCGTCTTCACCCGCATCGACAAGCAGCCGGGGCGCGCGGGCATCGGCTGCGTGCTGGTCGAGAAGGGCACACCCGGGTTTTCGGTGACCGGCACCTATCACACGATGGGCGGCGAAAACCTGCATGAAATCCGCTTTGAAGATTGCGAATTGCCGCCCGAAAACCTCGTGCTCGAGGATGGGTTCCGCAAGCTCCTCTCCGCCTTCAACACCCAGCGCTGCCTGAACCCGAGCATCTCTTTGGGCCTCGCCGAAGGGGCGCTCGAAGAGGCGGTCAAATACATCAAGGAGCGCCGCGCCTTTGGCCGCGCGATCGGGGATTTCCAGGGCATGCGCTGGAAGATCGCCGAGATGTACCGCGACATCGAAGCGAGCCGCTCGGTCCTCTACCGCGCCTGCCTGAGCGCCGACCCGTTCCCCGACCCGCTATTGGCGGCCGTCGCCAAGGTCACGGTCAACGAGATGGCGCTGCGCGTGACCAGCGAGGCGATCCAGGTGCATGGCGGCTACGGCTTTACCGACGAATTCCCGGTGTCGCGCTTTTACCGGGGCGCCCGCTACGGCACGCTCGGCGGCGGCACCAGCGAAACCTTGCGCGAGCTGATAGGCCGTCGTGTCGTCGCCGGCATGGACCCCACCGACGGCATCCTCGGCCTCGGCATGTTTTGACAAAGAGGGAAGCGATGAAGGTCACCGGGCGCTGTCATTGCGGAGCGATCGGTTTCGAGGCGGAGATCGATCCAGCGCAGGTCAGGATTTGCCACTGCACCGATTGCCAAACGCTGTCGGGCTCGGCCTTTCGCGTCAACGTCGCAAGCCTCCCCGGCACCTTCATGCTGACCCGCGGCACCCCGAAGATCTACGTCAAGACGGCGGAGAGCGGAAACAAACGCGCGCACGCCTTCTGCCCGGATTGCGGCACCCCGCTTTGGGCCACCGCACCCGGTCCCAACCCGCATTCCTATGGACTGCGGGTCGGCATGCTCGACCGCCGCGCCGAGCTCGCTCCCACGCGGCAGGGTTGGTGCCGTTCAGCCCTGCCCTGGTCGATGGATTTGCGCGGGCTGGAACGCTCGGAACGGCAGTGATCGCCGCCTTGGCTTACCGCTGTCGCGGCGGCTCCTCATAGGCGAGATAACGGATGATCTTCCAGGTCCCGTCGGGCTGACGGCGAAAGATGTCCATCCCCGGCTCGACAGTATCGATGTCGGGCCGGCCCGGGCGCGAGGTGGTTACGTGCCAGGTGAGCCGCACCACGGCAAGCTCGTTCGAGACCAAGATCTCTTTGATGTCGAAGGCATAATGCAGGCGCATCGCCGGGTCGGCGAGGGCGCGGTTGAGGCGGTTGCAAATGTCGCGAAAGTTCTGCTCCGGCAGACCGCGAAAGTCGTAGCGCAAATCCCGGGAGAAAAGGTCGCAGATCGCGGTGGTATCGCGTTTGTTGAAGGCGGCGGTCCATTGTACGAGCGCAGCGCGGATCGCAGCCGCCGTCTGGTCGGACGCGGCCACGGCCGGAGCGGCCATCACTGAGGAGCAGAGGACCAGCCCGACTAAGCGCCGAAGCGCCGCTTCGACATATCCCCATATCCTATCGCATTCCACAGGCGCGCGATTGCACGCGGTCTGACGAAGACTCCCGTTTTTGACCCCGCCCGAGAATATCGGCACGCATCTGTCAAACCACTGATCGATTATCTGCAACGCGATATCACCTCGACTTGCGTCGCCGGCTGCCGCCCAAACTTTGATTTGAACACGAAGAGCGCATGCCCGACCATACGGCCGGCGCTTTGCACCGATGGGGAGAGCCATGATCAAGGACGCGCAAGGCCACGACCTTTCCGGCGCGACCGCCGCGGCTGTCGCCGCATATGACGAGGCCGTGCGTGCATTCACCCTCGTTCACGGCGATGCGATCGGCCTACTCGACAAGGCGCGCGAAACCGCACCCGGCTGCGCGATGGCGCATCTGGCAAAGGCCTGGGTGCTTGCCCTGGCTAACGATCCA
>DASXAM010000296.1:0-4908 GCA_036404275.1 Allostellaceae bacterium
CGGTTGACCTCGGCCTGGACCGTGCGGTTCTCCTGCGCTACGATCAGATAGGCGATGACGAGCGCCAAGGTCAGCCCGGCGAGCACCACCATCAGCCGATAAAACCACCCCTCCGCCCGCATGCCGCGAACCTCGCGCCGCCGCCACGTCCGCGCGCCAGTGACGGCGGACCAGCGCAGAATAACATGTCGAGCCCGCAAACGATTGTGGAATGGCGCCGAGGTCCTGTCTTATTGGGCATCCGCACTGCCAGACTTTTTACGCCAGAGATAGGCTTGGCCGTCGATTATCGTACGCAGCCGGGTCAGTCGGCCGCGACCGCCGGCCGCAAAATCGGCAAAACCGAGTGGCTTATCGCCGAGCGTGGCGGCGATGCCGGCAAACCGGCCCTCGGGCACCAAGCGCAGCGTGAAGACATCGCCGTCGAAGGGTTCGAGACGAAGCCGCGCGCCGGTTTCCTTCAGGGTCGCCACCAGGTCGTCCTTCTCGACCGCGAGCGCTGCAGCACCCATCTCCTCGTTCGTATAATCGCCGGCTAAAGAGATGAGATCGGGCGGCGGCCGCGGTGTGCCCGGACGCTCGAAGACGACGGTTTCCTCGGCGGCTGCGGCAGTGACACGGCCGAGCGCCTGCTGCACATGATCGGTTTCGGGGTTGCCGAGGAGCCGGTCGAGCACCCAAAGCCCGACGCCGTCCGGGAAGCCGCGGTTTTGCTCGTTGGTCAAGACGACGACGCCGACATGCTGCGCCGGCGCAAAACCGATCAACGCACCGAACCCGCCGGTGCCGCCGTTATGCCAGACGACGCGCCCGTTCGGCGTCGAGTTGACGATCCAGCCCATTGCATAGGCGACGGTCTCGCCGATCGCGACATTTGGCGTGCGGGTGATGGCGAGGTTTTTCACCGAGACCAGCCGATGCCCGTCGAACACCCCGTCGGCCAATTGCAGCCGCAGCCAGCGCGCGCAATCCTCGATTGTCGAATTGATGTCGCCGGCCGGCCCAAACACATAGGGATCGGCGAAATCGAACGGGATTTCGACCGTGCCTTTGGGCGTCCAGCGATGGCCGGTGGCATGGTCGGGCGCGTGCTCGATCGCCTCGGGGGTGAAGCTCGTGTCGTGCATGCCGAGCGGCTCGAGGATTTCGCGCCGCGCCAGGCTCGGCCAATCGGGCGCGCCGAGCGCCTGCGCCTCGATCTGCCCGGCGAAGAGATGGGTGATGTTGGTATAGGTGAAGGTGCTGCGAAAGCTGGTCTGCGGCGCGACAAAGCGCAGCGAATGCATGAGCTTTGCGGCATCAAAGCCGAATGCCCCGAGAGAATCGTTGGCGTAAGGGGGCAGGCCCGAGCGCTGCGCCAAGAGGTCGTAGATGCGGAATTCGCGGGTGACCCAAGGGTCCCTCAGGACAAAGCCCGGATCGCGGTCGATGACCCGATCGTTCCATTCGAGCTTGCCGCGATCGACCGCGATCGCCAGCGCCGTCGCGAGAAACGCCTTGGTCGTCGACCCGATCTGGAACACGGTCCCGGCATCGACCGGGTCGGCCCCGCCCTTACGACGCATCCCGAAGCCTTTGGCGTATATCAGCCGGTCATCGGCGACGATCCCGACCGCCGCCCCCGGCACATCGAACGCCGCCATGCCTTTTTTCACATAAGCTTCGAGCGCCGGCTCGAGCGCTTCGACCCGCGCCTTCGTCTCGGGCGAAAGCGAGGCCGCCGGAGCGGGCGTTGACAATGCACCGCCGGTCAGCAGCAGGCCGGCCACCAGCATCAGCCGGGCATGGCACCCGGCCCGGGCTCCAGCACTCACCATCAAAGCCCCCTCACCGAGCGCCGTTTGCAAAACCCCGGGCGATGTGCGGATGCGATATTCTATGCGATCGTGGCGAGAAGGAAAGCTCGGTAAACTTCCTGACCTCCCATCATCCGCTCCAGTTCGACAGGATCGGTGGGCTGGTAATCCGGAGCATACAATACGATCTCGCCCTTTATATCATGATACAGCAACTCTCGCAAATCGGGAAGAGGCGCCCGTTGTTGCTCTACGAGGGCCTCGGCTAATTTTCCCCGCAGTTTGAGCTTAGTATCCACGGATATTGCTTCGGCGACGAGTGCTTGAAGCGCGATAGTCAACACAAACGCGCAAACAAAGGTATCAAGGACCGCTCCCGATATAAACCTTCCTATTACCGCTCGTAAAGCCTGGATTTCCTCAGCGCTTTGCGCAGAAAGATCCTCCAAGAATTCTGCAGAAAACCCCGATGACGTAGACGCAGACCGCAATTCCTTTGCCCTTTTAACAAGAGCTCGAAGTTTTCTTGTCTGGATACTTAATTCCCTTTGCATATACGGAGATAGTCGGGAAAGCTGCAGTATTTTGAGGGCTTCAACCTGCGCGATTCCTACCATCGCGGCCTCGCTGGCGATGCCGCTGAAGACGTTGTAGCTCTGATTGATCAAATTTCTCGTCGTATTTGTTAAAGTCCGTACCCCTTCATCCGTACCATAGAGCTTGTCGTACGCTCGAACGACACCAAATACCGGGAAGCCAATAACACCCTCCAGGGTTGGTTTCCTTTGCCATTCCTTGAGCGCAGGATTATTCAATGCGCTCCAGCCACCCTCCGATAGGATGTCAGCCAGGTAGCTTTGCCATGACACGTTGGCAAGGACCGGAGGGCTGGGCGTGCTGGTCAGCCATACGTGTGATCTACTTGGCATAATGGTGTACGCAGGAAAGTCATAACCCGCCGGCGGCTGATAGCTCCAAGGATCGTGGTTCCATCGATCGTATTCCGCCAGTGCCAATCGCGCGGCCTCGATGCGGGTTTGCTTTACTTGGAGAGCCAGCCAATCCAGCAAAACCCGATCTTTCGCGGTCGGCGCCTTAGCGACTGCCAGCAGGCCGGTAAAGACTGCTGCTCGTATGTCATCTTTGTCTGTCAGCCCTGCTCGCTCCCGGAGCCAAAACTCAAAGCTCATGACCTCCGTATTGAAGCTTCGGGAGTTGAAGATCGAGTCCTTGGCACCTCTGACGGCGACCGGAGAATTTGGCCCAAGGGTCACGGATGGACCGAGAGGTATGCCCGAGGCTATTGTTCCCGTAGTCGGGATCGCGGGCGCAACCACTGTAACCGCGGGTATTACCGCCGGATCGGCAGACCCCGTCGTGACCGTGGGTGAGGCGGGCACGGGTGTCGCCGCAGGAGCGGGAGTTGCCGCAGGAGCGGGAGTTGCCGCAGGAGCGGAAGGACCGATTGCAACGTTCCTGTCGGCCGCTGTCGGCGGGCCCAAATGATTATAGACATAGAAGCCGGCAGAATCTTCGGCAATCGCCGCCTCGGTCGTCAACACTTCCTTGGGCGTCGTCAACTGGCGGCCCAACCTCATGTTTGTCCAAAACACAATCTGTTGCTTGTCGGCCGTTGGCGTGAAGGTGCCGATCGTTCCGGAATTGAGCGGTTCGCGCGTCATCCCGGGAAGCCTCGTGCGCGCGTAAACATGGTCATTCAGGTCATAGAGGCCGACCCACACCGTCCGACTTGTCCGATTTTCAATCCGCATGCCGCGTCCTCCCTCGCGCTGCAACCGCGCCCTGCATCAAGGCTGCGCACCTCGCTAATGTGACATTTCGCGGGCGCCTTTATTCCCTGCCGGCACAGGCTTCCGACTACTGCCGCGCCATATTCAGCTAACCGTAAGCTTTGGCGTCCCCTATGCCAACATCAGGCCAGCACTTTATAGTGCCGGATCTGACCCGATGCAATTTAAGAACCGCAGCATGTTCTTACGCCGTCGACTCCGCCAAAAGCCGGTGACCCGGGCCGATTGCGTTGTCGTAGCGATCGATAGCGGCAATCCGGCGGTCCGCAGCCCTGGTCGCCGGCGGCGCCTACCGGGTGGCGGCGGTGATGGCGGCGCGCAGGATTTCGGGGATGCGGTCGAGGGTTTCGGGCGGCGTCGAGAGCGGCGGCGCGAGGCAGATCGTGTCGCCGACCGCCGGGTCGGCGCCGCCGGCGCGGATGCGCGGCAACAGGCCGCGGGCGATCGCCTCGCGAGTGACGCGCGCGCCGAGGCCGATGGCCGGCGCCTTGGTGCCGCGATCGGCGACCAATTCGACCCCGCACATCATGCCGAGGCCGCGCACCTCGCCGACAACGGCCAAATCGCGCAGCCCTTCGAGACCGGCGAGGAGCCGCCTGCCCATCACCGCGGCGCGCTCGGGCAGCCCTTCCTCCTCCATGATCTCGACATTGCGCAGACCCACCGCGCAGCACACCGGGTGCCCCGAATAGGTCGCCGCATGCATGAATTTGCGGTCGGCGGGCGCGCTCTCGATGGCCTCGTGCACCCGCTTTGTGGCGATGACGCCGCCCAACGGCAGATAGCCGCTCGTCACCCCCTTGGCAAAGGAGACGAGGTCGGGCTCGACCCCCCAATGGCCGAGCGCGAACCATTTGCCGGTGCGGCCAAAGCCGGTGATCACCTCGTCGGCGATCAACAGCACATGGTACCGGTTGCAGATTTCGCGCAACGCCGGAAAATAGGAGGGCGGCGGCACAATGACCCCGCCGGCGCCCATGACCGGCTCGGCGATGACCGCGGCAACTGTGTCGGCGCCCTCGGCCAGGATCGCCTTTTCGACCGCTTCGGCCGCACCCGCACCCGGCTCCGCGTTGCCGGCCCAGCGATAGGCGTAGGGCGGCGCCACCTGCACAAAGCCCGGCACCAGCGGCCCGAACATCTTGTGATAGGCGGCCATCCCGGTGGCGCTCATCGCCGCCATCGTCACGCCGTGATAAGCATGGATGCGCGAGATGATCTTGGTCTTCTCCGGCCGGCCTTTGACCTTCCAGTAATAGCGTGCGAATTTGAACGCCGACTCGTTCGATTCCGCACCCGCG
>DASXAM010000297.1:0-17743 GCA_036404275.1 Allostellaceae bacterium
TATCGGCGAACGGCACCAGCAGATAGGCGATCGAATGCGGGTCGCCCATTTCACCGAGAAAGGCGCCGAGGATCGCCCATTGCGCAAAGTCGCAGCCGCTCGAAAACGGAAAGCGCCCGCTCAATCGCCAGCCGCCGGCGACGGGCTTTGCCGCGGCGCGCGGTGCCAATGAGGAGGCGGCCACCGCGAGCGGGTCCGCGCTCCAGACATCGACCTGCGCCTGCTCGGGGTATTGCGCGATGATCCACTGATGCTCGGCAAGGACTGCATAGACCCAGGCCGAGGAGGCGCAGCCATAGGTCAATTCCTCGACGATCCGCGAGAACAGACTGAACCGGCCCTGCATGCCGCCAAAGCGTCGCGGCTGAAGAATGCGCAAGATGCCGGCGGCGTGGTACTCGGCGATCGTCTCCGCCGGCAATCTGCGCGCCGCGACCGCTGCAGCCGTGCGCCCGGAGAGGCGCGGCATCAGCGCCCGCGCCCGATCCAGCACCGCGCGATCGTCGGCCGGCAAAACGCTGTCGTCGCCGGAAAGGCCGGACATCTCGATCGTCATGGCGGAAAGAGCGTGCACCGCCGCCCGCGTCAAAACAAGACTGGCGGCGCGAGCCGATTTGTTGCGGCGGGGCAGCCGGGGTGATTTATAACGGGCAGCGATGACCGAGCGCGCCCAGCCGCCGTGCGAGTTTCCGGCCGGTTATGACGGGACGGCCGTGATCGCGCGCTTGGCTCAGGTGCTCGACCCGGAATTGGACGAGTCGGTCCTCGATTTAGGCTTTATCAAGTCGCTGCGGCTTGTTGCGGGCGAGGCCGAGGTGGCATTGCAATTGCCGACGAGCTGGTGCGCGGTCAATTTCGCCTATCTGATGGCCGACGACGTGCGACGCGCGCTGCTCGCGGTCCCGGGCGTTCGGCGGGTTACCGTTTCGCTCGGCGACCACTGCGCCGCGGCCGAGATCGAGGCGGCGGTCAATGCCGGCCGCCCCTTTGCCGAGGCTTTTCCGGCCGAGGCGGCGGGCGGGCTCGCGGCGCTGCGGCTGACCTTTTTGCGCAAAGGGTTCCTCGTTCGCCAGCAGCGGCTATTGCAGGAATTGCGGGCCGCCGGCTGCGACGCTGCAACGATTTGCGCACTGCGCCTCGACGAGGTGAGGGTCGCCGACGAGGCGATCATGATCGGCGACAAGTCACGGCTCGGCGGCGCCGCCGTGCTGCGTCGCTATCTGGAGCGGCGCGCCGAGCTCGGCCTCGATTGCCGACCCACCGCACCACTCGTCGTCGATATCGACGGCACCCCGTTCACGCCGGAGCGCTTTGCCGCGCATTACGAGAACGCCCGCACCGTCCGCATTGCTCTCGAGGCGAACGGCTCGTTCTGCCGCGCGCTGATGACATTGCGGCGGCTCGATGGTTTCGAAAAGGGAGGGGGACATGTACCGGCATGACGGGCACGATGTTTTCGTCATCGACGGCCATATGCATTTTTGGGACGCTCGTCCCGAGAACTGGCAGACGAAGCATGGCGAAAGCTGGATCAAGTGCTTTCACGCCTATCATGGCGCGCTGAGCCCGGCCGAGGCGGTCTGGCCGTTCGAGAAGTTCTGCCATTACGGCGAAGAGGCGCTGGTCGACGACCTGTTCCGGACCGGCTATGTCGATATGGCGATCCTCAACTCGACTTATCTCCACGAATTCTACAAGAACGGCTTCAACACGCACATCCAAAACGCCGTCGTCAAACAAAAGTATCCCGACCGTTTTCTGTTGTGCGGCTCGTTCGACCCGCGCGACGAAGAGGCGGGCCTCGACCGGTTTCGCAACATGATGGCGGAATACCCGATCTCGGGATTGAAGCTTTATACCGCCGAATGGCGCAACGGCTCACGCGGCTGGCGCCTCAACGACCCATGGGCCTCGAAATATCTGGAGTTGGCGCAGGAATTGGGCATCAAGAACATCCATGTGCACAAGGGGCCGACCGTTTATCCGCTAAGCGCTGACGCTTTCGATGTGCACGATGTCGATTATGCGGCAACCGATTTCCCCGACCTCAACTTTATCGTCGAGCATGTCGGCTTGCCGCGCCTCGATGATTTCTGCTGGATCGCGGCCCAGGAATCGAACGTCTTTGCCGGTCTGTCGGTGGCGATGGCCTTTGTCCATCTGCGCCCCAGATATTTCGGCGAAATCATCGCCAACTTGCTATTTTGGCTCGGCCCGGACAAGCTGTGCTTTGGCAGCGACTACGCGATCTGGACGCCGAAATGGCTAATCGAGAAATTCATGGCCTATGAGCTGCCCGAGGATTTGAAGCAGGAGTATCACGTCGATCTGACCTTCGAGATCAAACGCAAGATCCTCGGCGAGAATATCGCGCGCCTGTACGACATCGATATCGCCGCGCAGGCCGCAAAGCTCGGCCGCGACGGGCTCGGTTTAAGATGACGGCAGCATCCTGTTGCCTCGATCCGCCATGCCGGTGATCGATCGCACCCGCTCGGCCCTGCTCGTCATCGATTTCCAGACGCGACTGATGCCGGCAATCAAGGCGGGCGAAGCGGTTGTCGCCAATGCGCGGCGACTGATCGACGGCGCCGGGCTTTTCGATATACCGATCCTTGTCACCGAGCAGAACGCCGCCGGTCTCGGCGACACGGTGGCGGAGCTGCACTGCGCTGCCGCACGGCTTGCCCACAAGATGACGTTCGACGCTTGCCGCATGCCGGATTTTCTTGCGGCGCTGCCGGACCGGCCCGACCTCGTCGTCGCCGGCTGCGAGACCCATGTCTGCGTGCTGCAGACCGTGCTGGGGCTGATCGCGGCGGGGCGACGGGTGTACGCCGTGCGCGATGCGATGGGCTCGCGCCGTCGCGAAAGCAAGGAGACGGCGCTCCGCCGCATGGAGAAGAACGGCGCCGAGATCGTGACCACCGAGATGGTGCTCTTCGAATGGCTGTCGACCGCCACAGACCAGCGGCTGCGACGGGTTATCGACCTCGTCCGTTGACGCGGATGCGTCGCCTCGTCGCTCGTTTTGCCTCGCCGCCGAGGCTCGGGCGCCCGGCTGCCGGTTCAGGGATTGGAGTTTTTGCTGTAGAATTTGCGGCGGCAGCGGACGCACCCCGTCCGTAGTCGTCGGCGATAGCGGCGAGCACCGCGGCGCGGGGCTTTGGCGGGCCAGCGAACATGAACGTCCGACCGGCCAAAACCGTGGCCCTTCTGTTGCAGGTTGGAACTGCGAGGGCCGTCGTGAGGGTTTACATAACGCGCCGCCGGTCGGGCCGTCTTGCCGCCGGCGCAGGCCGCGGTGAGCGCGGTCATATGCCGTTCACGTCCGAGCGCTATCGTGTAACCGCCGCGCGCCGGCGCGGCATGGCCTGGGGAGAATGAGATGCTGGCGGGCGCGCGCGTTCAAGAGAGGCTGGCGCGGCAGGCGCTCGCTCTCGTTCTCGCCGGCGGTCGCGGCAGTCGCCTCAGGCAATTGACCGACCGGCGCGCCAAGCCCGCGGTGTTCTTCGGCGGCAAGTTTCGGATCATCGATTTCACTTTGTCGAATTGCCTCAATTCCGGGGTGCGGCGCATCGCGGTCCTCACCCAGTACAAGGCGCACAGCCTGTTGCGTCATCTACAAATGGGCTGGTCGTTTTTGCGCCCGGAGATGAACGAGTTTCTCGATCTGCTGCCGGCGCAGCAGCGGCTCGACGAGGCCACCTGGTACCGCGGCACCGCCGACGCGGTGTACCAGAATTTCGATATCCTGCGGGCCGCGGGTCCGCGCTACTTCGTGGTCTTGGCCGGCGACCATGTCTACAAGATGGATTATTCGAATCTGTTGTTCGATCATGTCCAAAAAGGTGCGGATTGCACGGTCGCCTGCATCGAGGTGCCGCTCGGCGAAGCCTCCGAGCTGGGCGTCATGGCGGTCGACCAGTCGATGCGGATCGTCGATTTCCACGAGAAGTCGCCGCACCCGCCGGCGATGGCCGGCAAGCCCGACCGGGCCTTGGCGAGCATGGGGGTTTACGCCTTCACCGCCGATTTTCTTTATGCCGAGCTCGAGCGCGACCATAACGACCCCACATCGAGCCATGATTTCGGCAAGGACGTCATCCCGAATCTCGTCGGACGCGGCCTCGCCGTCGCCCATTCTTTCGAGGACAGCTGCGTCAAGACGACCCCAGAAGCCGAGGCTTACTGGCGCGACGTCGGCACCATCGATGCCTATTGGGCGGCCAATATTGATCTCGTCATGCCGGTGCCTTCGCTCGACATCTACGACCCCTATTGGCCGATATGGTCCTATCAGCAGCAATTTCCGCCGGCGAAATTCGTCTTCGACGACAACGACCGGCGCGGCATGGCGGTCGATTCGATGGTGTCGGGCGGCTGCATCGTCTCGGGTGCGACGGTCCGGCGGTCGCTCTTGTTCTCCAATTGCCGGGTCAATTCCTACGCGCAAACCCGCGAGGCGGTGCTGCTCCCCGATGTCGATGTCGGCCGCCATGCGCGGCTGACCAAGGTCGTCATCGACCGCGGCTGCCGCGTGCCGGAGGGGCTGGTGGTCGGCGAAGACCCGGTGCTCGACGCCAAGCGCTTTGATCGCAGCGACGGCGGCATCACCCTCGTCACCGCTGAAATGCTCGCCAAGCTCGCCTGAGCCCTTAGTCTTCGTCGCGGAAGGGCAGCCGCGGCGCGGTGCGCCCGAGGCGGCGGTCGATCCAGGCGACGACCAGCGTCAGGTAGAGCGGCACGGTGAAGACCAGAAAAGCAAGCGAGTAAAGCAGCGTCTCGTTGCGCGCGTCGGCAATCGGCCGCTCGATCTCGTCGATCGGGACCATCATCGCCAGCAGCTGATTGCGGCCGTAGCGCGGCGGGATCGCGACCACCCGCCCGATATAAGTGCGGCCGGCGACATCGTAGATGCGGGTGCCGGCAGCGTCGCCGGCCTGGCCTTGATAGGCCGCGATAAAGCCCTTGATCACCGGATCGTTCAAATCGGCGATGGTCGGCAATTTGACCTTGCCGTCCTTGGCCGCAACGGTCTTCGCCTGGGGTACCGGATTGGGCACGGCAACGACCTCGCCGCTCTTGGTGAAAATGAAGGCGGCGCTGCCCGGCGTGATCCGTTGGCTGCGTAAAAAATACGCAAGGTCGATGGCGGCGAGGTCGGCCCCCATGACGCCCGCCGGCGGGCCTTTGAAGCTGCGGCTCAACGTAAAGCCCGGCTCGCCGCTGGTGGCGAAAAGATAGAGATCGCTCTCTTCAACGATGTCGCTGCGCTTCGCCGCGTCGTACCAGGGGCGGCCGCGCGGGTCGAAATGCGCCGGCTCCGGATCGCGGTGACCGACGACGGCGCCGTCCTGGGAGAGAAAGGTCCAGCGCGTGCTCCGCTCCTTGTTGTCTGCTTGGCTGATTGTCTCGACGGCAAAGGCCGCATCGTGCGGCGCCTGCAAGATGGCTCGCAAATCCTCGCTTTTCTCCCCGGTGATATGGGTCACCATGTAGAATTCGCCGTCGTCGAAGCCTACATAAAGCGATTGAATTTGCGGATAAATCCGCAACGCGCGCAGCACCAGCTCCAAGGCGCGCGGGTTGCTGCTCGTCGTCGGCGAGGTCAATATCGGCGCCAGCGAGGCGATGCCGACGATCGCGTACATCGGATCGTAGAGAAGCTTGATGCGGTCGATGATCTTGTCTTCGACCTCCTCCATCAGCCGGTGTGATTCTGCGATCGCCAGCTCGTTGGATTTTTTGGTGTTGTACCAGATGATCCCGCCCGCGAGCGCGACCAGGATCAACAGCAGCAGCGCGGTGATGCCGAGATAGGTAGGCCATAGCCGGCTGCGGGCTGCGCCGCCGGCGCTTCGGGGACGCGGGTAACCCGGTGAATCGGTCACGATGCTTCACCTCTGTCCGCGACACTCCTCGACCGAGGATAGCGACCCGTCCTTAAAGGTGTCCAGGCGTCGGAATTCGGAGATCGGCATTGTCGGCGGCGTCCGCCGGGGCGATGCTGGGGCCGTCGAGTGCCGATGACGGAGGCGGGCGGACCATGCCGAATCCGATTGGAGAGAATATCGCCAAGAAAAAGCTCGCGGCCGGCGAGCTGGTGCTGTGCATGGGGGTGAACCAAATGCGCACCCCGAACATCGCGTTGATCGCCGCGTCCTGCGGTTTTGACGCGGTCTATATCGATCTCGAGCACAACCCGACCTCGCTCGAAGCCGCGGCGGCAATCTGCGTCGCCGCCCTTGCCGCCGGCATTACCCCAATCGCCCGCGCCAGCTCGCACGATGCGCACGATGCGACGCGCATTCTCGATTCGGGCGCGCAGGGGGTCATGGTGCCGCATGTCAATAATGCGGCCGAGGCGCGCGCCGTCGTCGAAGCCTGCCTCTACGCGCCGCTCGGCCACCGCTCGGCGTTTGGCAGCGGCCCGGCACTCGGCTATGCGGCGAAAGGGCAAGCCGAAATCTGCCGCCTGCTGAACCGGGAGACCCTGCTGATGGCGATGATCGAGACGCCCGAGGCGGTGGCGAACGCCGGCGACATTGCCGCCGTCAACGGGATCGACGCGCTGCATATCGGCGCCAGCGACCTCTCGACCGAGATGGGTATTCCGGGAGAATACGAGAGCGAGCGGATGCGCGCGGCGTTCGAAGCCGTCGCCGGGGCGGCGAAGGCGCATGGCAAGGCAATGGGCGTCGGCGGGGTGCGCGAGAATTTCGAATTCCAGCGCTGGCTGTTCGGGATCGGCGTGCGCTATCTGACCGGCGGCTCCGATGTCGGCTACATCCTCAGCGCCGGCCGCGCCGATGTAAAGCGGCTGCGCGGGGTGCCGCTCTAGCCCGGGCGGGATGACGCGTGCCTCGTCTGCCTCTGCTGATCGCGCTGCTGCTCGTCGCCGGCCGGGCCGCGGCGCAGGCGCCGCCGCTCGCGGAGGAGCGGTCGTCACGCGTGTTCTGCGACCAGAGCGTTACCTATCGGCTCGCCGACAAGGCGCAGCTGCCGGAGCGCTTTCGCCGCTTTGTCGGCGTTTGGAGCGACGCGGCGTGGGATGCGCGCACCTGCGCCGCGCTGATCGTCGAAGATGTGCACCCCGACGCCACCGTCTCGATCATCTACGTCTTTGGGCCGCTCGGGTCGAATGGCGCGGGCCCGGGCGGAGTGCTGCACGGCACCGGCGTCATCCGCGGCGGCGAGCTGTTGTTTCAGAATTCGGATGGCAGCCAGTTCGCGTTCCGCCCCGGGATCGTCGATCTCGAGGGCCGGCTGACCACGCCCAAGGGCCAAATCTTCAAGGCCACCTTCAAGCAAACGCCGTAGCCGCCATGCCGCATGGCATGGGCGAGTTGACGCCCGCGCGTTGCGGCACCAAATCTCGCCCGCGCCGGACCGGCTGATCAGGCGCAACTTTGCCATGTCGCAACCGATCACACCCTCGCCCGTTTATGAGCTCAGCGAACGCAGCCGCGAAATTTTTCGGCTGATCGTCGACGGCTACGTCGCGACCGGCGAGCCGATCGGCTCGCGTACCCTGTCACGTCGGCTCGGGCTCAATTTGTCGCCGGCAACGATCCGCAACGTCATGGCCGATCTCGAAGAAGCCGGTCTGTTGTTCGCGCCGCACACCTCGGCCGGGCGGCTGCCGACCGAGGCGGGCTTGCGCCTTTTTGTCCACGGCTTGCTGGAGATCGGCCGCCTCGCGGAGGACGAGCGGCGCAGTCTCGAGAGCCTCTGCGTTGCCCGCGGCAAGAGCCTGCCGCAGGCGCTTGAAGAGGCGACGAGCGCGTTGAGCGGGCTCTCGCATTGCGCCGGGATCGTCGTCGCGCCCAAGCAGGATCGGCCGCTCAAGCACATCGAATTCGTCCACCTCGGCTCGGGCCGTGCGCTCGTCGTCTTGGTCACCGAAGACGGGCTGGTCGAAAACCGGGTCATCGAGGTGCCGCTCGGATTGCCGCCGGCCACGCTGGTCTCGGCCGGAAACTACCTGAATGCGCGGCTGATCGGCCGGACCATCGAAGAGGCGCAGGCGTTGATCGGCGAAGAGATCGAGGGCAACCGCGCGCAGCTCGACGAATTGACCTCAAAGCTCGTCGCCGCCGGGCTCGCCAGCTGGGCCGGCGACGACCGGAGCAGCGCCTTGATCGTCCGCGGCCAAGCGAATTTGCTCGAAGACGTCACGGCACTCGCCGACCTTGAGCGGCTGCGCAGCCTGTTCGAAATGCTCGAAGCCCGCGAGACGATGCTGCGCCTCTTGGAGGCGAGCAAGCAGGGCGAGGGCGTGCAGATCTATATCGGCGCCGAGAACCATCTGTTTGGTGTGACCGGCTGCTCGATGGTGATCGCCCCTTATCACAACAGCCGCGAGCAGATTGTCGGCGCGATCGGGGTCATCGGCCCCACTCGGATCAACTATGCTCGAATCATCCCGATGGTCGACTACACGGCAAAGATGATCGGGCGCCTCCTCGGATAGGATCAGTGATGGACGAAAACAAATACGAGCCGGAGGCGGCGGCCGGCCCGGCCGGGGAAGCCGCCAACAATAATGTCGAGGGTCTCGACGATGCGCCGCCGGAGACAAGGCTGGCGGCACTGGAAGCCGAGTTTGCCGAGCAGAAGGACCGTTTGCTGCGCGCCCTCGCCGAAACCGAGAATATTCGCCGTCGAGCTCAGCGAGAGCGCGAAGATGCAGCAAAATATGCGATCAGCGGGTTCGCGAAGGATCTGTTGTCGGCGGCCGACAATCTGCGCCGCGCGCTCGACAGCCTGCCCGAGGCCGAGATCCGTGACGAGCGCACGCGCAGCCTTATGGCCGGGGTTGCTGCGACCGAGCGCGAGCTCCTCGGCGTGTTCGAGCGCCACGGCATTCGCCGCGTCGATCCCAAGGGGGAACGCTTCGACCACAATCTCCATCAGGCGATCTACGAGGCCCCGCGCGCCGACATTCCCGCCGGCACAATCGTCGAGGTGCTGCAGCCGGGCTATGTGCTGCACGACCGCCTGCTCCGCCCGGCCATGGTCGGCGTCGCCAAAGGCGAAGCAAAGCCGGCTGGGTCCGGCGACCGCCCGGACGCGTGACGCTTTTCTGGAGCCTGATCGACCGCGGCTAATCGAGCCGGCGCAGTTTTGAGGAGGCGAGGGATGGCGCAATTCATGGTGATTGGACGCGACGGCAACGATGCGCAGGCGCGGGAGCGGCGGCTCGCCGCCCGGCCGGCACATTTCACCGGCATCGAGGGAATGGTCGCGAAGGGCGAGATCGTCAGCGGCTCGGCCATTCTCGACGATGCCGGCAACATGGTCGGCTCGGTCGTCATCGCCGAATTCCCGAGCCGGGCCGAGCTCGATGCCTGGCTGGCCCGCGAACCTTACGTCACGGGCGGCGTGTGGCAGGACATCGAGATCAAG
The DNA here is from genome assembly GCA_036404275.1 of Allostellaceae bacterium. Taxonomy (GTDB): domain Bacteria; phylum Pseudomonadota; class Alphaproteobacteria; order ATCC43930; family CGMCC-115725; genus AP-15. The sequence continues at coordinate 9,412 of DASXAM010000297.1, forward strand.
CCCGTCCGCATCGCCGTCCGCGACGGCAAGGTCACGCCGTAGCGAGCGGTCGGCGGCGGCGGGCGACCGCGCCAAAGGCCAACGCGGCGCCGAGGAGTATCAGGCTCGCCGGCTCGGGCACCGGCCGCAGCGCGGCAAAGAGACCGTCGGTTTCGCCGTTGATCCCGTCGGTGAAGAACAGCGTGTTCGGGTCGCCGCCGGCGGCGCCATTGCCAAAGATCAGCGCCCACAGCCCGCCTGGGTCATTGCCGGAGCCGGGATCGATCGGGATCGTGCCTTCGAATATGCCGCTCGTCGGGTCGAAAGCGTTGATCTCGCTCGCCTTGAAGCTGAAATTCCCGACCAGCAAATCGCCGCCGAACTCACCGAAGCCCTGTGGCGCCAAGGTCATGCCCCAGGGGGCGGCGAGTTGGCTGTTGCTGACCAGCCGCTGCAAGTTGCCGCCGTCTTCGTCATAGACATCGATAAATCCCATCCCAGGGGTCGCCGAGGTTTGCGCTGCGCGGCCTTGCGGCGCATAGGTCACGTACACCTTGCCGCCGATCTCCTGCACATTGAACGGCACAAAGCCCTTCGGCAGGTTGGGGTCGGTAAACGCGCCAGCGGAGAGGCTCACCGGCTTAAAGTCGCTGCCGAAGACATCGATGCCCCCGGCGCCGGCGCCATTGGCGGCGTAGAGCCGGTCCTGCGCGCCGTTGATCGCCAGGCCGGTATAGACCGCACCCGGCGTCGTCGCCTGGACGAACGCGGTTTGCCCCGTATCCCAGGCCGAGATCGTGCCGTTCAGATTGGCGAACATGAAATGGGCGGATTTGTTGTCACCGCCATTGCCGACCAAAAAGGTGGAGGTGCTCGTGTTGTTGACCTGCCCGGTCGGACCGATGCCCACTCCGGCGCCCGGCGGGACCGCGATATTGCCGTCGGTGCCCGTGGGCTGCACCTTGGTGACGGTGAGCGTCGGGGTAATCGAAAACAGATTGGCCGTGCCCGTGCCCTGGTTCGAGGTCCAGGTCGGGCTCGTCGGACTGTGCGACATGCCCCAAGGGTTGTGGAGCTCGGGCTCGGTCAATTGGGCGAGCCCGGCGATGTCCGATACGAGGTCGGTCTGGACATAGCCGGCAAAAGCTCGGCTCGCCGCGCCGCACAATGCGCCGGCGGCGATCGCGGCGGCGATCAGGGTCGTCTTGGTCGTCGTCGATGGTCTCACGGCGGCTTCTCCCACAAAAAGGGTGGCATTAACCATCACCCAATGCGTGGGACTCGTGAGGACTGCCCTTATTCCACGACGACAGGTTCGATCTGCACCGGTTCAGCCAGCTTTCAGCCGGCGAGCGGCATCGATGGCGGCGTAGGTCAGGATGCCGTCGGCGCCGGCGCGCTTGAAGGCGATCAGGCTTTCCATCACCGCGCGCTCGCCGTCGAGCCAGCCGTTTTGCCCCGCGGCATGCAGCATCGCGTATTCGCCCGAGACCTGATAGGCGTAGGTCGGCACCCGGAACGCCTCCTTGACCCGGCGCACCACGTCGAGATAGGGCAGGCCCGGCTTGACCATGACCATGTCCGCACCCTCCTGCAAATCGAGCGCGACTTCCCGCAAGGCTTCGTCGCCATTCGCCGGGTCCATCTGGTAAGTGCGCTTGTCGGCGCTGCCGAGCGCCGTCTTCGAGCCGATCGCGTCGCGGAACGGACCGTAAAACGCCGAGGCGTATTTGGCGGCATAGGACATGATCCGGACATGCTCGAACCCGCTCTCGTCGAGCGCATCGCGCACCGCACCGACCCGTCCGTCCATCATGTCCGAGGGGGCGATGATGTCGGAGCCGGCCTCGGCCTGCACTACCGCCTGCTGGCGCAACAGCGCCACGGTCTCGTCATTGGCGACATAGCCCTTGCGGATCACGCCGTCATGGCCGTGCGAGGTGAACGGGTCGAGCGCCACGTCACACAGCACGCCGAGCTCCGGCAGCGCCTTTTTCAACGCGGCGACCGCGCGGCAGACGAGATTGTCCGGGTTCAGCGCCTCGCTGCCCTCGTCATCCTTCAACGCCGCCGGCACAGCCGGGAAAATCGCGACGGTCGGGATGCCGAGTGCCGCCGCCTCGCCGGCCGCATCGACGAGCGCCGGGATCGGCAGGCGGAAGACGCCGGGCATCGAGGCAATCGGCGCCTTCCGCCCCTCGTCATGGACAAAGACGGGCCAGATCAAATCGCCGGCGGTCAGCACATGCTCGGCGACGAGCTTGCGCGACCAGGCGTCGCGCCGGTTGCGCCGAAGCCGCAGGCGCGGGTACGAGGCGAGCGGCGGCAAAAACTCGGTCACTGGCTTACTTTCCGGCAAAGCGTCGAGGCGGAGCTCGGGCGTGGCAGGATAATGGATTGCCCGCCGGACTGACAACGTGCGGGCGAGTGGCAAAAACAGCCCCGATATGGTTAATGAGTGCGGTTTGGCAGAGATGCCGCAGCGTCGTCCCCTCGCTCGAGGAGTCCTGGTCATGCCCTCACGCCGCGCCGTGATGACCGGCGCCCTCGCTGCAGCGGTCGTTCCCGCCGCCGGCGCGCAGAACCCGCCTGCGAACGGCGCCGGCGCTGACAAAACCACCCCGACGGTCCTGCGGCTGCAAACACAAACCATCGAGGTGAACGGCAAACCGGCCTCGATCTTTGCGATCCGCCAACCCGACGGCACCGCCGGGATCACCACGGAAATCGGCAAGCGGTTTCGGGTGCGCGTCGAAAACAAGATCGGCGAGCCGAGCCTGATCCACTGGCACGGCCTGACCCCGCCCTGGCGGCAGGATGGTGTGCCCGGCATCTCCGCCCCGCCGATCGGTCCGAGCGGCAGCGCCAATTACGATTTCAAGCTGCGCTTTGGCGGCACATTCTGGATGCACTCGCACCAGGGATTGCAGGAGCAGCTGCTGATGGCCGCACCACTGATCATCCGCGACGACCGCGACCGGCCGGACCAGCAGGAAATCGTCGTCATGCTCGCCGATTTCAGCTTTACGCCGCCGCAACAAATCTTCGACGAGCTGAAAAAGCCGAAAAAGATGGCGGGCATGGCAATGGGTGGCCCCGGCGCCGCCATGGCCGCGGCACCCGACCTGAATGATGTCAAATACGACGCCTTCCTCGCCAACGACCGCACGCTCGCCGACCCCGAAATCGTCAAGGTCGAGCCGGGCGGCAAGGTGTTGCTGCGGATCATCAACAGCTCGTCGATGAGCGCCTATCATGTCGATCTCGGCCGGCTCCGAGGCGAGCTGATCGCGGTCGATGGCTTTCAAATCGCCCCCGTTGCCGGCCGCGTCTTTCCGATCGCGGTGGCGCAGCGCCTCGATATCCGCGCGACGGTCCCGTCCGGTCCGGGCGCCTATCCGGTGCTCGCCGTCCTTGAAGGCGAACGCAAGCAAACCGGGATCGTGCTCGCCGCCGCTGGCGCCGCAATCTCCCGTATTCCGGATATGGCAGCGACCCCCTCGCCGGCGCTGACGCTCGAATTGGAGAGCCGCTTGCGTGCCGCACGGCCCCTCAAGGCGCGCAAGGCCGACCGGGTGCACGCACTGAACCTGACCGGCAACATGGCCACCTACGAATGGTCGCTCAACAACGTCGTCTGGAACAAAGACGTGCCGCCCTTGCCGGTCGCCAAAGGCGAACGGGTCGAGCTCGTCCTCGTCAACAAAACGCCGATGCCGCATCCGATGCATCTGCACGGACACGAGTTTCAAGTCGTCGAGATCGACGGCAAGCGCTTTCCCGGCGCGGTGCGCGACACGGTCCTTGTGACGCCGGGCCGGCGGGTGGTCATCGCCTTCGATGCCAACAACCCGGGCTGGTGGGCCTTCCACTGCCACCTGCTCTATCATCTCGACGCCGGGATGTTTACGACGCTCCGCTACGTCTGATGCCGGCAGTATTCGGCGGTTGGAGCGAGAGCTTCGGGCACCTCGTTCATTTGCTGGTCGCGTTTCTCCTTGCTTTGCCGATCGGCTGGAACCGGGCGCGCGCCGAACAAAGCGCCGGCCTCCGCACCTTTCCGCTGGTGGCGATCGCCAGCTGTGGGCTGGTGCAGACGGCAATATCGGTGCTCGGCGCAAATGCGGCGAGCCAGGCCACTGTCCTGCAAGGCCTGATTACCGGTGTGGGCTTTATCGGCGCCGGCGCCATCATTCGCCAGGGCGAGGGGACCATCGGCAGCGCCACCGCGGCCAGCATCTGGACGGTCGGCGTGATCGGCGCCGCCGTCGGCTACGGCTATTACGACATCGGCATCGTGCTGGCCGCGGCCAATCTCGCGGTCCTCAAATTTCGCGGACCCGCGCCATCGGCGGAAGACACGGTTACTCAAGCGCGTAGTCGTAGCGAATAAAGCCGTTGAAGCGGGCGATGCGGTTATACAGCGAGCGCGCGGTGGCGTTATCCTCCTTTGTCGTCCAGTAGAGGCGCAGGCAGTCGCGCTCGCGGGCCATTGCCGCCACCGCTTCGATCAGCTTTTGCCCGATGCCGCCGCGGCGGGCCGCGGGATCGACAAACAAATCCTGCAGATAGCAGACTTCTTTCGGGCTCCAGGCGTGGGCGTGAAAGAGGTAATGGACGATGCCGACGAGCGGCGCTTGCGTGCCATCGAGTCGGGCGCCAAGGCCATGGATCGGACCCTCCGGCGCGAGCAGCCGCTGCCAGGTGTGCGCATAGATTTCATCGGGCAATGCGGTCTCGTAGAACCGGAGATAGCCGCGCCACAGCTCGGCCCAGCGGCCGCGATCGGCTTCGGCAAAGCGCGTGATCACAATCTCGGCCATCGCCCGGACCCTCCCTTTTTGCTCGTGCAGCCGCTAGGATAGCGCGGGGACAGGGTGCTTCGCGGGAGCGCGTGATGTTGGTGTTTCGGCAGCTGTTCGACCCGCCGTCCTCGACCTATACCTATCTTTTGGGCGACCCGGTGAGCCGGGCCGCGGTCATCATCGACCCGGTCTTCGAGCAGGTCCGCCGCGATGCGGCCCTGATCGCCGAGCTCGAATTGACGCTCGCCTATGTGCTCGAAACCCATGTCCATGCCGACCACGTCACCGGTGCCTGGCTGCTCAGGCAAAAAACCGGGTGCCGCATCGCCCTTTCCGCCGACAGCGGTGCCGAGGGCGCCGACCGCTATCTGGTCGAGGACGATGTCGTCGCCTTTGGTGCGCGCAATCTTCTGGTGCGCAAGACGCCGGGCCATACCAATGGCTGTCTGACCTATGTTCTCGACGATCGCAGCATGGCGTTCACCGGCGATTGCCTGATGGTGCGCGGCAGCGGCCGCACCGATTTCCAGCAGGGCGACCCGCATGCGATGTACCGCTCGGTGCACCAGCAGATTTTCACCTTGCCGGAGGATTGCCTCCTCTACCCGGCGCACGACTACCGCGGCTTGACCGTCACCAGCGTGCGCGAGGAGCGGCGCTACAACCCGCGCCTCGGCGGCGAGACCGGCGAGGGCGACTTTGCCGGCTATATGAAGAACCTGCGCCTGGCGCATCCGAAAAAGCTCGATGTCGCGGTCCCCGCCAACCTCAAATGCGGCCAGCCCGAGACCGAGATTGACATCGCCGCCGAGCCCAAATGGGCGCCGTTGCGCTACAGCTTTGCCGGCATCTGGGAAATCGACCCGCACGGTCTCGAAGAGCATGCGCGCGACGTGCAGATCCTCGATGTGCGCGAGCCCGATGAATTCACCGGGCCGCTCGGCCATATCAAGGGCGCCCGGCTGATCCCGCTCGGCGCCCTGGCCGAGCGCATATCGGAATTGGCCAAGGACCGCCCGATCGTCGCCGTCTGCCGCGCCGGCAGCCGCTCGGCGCAGGCGAATGTGATCCTGCGCGAAGCCGGCTTTGCCGACATCGCCAACCTCCAGGGCGGCATGCTGCGCTGGCGCGCCGAAGGCCACCCGGTCGAAGGCGGCACCCCCCTCGACCCGATCCTCGAATACTCGATCTGACCCGCCTCCCGCAGGCGGGAAACAGCGACCGTCGCAGGAAGCCTAGCGCGTGGTCCTTTCAAGTGTGATAATTTGTTCTCGTCATCCCCGCATTTTTTCGTCATCCCCGCATTTTCTTCGTCACCCCCGCATTTTTTTCGTCACCCCCCCGCGAAAGCGGGGGTCCAGAACCGGCCCCTGGCCTGAACAGGAGGCGCGCGATGGAGCGTTGGATCCTGGATTCCCGCTTTCGCGGGAACGACGAAAAGGAGCGGAGGCGATTAGATCTAATCGGATCACACCTAGCGTTCGATGCGATGGCCGGCGAGGCGGGCGCGGGTGGCGTCGAGCCCGGCCGGGGTGCCGATATGGTACCATTCGCCGTCATGCACGACGGCGTGGAGCCGGTCCGCGGCCTCGGCCCGGTCAAACAGCCTTACCAGCGAGAACACCCGGTCTTCGACGCCGGCGAACAGCCGGCGGTGCAAGAGCTGAACACCGGCAAACAAAAACGGCGTCACCTCGCGCTCGCCGCGGCGCCGCGGCCGGCCGGCCGGATCGACAAAATAATCGCCCTGCCCGTCATAGCCGATCGCCGTAGCGGTCCGCTGCATCAGCAATACCGCGTCCATCCCGTACGGGTCGAACGCCGCAGCGAGGCGCCGCAGCGCCGGATCGTGCCCGTCGAGCCAAAACACATCGGCATTGACGACAAAAAAACTCTCGCCCAACAGCGGCAATGCCCGCGCCACACCGCCGCCGGTGTCGAGCAGCTCCTCTTCGTGCGAAATCTCGATCCGCGGCCGGCGGCGGCTTTCGAGCCGGGCCGCGACCATCGCCGCCTTGTAATGGGTGTTGACGACGACGCGCTCGACCCCGGCTTCTCCCAGCCGGTCGAGGACGTGGTCGAGCAGGCTGCGGCCGTTGATCTCGACCAGCGGCTTTGGCAGGGTCTCGGTCAGCGGGCGCAGCCGGGTACCGAGCCCGGCGGCCAGCACCATCGCCGTGTCGGGAAACCTCACGCGAGGCCTCGCGGGTCGGGGGCGCGCCGCATCTGCGGCGGCAGATGGCGATCGAGCCAGCGCCCGATCGGCGCCAAAGCCGGCTCTGCGAGGTCCTGCTCGAGCAGGCGCCAGACCCGCGGGATGTGCGCCAGATATCCGGGCTTGCCATCGCGCCGCCACAGCCGGGTAAAGATGCCGATGATCTTGGCGTTGCGCTGGGCGGCGAGGATCGCCGCGGAAACGGCGAAAGCGCTGCGGTCGACCGCCGGAAAGGCCGCGAGCCAGCGCTCGGTCATCGCCGCGCGCAATGCCGGGGCGACGTCGCGCCGCGCGTCCTCGACCAATGACACCAAATCATAGGCGGGCGGGCCGCAGACCGCGTCCTGAAAATCGAGGAGCCCGCAGCGCCGCACCCCGGCGCGGTCGCCCAGCAGCATCAAATTGTCGATATGAAAGTCGCGCAGCACCAGGGTCGGCGGGAACGGCGCCGTCGCCCGTGGCAGCAGGTCGCGCCACAACGCCAGATACTCGTCGCGCAGCTCCGGGTCGAGGACGGCGCCCGACAGTGCCGGCAGATACCAATCGACCAGCAACGCCGCCTCGTCGAGGAGCCGGGTCAAATCATAAGGCGGCAAAGGCATATGACCGTTCGCTGCGACCGCATGCTGCAGCGCCACCAGCGTATCGACGGCGAGCGCGTAAAGCGCCGACTCGTCGGCCCCGGCGGCAAGCGCCCGGTTGTAGCTGGCGTCGCCGAAATCCTCGATCAGCAAAAAGCCGTGCTCGCGGTCCTCGGCGAAAATCTCGGGCGCACTGAGCCCGAGCCGGTGCAGGATCGTCGCAACCGAGACATAGGCGCCGACATCCTCTTGCGGGGGCGGCGCATCCATGACGACGGCGCGCCGATCGCCTTGCCGCAGCCGCCAATAGGCGCGAAACGAAGCGTCGGCAGCCAGCGGGCTCGGCGTCACACCGCCCCAGCCGCAGTTTTCGAGAAACCCGGCCATCGCCGCCCGACGCGGGGGCCGGCCGCCGAGAACGACGGCCGCGAGGTCCGCATGCGAACCGCCAAAGCGGTCGGCGGGTGCGGGCTCAGGCATTGTCGAGAATACCGGCAAGCCGCGCCCGCCATTTTGCACCGGCGTTGATAACGGCGCGGCGCGCCTGCGGCCGGTCGCCAAATTCGAGCGCAACCTCGAGCCGGCCGGGCGGCAGCAACGGCCCCAGCCGTTCCGGCCACTCGATCAGCGAGATGCCGTCGGCAAGCGCCTCTTCGATGCCGAGCTCCCACGCCTCCTCGGGTGCTTGCAGGCGGTAGAGGTCGAAGTGCCAGATCGATACGGTCTCGGCTTGATAAGTCTGCACCAGGGTA
>DASXAM010000298.1:0-14540 GCA_036404275.1 Allostellaceae bacterium
CGTTTCGCCAAATACAAGACGACGCAAAAACCCGAGCAAAAGCCGTCGCTGGAGCGCTTGATCCTCGCCAGCGCCGCCGCGGCCAAGGCGAAACGCGCCTATGCGCCGCTCGAAAAGACAGCGGAGGCGGTGGCCTTTACCCGCGACCTCGTTTCCGAGCCGCCGAACGTGCTCTACCCCGAGACCCTGGCGGCAGCGGCCGAGACGTTGCGCGAATTCGGGGTCGCAGTCGAGGTTCTCGATCCTGACCGGATGCGCGAGCTCGGCATGAACGCGCTCCTCGGCGTGGCGCAAGGCAGCATTCGCCCGGCGCGGCTGGTGGTGATGGAGTGGCGCGGCGGCGCTGCCGGCGAGGCGCCCCTCGCCTTCATCGGAAAGGGGGTCACCTTCGATACCGGCGGCATCTCGATCAAGCCCGCCGCCGGGATGGCCGACATGAAATGGGACATGGCGGGCTCGGCCGTCGTCATCGGGCTGATGCGCTTGCTCGCCGCGCGCCGCGCCAAGGTCAATGCGGTCGGGGTCGTGGGACTCGTTGAAAACATGCCGTCGGGCACGGCGCAGCGGCCGGGTGACATCGTCACCTCGATGTCGGGCCAGACGATCGAGATCCTCAATACCGACGCCGAGGGCCGCCTCGTTCTCGCCGATGCATTGTGGTATTGCCAGGACCGGTTCAAGCCGCGGCTGATGATCGACCTGGCAACCTTGACGGGTGCGATCATCGTGGCGCTCGGGCATCACCGCGCCGGCCTTTTCGCCAATAATGACGAACTTGCCGAGCGATTGATCGAGGCCGGCAAGGCGGTCGGCGAAGAGGTTTGGCGGCTGCCCCTGGCCGACAGCTACGATCGCGAGATCGACAGCGACGCCGCCGACGTCAAGAACATCGGCGGCCGCGCCGGCGGCAGCGTCGTCGCCGCGCAGTTTCTGCAGCGCTTTGTCAACGGCGTGCCTTGGGCGCATCTCGACATTGCCGGAGTGGCATGGTCGTCAAAGGACGCGCCGACCGTGCCCAAGGGCGCGACCGGTTTTGGCGTGCGCCTCCTCGACCGTTTTGTCGCTCGACATTACGAGCAGGACTAGCGAGCAGGACTGGCGTTTTGGCCGAAATCGGCTTTTACCACCTGCTGTCGACACCGCTCGAGCGGGCTTTGCCGCGGCTCCTCGAGCGGGCGCGCCGCGAGGGATATCGGATCGTCGTCCGCGCCGGCTCGACCGAACGCGTCAAACAATTGGACGCGTTATTGTGGACTTATGACGAGGCGAGTTTTTTGCCGCACGGCTCGGCCAGCGAGGGCAACGCCGCGGTGCAGCCGATCTGGCTCACCGATAGCGACGAAAATCCGAATGGCGCCGCGATGCTGGTGCTGGTCGACGGGATCGAGGCCGCAGACGTGGCCGGCTTCACCCGGTGCGCCGATCTGTTCGACGGCAACGACGAGAGCGCGGTCGCGGCCGCACGTCAGCGCTGGCGCAGCGCGCGGGAAGCGGGCCACACACTGACCTATTGGCAGCAGACCGCGAACGGCTGGGAGCAGCGCCGCTAAACGAGCCGGCGGCCGCCCATGCAAACTATCGGTGCTTCGCGCGCTTGCCTGACAAGAATTTCGCTGCCCCGGCGAAAAGCCGGGACCCACTGCGTTCGTGGGTACCGGCTTTCGCCGGTACAGCGAAGGAGAAGCTCAGCGTAAATTCTAACGGACTTCTGGTTCACGGCACTAGCGGTTCTTCACGACGTCCCGCGCGGCATCCTTCGCGCCGCCGATCGCGTTTTGCAGCTCGCCCTCGGTCTTTTTCGCTTTGCCTTCGGCCTCAGTCTTCTTGTCGCCGAGAGCTTTGCCGATACCTTCCTTGATGCCGCCGCCCACCTTCTTGGCGGCGCCTGCGATGCGGTCCTTGTCCATACCGTCAACTCCTGAGAAACCGGTGTCCGACCGAAGTCATACGGGTCAACCCGCCGCTCGGCGAGACGTTCCCGCGGCCGCCGGTTTCAGGTTTCGGTCAATTGCCGCCGGTCCGGCCGCGCGCTATAAGCCCGGACCTCCGCCGCCGACGGGACAGTGCCCATGGCCATCGAACGGACGCTTTCGATTCTCAAGCCCGACGCCACAGGGCGCAACCTGACCGGAGCGATCAACGACCGGTTTGAAAAAAGGGGCCTTCGCATCGTCGCGCAAAAGCGTCTGCGGCTGACCGAAGCACAAGCCGAGGCCTTTTATCGGGTGCACGCCGAGCGGCCATTTTACCGCAGCCTCGTTGAGTTCATGGTCTCGGGGCCGGTGGTCGTGCAGGTGCTCGAAGGACCGGACGCCGTGGCGCTCAGCCGCGAGATCATGGGGGCGACCGACCCGGCGAAGGCCGCCCCGGGCACGATCCGCAAGGATTTTGCGGTTTCGATCGAAGCGAATTCGGTGCACGGTTCGGATTCGTCGGAGACCGCCGCACAGGAGATCGCGTTCTTTTTCTCGGCGATCGAACTCTGCCCGTAGTGCGCACCGGGCTTCATTCGGAGCAGGCGAACCGCATCTCGGCGCCGCCGGTCTCCGGCCAGAGTCTGGCGCAGGCGTTCGAGGGCGGTCTCGACCTGTGCGCGTTCGTCTTTTTTCCGCTCCTCGTCCTGGCACCGCGCGGCGTCGCCATTCTGGCCTCCGGCGCGGGCGTGCTTGCCGCCGGCTTGCTGGTGCCGTCGGGAGCGGTCGTGCGGCTGCGCCGGCTCGCCGTTCCGGGCGTGCTGCTCGGTCTGCTGCTCTGTTGGGGGATCGTGTCGGCGGCCTGGTCGCCCAACCCGCTGCGCAGCGTCGAGATTGCGATGCGGCTCGCCGGTCTGTTCGCCGCCGGCCTGGCCCTCGCCGCCACCGCCGGCATCATTGCAGCACCGCGCCGGCTGTCGCTGTTTCTGGTCACCGGCTTGATTATCGGCATCGTCATGGCGACGGCCGATTTTGCGACCCACGGAGAATTGAGCGCGCCCTTTACCGAGCGGGTCTACCAGCCGGCCCGGCTCAATCAGGCCTCGGTCGCGTTCGCGATCCTCATGGCGCCGGCAGCGGCGCTGGTGATTTGTCTCGGGCGCAAGCTTTTGGGCGTCGCCTTTGGGCTCGCCGTCGCCGCGACCGTCTTTGTGCTCGCCGGAACCGCGGCCAAGGCGGCGCTCGCCATCGGTCTGGCGATGGGGCTCGTATGCTATGTCGCGCCCGCCCGCTTCAGCCGCAGCGCCGCGGTGCTATCGGTCTTGATTGTCGTCACGGCGCCGCTGACCTTTGCGCGGTTCGAGCGACTGTCGGCGCTGACGGCGACCGCCGATATCATCAAACAATCTTTCGGGCACCGGCTGCTGATCTGGTCATTTGCCGGCGATCGCATCGACGAACGCCCGCTCGCCGGGTGGGGCCTCGATGCGTCGCGCGCCATTCCCGGCGGCAGCGAGCCGATCGAGCCCGGCGAAACCTGGCTGCCGCTGCATCCTCATAACGCACCGCTGCAGCTATGGCTCGAGCTCGGTGTACCGGGCGCGGTGCTGTTCGCCCTGGTGGCGACCTTGCCATGGCTCGCTCTTGCCGCCGCCGAGTGGCCCGCCCTCCTCACCGCTGCCGCCGGCGCCGCCCTGACTGCCGGGTTGGTCTCCTGTCTTGCGACCTACGGGATCTGGCAGGAATGGTGGCAAGGGACGTTGTGGTTTTCGCTCTTTCTGGTTCTCGTGCTCGCGCGAACGGCGACGGCAGCCGAGCGGTGACACGCCGGCCGCGGCGGCGCCGGGCAAAAGCGTGCTAAAATCTTTGGATGGCGTCCGATGTCATCGATCTCCGGGATTTTTACCTGACCGGGCTCGGGCAGGTCGCCCGCCGCATGATCCGGCGCGCAGTGCGCCGGGTATGGCCCGATCTCCGCGGCATGCGGCTGCTCGGCATTGGTTATGCCACCCCGTTTCTGTCGGCGCTGTCGCCCGACACCGAACGCACCGTGGCGCTGATGCCGGCTTCACTCGGCGTCCTTGGCTGGCCCGCCGACGGCCGCAATCTGGTAGCGCTCGCCGACGAGGCCGAGCTGCCGTTTGCCGATTATTCGATCGACCGCGTGCTGCTGGTGCATGCGCTCGAAACTCGGGAGCCGGCGGGGCCGATGCTAAAGGAGATCTGGCGCGTGCTGGCCGGCGGCGGGCGGCTCCTGATCGTGGCACCCAACCGGCGCGGCATCTGGGCGCGGCTCGACCGCACGCCGTTCGGCTCGGGCCGGCCTTATACGATGTCGCAGCTCTCGCAACTGTTGCGCGACGAGCTGTTCACCCCGATCGGGTCGGATGCCGCGCTGTTCATCCCACCAGCCCGCAAACGCATGATCCTGCGCGCCGCCCCGGCCTGGGAGCGGATCGGGAGCCGCTGGTTCCCGCGCTTTGCCGGGGTCGTGCTGATCGAGGCGACAAAGCAGATCTACGCCAAGCCAAAGGCTTTGCGCGTCCCCCGCCGCCGTCTTGTCTACGCACCGGTCGCGGCCCCGCACGGCATGTCGCGGCGGTGAAGCCACTTCCCGCACGATCGAAGCCTACGGTTTTCCGGACAGCACGAACACCCCTTGCTCGGCTAAAAGATTGGCGAGCGCGCCGTGCGGGTCGAGCGAATAAGGCCGGCCGTGCCGGTCGAGCGTCATGCTGCGCTCGATGACGACGCCGATTTCGTCGCAGAGCACGACAAAATCGCGGATCGTGCACAGGTGAATATTGGGGGTCTCGTACCACGGGTGGGGCAACAGGTCGGAGATCGGCATCCGGCCGCCGAGCAAGAGCTTCAGCCGGATTCGCCAAAAGCCGAAATTCGGAAACGACACGATGGCGCGCCGGCCGATGCGCACCAGGGTTTCGACCACGCGGCGCGGGTTGCGCGTCGCCTGCAAGGTCTGGCTCAGCACCACGACGTCGAAAGCGGCCGTGGGATAGGCTTCGAGATCGCGGTCGGCGTCGCCCTGGATCACCGAGAGGCCGTGGCCGACGCAGGCGTTGACCCCCGACTGGCTCAACTCCATGCCGCGCGCATCGACCTCCTTGTGCCGCGCCAGATAGGCAAGCAGGGCGCCGTCGCCGCAGCCGATGTCGAGAACCCTGGATCCGGGTGAGATCATCTCCGAGATCAGCCGCAAATCGCGGCGCAGCTCGTCCGCGCCGACGACATCGTTCGCCGGCCGCGCCGAAGCCACGGCCAGCTTTGGCAAGGCGCTCATCGTCAGGACCGGGCGAGACCGCGATGCTCGCCGCAGCCGGCAAGAAAGCCGCGCAAGGTCGCGAACAGCTCGGGCTCGTGCAGCAGGAACGAGTCGTGTCCGTTGTCGGTCGCGATCTCGACAAAGCTGACATTGGCCGCGGCTGCATTCAGCGCATGCACGATTTCGCGGCTCTCGGTCGTCGGGAACAGCCAGTCGCTGGTGAACGATATCACGCAAAACCGGGTGCGGGTGCCGGCAAAGGCGGCGGGGAGCGAGCCGCCATGCTCGGCCGCCAGATCGAAGTAATCCATCGCCCGGGTGATGTAGAGATAGGAGTTGGCGTCGAACCGGTCGACAAACGTGCTGCCCTGGTGGCGCAGATAGCTTTCGACCTGGAAATCGGCGTCGAAGCCATAGGTGACGGTGCGCCGGTCCTGCAGATTGCGGCCGAATTTGCGGTGAAGGGCGGCCTCGGACAGGTAGGTGATGTGGGCCGCCATGCGCGCCACCGCGAGCCCGCCCGAGGGGTGCCGCCCGGTGTCGAGATAGCGCCCGCCGCACCAATCGGGGTCGGCCATGATCGCCTGGCGGCCGACCTCGTGAAAGGCGATGTTCTGCGCCGAATGGCGCGCGGCGCAGGCGATCGGCACGGCCGCAAAGACGCTTTCCGGGTAGCTTGCCGCCCATTGCAGGACCTGCATGCCGCCCATCGAGCCGCCGATCACGCAAAACAGCGTCTCGATGCCGAGATGCTCGACGAGGCGCTTTTGTGCGCGCACCATGTCGCGGATCGTGATCATCGGAAACGACAACGCCCAGGGCTCGCCGGTCGCGGGATCGGTGTCGCGCGGCCCCGTCGTTCCCATGCAACCGCCCAGCACGTTGGCGCAAATCAGGAAATAGCGGTCGGTGTCGAGCACCAACCCCGGCCCGACCATCGTCGTCCACCAGCCGGGCTTGCCGGTGATCGGGTGCGGGTCGGCAGCATATTGGTCGCCGGTCAGCGCGTGACAGATCAGAACCGCGTTCGAGCGGTCCGGATTGAGCGTGCCGTAGGTCTGGTAGGCGATCGTGAAGGGGCCGAGATCGACCCCGCAATCGAGCCGCAAGGGCTCGCCCACGACGAGCCGATGGCCGGGCCAATCCCGATCCGGACGGGCGCGGGCGAGAGGCAAAGTCAGGCTCGACACGGAAACTCCCGTAGGTACCGCGATGACGGCCTACCCGCTCGATCATCGGCGAAGCGCGACAGGTAGGGAGCGGCGGCAAGATGTGTCAATGTTTTCTTTGATTTTGCCGGGGCCGGACCCTACTACTGCGCCTCCCCGCGCAGCGAACGACAGCATGGCCGCCATTTCGCTCGACCTTTCGGATTTGCGCCGCCGCCTCGACCGGATCGACGACGCGCTGCACGATCTCTTGATCGAGCGGGCCGAAATCGTAGCGGTGGTCGCGGATGCCAAACGAATGGATGAGACCCCGTTCTATCAGCCGGGGCGCGAGGCCGAGATCATCCGCCGGCTTGTCGCCCGTCACCGCGGTCCGCTCCCGGTGGCGAGCATCGTGCGTATCTGGCGCGAATTGCTTTCTGCCACGGTCGGCCTCGAGACGCGGTTTGCCGCCGCGGTTTACGTACCCCCCGAACCACCGGGGCTCTGGGACCTGGCGCGCGACCATTATGGCAGCAACACGCCGATCTCGGCCTATCGCTCGACCGGGCAAGTGGTCCGTGCGGTTGCCGAAGGGCGGGTCGCGGTCGGCGTCCTGCCGATGCCGCAGGAGGGCGAGGCCGACCCTTGGTGGCGGCTGCTGCTGTCGCATGACGACAAGAGCCCACGGGTTATCGCGCGACTGCCCTTCGGCACCCGCGGCAATGCGCGCAGCGACGGTGTCGATGCGCTCGTCATCGGCTATGGAGACACGTCCCATACCGGCGCCGACCGCACCCTGTTCGCCATCGAAACCGTGCCGGAGATCAGCCGCGCCCGGATTTTTCGGGTGCTCTCCGGGCTCGGGCTGGTTTCCACCTTTTTTGCGTCCATCGAGCAGGAAAGCGGCTCGGTCAGCCTGGTCGAAATAGACGATTTTGTACCGATTGCGGACCGGCGGCTTGACCGGCTGCGCAGCGAGATCGGGCCGGCATTGCATCGGCTGTTGCCGCTCGGCGGCTATGCCACACCGCTCGCGTCGGCTGCCGCGGCGCCGGTCGTTGCGAGGGCGAGATGAACGACATGACAGCAACGGGCCTGGTGCCGCGGCCGGGGATTCTCGACATCGCCCCCTATGTCGGCGGCGAGGCCAAATTGCCCGGCGTCGCGCGACCGATCCGGCTCGCCTCGAACGAAAGCGCGCTCGGCCCCAGCGCCAAGGCGATGGCCGCCTATCGGGCGCTCGCCGGCGACATCCACCGCTATCCCGAGGGCAATGCCGCAGAATTGCGCGAGGCGATCGGCCGGGCGCACAAGCTCGACCCGGCGCGGATCGTCTGCGGCGCCGGCTCCGACGAGCTGATCGCGCTATTGCTGCGCGCCTATGCCGGCCCCGGCGACGAGGTGCTCTACAGCCGCCACGGTTTTCTGATGTACCCGATCGGTGCGCTGGCGGTCGGCGCCACCCCGGTCGCCGCTCCCGAGCGGGATTTAACCGCCGATGTCGATGCGCTGCTGGCCCGGGTCGGGCCGCGTACCCGGGCGGTCTTTCTCGCCAATCCGAACAACCCGACCGGGACGTATCTCGGCGCCGACGAGATGGCGCGACTGCATGCCGGGCTGCCGCCTTCGGTCTTGCTCGCGATCGACGCCGCCTATGCCGAGTTCGTCAACCGCAACGACTATTCCGCCGGCGCCGCCTTGGTTGATCGCGCCGAGAATGTCGTGATGCTGCGCACCTTTTCGAAAATCTATGCGCTCGCCGGGCTGCGGCTCGGCTGGGCCTATTGCCCGCCGGCGGTCGCCGATGTGCTGAACCGGGTGCGCGGCCCGTTCAATGCCAGCACGCCCGCCGCCGCCGCCGGGATCGCCGCCGTCGAGGACACCGAGGCGCTCGCCCGGGCGCGCGCTCATAACGACCGCTGGCTGCCTTGGCTGTCCGAACGGCTCGCCGCGCTCGGCCTGCCGTTGACGCCGAGTGTCGCCAATTTCGTATTGCCGCGCTTTCCCGACGAGCCCGGCCGGGACGCCGAGGCGGCGTTTGCCTTTATGCGGTCCCGCGGGATTTTGACGCGCAAGATGGCGGCCTACGGCCTGCCGCAGCATTTGAGGATCACGATCGGCACCGGCGAGGAGATGGAAAAGGTGGCGGCCGCACTCGGCGATTTTATGGCGCGGCGATGAGCGGGCGGTCTTTCGACCGGGTGGCGCTGATCGGCATCGGGCTGATCGGCTCGTCGCTGGCGCGGGCGCTGCGCCGCGACAGCCCGGATACAAAAATCGTCGCCTGCGCCCGACGGCCCGAAACCTTGACGGCGGCGGAACGGCTCGGGCTTGCCGATGCGACGACGCACGACCCTGCGGAGGCCGTGGCCGGCGCCGACCTCGTCGTCGTCGCCACCCCGCTTTCCGCCTATGCCGAGATCGGAGAACGCATCGGTCCGGCGCTGAAGCCGGGAGCGATCGTTACCGATGTCGGCTCGGTCAAGGAAAGCGCCATCCGCGACCTGGCACCACATCTGCCGCCGGGGGTCGAGTTCGTCCCCGGCCATCCGGTGGCCGGGACCGAGCATTCGGGGCCCGAAGCGGGCTTTGCCGAGCTCTTTCGCGACCGCTGGTGCATTCTGATCCCGCTTCCCGAAACCGCCGTCGAAGCGGTGGCGGCGGTCAGGGAGATGTGGGAGCAGGCGGGCATGCGCGTCGTGACGATGACCGCGGCGCATCACGACCGCGTCTTGGCGATGACCTCGCACCTGCCGCATCTGATCGCCTATACGATCGTCGGCACCGCGACCGACCTCGAGGACAGCCTCAAATCCGAGGTCATCGAGTTTTCGGCAAGCGGGTTTCGCGATTTCACCCGGATCGCCGCGTCCGACCCAGTCATGTGGCGCGACATTTTCCTCGCCAACCGCGAGGCGGTGCTCGATGTGCTGCAGCGGTTCAGCGAAGACCTGACCGCGTTGCAGCGCGCAATCCGCTGGGGTGAGGGCGACAAGCTCCAGGAATTGTTTACCCGGACGCGGGCCATCCGCCGCTCGATCATCGAGGCGAAGCAGGCTTGAGCCCGCGAGGAGGTGTGTCATGCATGCGGTCATCTTCGAGGTCGAGCCGGCGCCAGGCCGGGTCGAGGAATATCTCGACATCGCCGCGCGGCTGCGGCCGGAGCTGGAAAAGATCGACGGGTTTCTTTCGATCGAGCGCTTCAGAAGCCTGAGTCAGGAGGGGAAAATCCTGTCCTTGTCGTTCTGGCGCGACGAGGAGGCGGTCCGCCGCTGGCGCGAGCACGACCGGCACCATCAGGCGCAGCTCGCCGGGCGCGACCATGTGTTTCGTGACTACCGGCTGCGCGTCGCCGCCGTCTTGCGCGATTACGGCATGTACGAGCGCGAAGAAGCGCCGCAGCAAATGCCGCCGAAACCGCGCGCGACCTAGCGCTATTGCCAGGCGATACGCGGGGCTCGGCCGAGCTTGGCGGGGCCGAGAAACATCTCGCCGTTCTGGATCGTGAACGAGGTTGTGATCTGCGGCCGGCCGTCGGGGCCGATCTTGGCCAGCATGGCCAGGGCGAGCCGCGCCAGCCCGGCATCGCGGGCGTGCAGGGTGCCGGCCCGGACGAGCGCCGTGAGAACCCGGTCATAGCCTTCGATCGCGCCGGAAAACCCGCCGATCGGCTGCAAATCCTGGTCGAGTGCGATGGTGCCGGTGGCGGCGGCCCCGATCCCATCCCATTCGAGATGTAAATTGTCGAGCTCGATCGTGCCGCCCGAGTCGCGCCAGGCCGAGACCGCCGGAACGATATCGCCGCCGGGCAGGGCACCTTTGATGGTGACGCCAAAGGCCAGCTCGTCGATACCGTCGCCAAACGCGCCGATTGCGGCCGGCAGGTGCAGCTGATGCAAGTCGAGCGCCAGCCCGAAGCTCGGATCGATATGCCCTTGCGGCGGCTTTGGCGGCAGCACGATCCAGGCATCGGCCGTCGCCGCCTCCAGCCGCGCACCGGCATCGGCGCGCGGGCGCTGCAAGGTCAACCACAATCTGGCGCCGGCCGGCGGGGCGAGCGCCACAAAGCCCTCAGCCGTTTGCGCGGTGAATTGCAGCTCCGGACGCGCGCCGCGGCCCGCGAGCGCAGCCGACAACCCACCGGGTGCGGCAAGCCGCCAGACGGAGAAATCCCAAGGCCGGGCCGTGCCGGAAAGGCTGGCGATGTGCAGCTGCGGCGCCGGGCTCAGCGCCGCATCACGCAGTGCCGCATCGTCGAGCGAGATGCGAAAGGCCAGCGGAAAGCCGCCGACGCGCAGGTCGCGCCACGACACCTCGATCTTGCGGGTACGCGCCGCTTGCGCCCATGCCGCCACACCGTCCTTGATCCGCGCGGCGGCGACCAGCCAATAGGCGGAATAGCCGCCGAGCAGCACCGCCAGCAGGACGAGAGCGGCAAGACCAAGAACCGTCGCGCGGCGCATCGCGGCGTTATAGCGAGCCGATTTCGCGCCAACCAGCGCGCAGCGGCGCTGGGCCGTCGCGGTTTCGCGCTTGACCGCAGCGGTGCAGCGTAAGAGACTGAATTAGATTTTCGCTTTCACGGAGCATTTTTGCCAGATGATTTTCTACCCTGAAGAACGAATTGCGATATTCATCGACGGTGCCAACCTCTATTCAGCGGCACGCGGCTTGGCCTTTGACATCGACTACAAACGTTTGCTCGACCTGTTCAGCACCAAGGGCCGCCTGATCCGTGCATTTTATTATACTGCTCTGGTCGAAGATCAAGAATATTCGCCAATTCGACCGCTGGTCGATTGGCTCGATTACAACGGCTACACGATGGTGACCAAGCCGACCAAGGAATTCACCGACGCTTTGGGGCGCCGCCGGATCAAGGGCAATATGGATATCGAGCTGGCAATCGACATGCTCGAAATGGCGCAGTTCATCGACCATGCGGTGCTGTTTTCAGGGGACGGCGATTTTCGCCGGCTGGTCGAGGCGGTGCAGCGCCGCGGCGTGCGCGTCTCGGTCGTATCGACGATCCGTTCCTCGCCGCCGATGGTATCGGACGATCTGCGGCGCCAAGCCGACAACTTTATCGAGCTCCAGGAGCTCGCCCCCAATATCATGCGCAATCATCACCCGCGCGACGAGCTGCATCGGGCGCGGACCGAGCCCGTCGAAGAGGCGTGAGCGGCTCGGCGTCGGTGGTGTTGCCGCCGCGCGATTGCCCGCTGTGTCCGCGCCTGGCCGGGTTTCGTGCGGTCCAGCGCGCAGCGCATGCCGACTGGCACAACGCGCCGGTGCCGCCGTTTGGCGACAGCGATGCCGAATTGTTGATCGTCGGTCTGGCGCCCGGGATGCACGGCGCCAACCGAACCGGACGCCCGTTCACCGGCGACCATGCCGGTATCCTGCTCTATTCGGTATTGCGCAAATTCGGTCTCGCCGAAGGCGATTACGATGCCCGGCCCGATGACGGGCTAAGGCTGCGCCGCGCCCGCATCACCAATGCGGTGCGCTGTCTGCCGCCGCAAAACCGCCCCCTGCCGAGCGAGATCGAAGCATGCCGCCAGTTTCTGTCGGCCGAGATGGCGGCGATGGAGGGGTTGCGGGCGATCCTCGTGCTGGGATCGATCGCTCATAATGCCGTGCTCGGCGCACTCGGCTTGCGCCGTGCAACCTATGCATTCGCACATGGAGTAATCCACACGCTTCCTGATGGGAAATTGTTGGCCGACAGCTACCACTGCTCGCGCCTCAACACGAATACTGGCCGGCTGACGCCGGAGATGTTCGAATCGGTGTTCGCCGCGGTGCTTGCCATGCTCGATGCATAAAACGCATGGCTGGCCGGCGGCATTCGAGCGACTTTGCGATTGATTCGCAAGTTGTTGTCCGGCGATATTGCGACCGGTTCGCATTCGCAGTAGCACTCGCCATCGCAGCCGGGACCGATCATGCGCGGTATCGTCGGGTACGCCTCGTTGCTCGTTTTGCTCGCCGTCACCGCACCCGCTTTCGCGGATGACCCGAGTTTTTCCATCTCGCTGAAGAACCATTTGTTTGTGCCGAGCGATCTGGCGATTCCCGCGGGCGTCAAGGTCAAGCTCGTCGTGCGCAACGACAATCCGACCGCCGCCGAATTCGAAAGCAAACAGCTGCACCGCGAAAAGGTAGTGGCGCCGGGTCGGGAGGTCAGCGTCTTTGTCGGCCCGCTCGCTCCGGGCACCTATGAATTCTTCGACGATTTCCACCCGCAGACGCGTGGCCATTTGATCGTGAAGTAGCAAACCGGACATGTTGGCGACTGCAATCATCGTCTTTCGCGAAGTCCTCGAGGCGGCGCTTGTGGTCGGCATCGTCCTGGCAGCGAGCCGGGGCGTGCCGCGGCGGGGCTCTTGGGTGGCGGGGGGCGTTGGCGCCGGTGTGCTGGGAGCGGCAATCGTTGCTGCCGGCGCCGGCGCCATCGCCGCTGCGATCAACGGGATCGGCCAGGAATTATTCAATGCCGCGATCCTGTTTACCGCCGTGGCGATGCTGGGCTGGCACAATATATGGATGAATCGGCACGGGCGGGAGCTCGCCGCGTCGGTCGCCACTCTCGGCCGGGCAGTGCAGGGAGGCGATCGGCCGCTTTATGCGCTGGCAGTGGTCGTAGCGATCGCAGTGCTGCGCGAGGGATCCGAGATCGTCCTCTTTCTTTACGGCATTGCCGTCGGCGCCGGTGTCGGCGGGCTCGGCATGCTGTCGGGCGGCGTCCTCGGCCTCATCAGCGGCGCTGCAATCGGCGCGGTGATTTATTTCGGCCTCCTCGCCATCCCGTTGAGACGGCTTTTTACGGTCACCAGCTGGCTCATTCTGCTGCTCGCCGCCGGCATGGCCTCGCAGGGTGCTGCGTTTCTGGCGCAGGCGAACTTGCTGCCCTCGCTCGGCAACGAGCTGTGGAACACCTCCGCGATTGTCGACGACGGCAGCATGCTCGGTGTGCTGCTGCACGTCCTGATCGGCTATTCGGCGCAGCCGGCCGGGATCCAGCTCGTGTTTTACCTCGCTACGATTCTCGTCATCGGCGCGCTGATGCGGTGGCTCGGCGGCGAAAAGAACCAGCCGTCGAACCGTTCGGCCGCGGCGGCTACGCCCTAACCAAAATCCCCTGATCGCGCGTCACGTCATCTCATCCTGTCATCGCACGTGGAGTTGCGAATGCGACGCGTTAACAACACGGTTGGTATTCGCGCCTTGGCCGGCGCGATGTTGCTGACTGCGGCTGCAAGCCCTGCCGCGGCGGATTTCAAGGTGTTTATGCCCGACGCAGAGCCCGGCGAACTGGAGTTCGAACCGCTCGGCGACTATGGCCTCGACCGGAATAACGCGCACAGCCACGAGGCAAGCTTTGTCGAAGAGTTCGAATACGGGGTCACCAATTTCTGGAAGACCGGCCTCGAATTAGAAC
This sequence comes from Allostellaceae bacterium, assembly GCA_036404275.1. Classification (GTDB taxonomy): domain Bacteria; phylum Pseudomonadota; class Alphaproteobacteria; order ATCC43930; family CGMCC-115725; genus AP-15. Next base: position 13,792 of record DASXAM010000298.1, read on the forward strand.
AGGACCGCGACGCCGGTTCCGGCCAATCGGTCCGCTTTAGCCAGCTCACCTGGGAAAACATTTTGCAGTTTACCGAACGTGGCCAGTATTGGCTTGATGCCGGGTTCTTCTTCGAGTTCGGCAAGGCGACCCTCGGCGGCGAACCCAACGAGGTGACCTTCGGCCCGATCTTCCGCAAGGAACTCTTTGGCACGATCAACACGGTGAATTTATTTATCGAGAAAGACATCGGCACCAACGCCGCGGGAGCGCCGAATTTTCTCTATAACTGGGAAACCCGTTTGGCGCTCGGCACCCCGATCGAGCCGGGGTTTCAGGCCTATGGCCGGCCGAGCGGGTTTGAGGGTTTTACCTCACGCTGGCCGCAAGACAACCGGATCGGCCCGCAACTGTTCGGCGAGATCCTGCATTTGGGGCCGGGAGACCTCAAATGGAACGCAGGCATCCTATTCGGCGTCTCCTCCGCCGCACCACGCGAAACCATCCGCTGGCAGGCGGAATACGAAATCCATTTTTGACCGCGCCGGATAGAGGCCTCTCCGCGCCGGCTCGCAGGTGCGAAGAGGCCAATCGCGACGAGCCGCTAGCGCAGCGGCGAGAACGAGGCCGGGACGACCAGCATATTCTCCTGCTTGACAAACATGCCGCGGGTGGCGGGCGGCCAGTTGCCGTCCTTGCGCGATTCCTCGCGGATGCGGGCGCGCTCGTTGGCGTCCTTGTAAGCCCAGATGTGGATCCACTGGTTTAGC
>DASXAM010000299.1:0-7127 GCA_036404275.1 Allostellaceae bacterium
GCCGATTTTGCTGATCGGTTTCGGCTTGGAGCCGCTGCGGGGCGTCCTATTCGCCTTCAGCGCGAGTTGGTACTCGATCATTGCGGTTCAAATTTTGGATGGCGTCACGGGCGCCATAATCACGGTTATGACCGTCTTGGTCATGACCGACCTGACCACCGGCACCGGCAGGTTCAACCTCGCACGCGGCGCGGTCGGCGCGTGCACCGGCATCGCAGCGGCCGTAAGCACCACCGCCGCCGGCCTGATCGCCGCCGAGTTCGGCCGACCCGCAAGCTTTCTGACTGCCGCGGGTGTGGCGGCGCTCGCCGTCCTACTGTTGTGGCTATACCTACCGGAAAGCAGACCAAAGGAATATCTCGACTGAGGTTCCGGGCTGCCAAGAGTGCCTGCTGTTCAGCGTGCTTTCGCGGTGAACGTCTTTGCCAGCACGAGCGAGGCGAGCCCGGCGCCGGCGGCAAGAGCCAGGTCGGCGAAACCGAGCCGAGCTCCGGCAAGATCGCGCAGCCCAGGTACAAAGAGGGCAACGCCCTGCACGGCGAACGACGCGGCCAGCGCGCCCGGCAAGACTGCACCGCCATGTTCGCCGGTCGGTTGGGCGCAGGCCAGCGCGTACAGGAGTTGCCCCGTGACGAGCCCGGTAAACCCGGCCGCCGCCCCGCTCGCCGCTCCGCGCCGGGAGGCGACGAAGGTCTCCGCCGCGAGCGCACTACCCGCAATCAAACATGCATCGCGCGCGACAGCGCCGAGATCGCGGCCTGAGAGAAGCGGGCTCCCAATTCCAGTGGGTTGCGCCGCATCGGGTAGCGGCATCGGCGGGGGGGCTCGAGTGCCAGCCCCAGCGCCGGCAGAACATCGGTCGCGAGGTTGATCCACAACAGTTGCGCCGGCGTGAGTGGACGCGCGAGAGCGGTCGCGGTCGCGAACAGCATCAGCACGATTTCGCTGAGGTTGGTTGTGACGAGAAAGCGGATCGCATGGCGCGTGTTGCTGCGAACCGAGCGTCCGGCCGCAAACGCTGCGGTAAGCGGCGACAGGTCGTCGCCGAGCAGCACGATATCGGCAACGTCGCGAGCGACGTCGGTTGCCGAGGCGGCGAGCGTGATGCCGACATCGGCGCTCTTGAGCGCCGGACTGTCGTTGATCCCATCTCCAATCATTGCGACGCGCATGCCGGTGTGCTGCAGGTCGGCAATCACTTGCAGCTTCTGCGCCGGGGCAAGTCGCGCGTAGATCCGGTGCCAGGCGCGGGAAGGCACAGGGCCTCGGCCAGCGCGTCGGTGTCAATAACCTCCGGCGGACCGTCGTGCCACAGGCCCACCTCCTTGGCGATCGCAAGCGCCGTTGCTGGCTGATCGCCGATTAGCATTACGGTCGCGATGCCTGCCCGCTGCAGAGCTCGCACGAGGTTGCTCGCGCCTGAGCGAGGCGGGTCGGCCATCCCCACGAGCCCGAGCCATTCAAGATTGGAGGCCGGCGGCTCCGACAGATCCTCGCCAGCGGCCGCCGGTCGCCACGCCGCTCCGAGCACGCGCAGCCCGGCCTCGGCCATCGCCAGGTTCTCGGCCTCTATTGCGATGCGCGCCTCAGCATCGAGCACGCGCTCCCCACTGGCTTCGCGACGCGAATTGCACAATGCCAGGACCGATGTCGGGTCGCCCTTAACGGCCACAAACCTGCCGCCGTCGATCCCGGCGTGCAGCGTCGCCATATAGCGGCGGTTTTCGGCACGCCCGATGCCAGCCAGCCGCGGATGCTGCTGCAGCTTGGCCGTGGCAGGAAAACCGAGAGAGACGGCGGCCTCGATCAACGCGGTCTCGGTGGACGACCCGACGAATTCGGCGGAGCCGTTTTCACCGCGGCGCGCATCGTTGCATAGAACGCAGATCTCGATCAGGCGCGCCAAGTCCCGATCAGTCTGACAGCTGACCGGGAATCCGCCTGGTTCGCAAAAGCCATCCCCGGCAAGCTGCGCTTGGCGGTCGTTCCAGGCCAGCCTCGTCACCTTCATCTGGTTCAGGGTCAGCGTGCCGGTTTTGTCGAAGCACACCAGTTGGACGGACCCCAGTGCCTCGATCGCTTCGAGACGGCGTACCAACAGCTTCTGGCGGGCCAGGCGCCCAGCGCCAACGGCCAATGTCGTCGTAAGCATCATCGGCAGGCCCTCGGGTACCGCCGCTACGCCGAGTGATACCGCCGTGCGCAGCATCGGCAGAAAACCCTGGCCGCGCATCAACCCGAGCAGCATCGTCATGGCCGAGGCCGCCGCCGAGCCGATCGACAGCACCCGGCCCAGCCTCTGCAACTCCTGCTGCAACGGGGTCTGCGGCCGCTCGGTGGTCGTCAGCAGCGCCTGAACCCGGCTGATCTCGGCGCGGTCGCCAGTGGCAACAACAACGGCGCGGCCGTCGCCGCCAGTCACCATCGAGCCGCGGAACACCATGTTGTGGCGCTCCGCGAGCGGCCTGCGAGGTGGAACCAGCAGGTTGGCTGCCTTGGGGACTGGAACGCTCTCCCCGGTGAGCCCCGCCTCATTGACCGTCAGCCGATCGGAGGCAATGACGCGGGCGTCTGCAGGAACGAGCGCATCGCGCCGCAGCACGATCACGTCGCCCGGAACAAGATACTCGGCCGTCACTTCCGCCTCGGCGCCGTCGCGCAGCGCACAGGCGGGCGGCAGGTCGTCACGCTCCAGCGAGGCGATCTTCTGCTCGGTCCAGGTCTCCGAGAAAAAGCCTATGAACCCGTTTAGCCCGATTACGGCGAGCACAACCAGCGCGTCGAACACCGCGCCCGTCAGCAGCGACAGGGTCGCACAGCCGCTCAGGAGCGCCACGGGCAGATTGGTGAACTGCGCGGCAAGTGTTTCGAGGCCGCTGCGCGGCGGCGCTCGCTCGAGCGTGTTGGGCCCGTATCTGCGCAGCAGCGCCCGCGCCGCCTCGGTGGTCAGACCCTCTGGACCGCTGTCGAGAACCGCGAACACACTATCCGCCTCGAGCGAGTGCCAGACTGGCCCTTCCGAGAATACAGTCGCCAATCTCGTCTCGTTGGGGCGCGCAACGATTTCCCGGATGCGCCGTTCGATTTCGGCCACTGGATGCGACGTTGCGTAAAGCACCAGCAAGCTGCCGGTACGGGTGCTGGCACTCACGGAGCGTACGCCGTTGCCGCCGAGCCCTCTTTCGAGCGCGCGCTTCAGCTCGGGAGCATTACGCAACGCCGGTAGGCGATAACGGACGCGACCGGGCACGGCGGCGTGCACGACGACGAGACCGTCGCCCGGAGCGGCCGCCGAAATGGGTCAGCCCCGTCCGCCGTGCTGTCGGATCGGCGGCTCTACGGGCCGGAAGGGATACCGTCTCGAGGGCGTACCAGAACAAGGTCACCGCCGGGGCCGCGATGTTGCCGCGCAGCAGCTGGTACATTCCTCCCGCGAGCAAGGCCGCGAACAGGGCACCGCGCAAGTCCGCGGTACCCGCGCTCCAACGCCGCATTGCCCTGTCGACGCTGCCGATGGCTGCTGCGGCCTGCTCGCCGAGACTTATGGCTCCCGCAGCGGCTTCCAGCTCATCGAAAGCGACCGAAAAGAGATCGTTTTTTAGCGCGTTTTCGGCGAAGAGCGCCGCAGCATCTTCGAAAAAGACGAGGACGCTGGCGGTCAAGGGGTTGACCTTTACCTCGTTGACGCTGTCCCAATCCGACAGGCGTTCGGCAACCTCTGCGAAAAACTCCTCGTCGTGCCGTTTGCCGGGTATTTTCACACGCAGCCGCCCGGTCGCGAAGTGCGACACTCGGGCTTCGGGGAGTGCAGTCATCGGCGGCGAGCGCTAGCTCCCCACCGCCTCACGGCCGGACCCGCGAAGAGATATCACCTCCTTTTCCATCTCCGCCTGCGCCGCAGTTTCGGGCGCGACGGAGTACGGCTTGCGTTCCTCCTCGTATTCCGCGCGTGCCTCGGCGAGGAGATCGCCCGCATGCTCGCCAAGCTCGGCGGCGGCGACGCGCCCGCGTTCCAACGCCGCGAGGCCCAATTTCAGCATCCTTTTGGTACCCGGACGCGCATTGCGTGCCAGCGCCGGGTACACCAGGGGCGCGAGCAGGCCGCCCACCAGTCCGGCCGCCAATCCGGTGGCCAGCGTTCCGATCCGACGCGGGCGCGGGCGGCCCCCTGCCGCCTGCTCCGGCGCAGCCATTGATCAGTGGCTTTCCACTGGGACGCCGCGGCCGACCCGCCGCGTCTCGGTTTTCGTCTGCGAGTTTCCTTCCTCGAGCTCGGCGCGGGCCTCCGCGACCAGGTCTCCGGCCGCCTCACCGATTTCAGCGATCGTGTCGCGGTACAACACCATGCCGCCTTTTATGACCGCCTTTGCCGCCGGGCGCAGGACCCGCCCGAGCGCCGGCACAACCGAGGGCGCCAGCATCACCGCACCGAGCCCTACGGCGAGGCCGGTGGCGCCGCTTCCCTTAAAGAGGTCCTCAAAAAAAGCCATTTGCCTCTCCTTTCCGGTTTCGGTCGCTACCGATCGGGTATGCGAGCATGAACGCTGCAATAAGAGCCGCGATCCAACGAGCATGTCAGTTATTTTACCGCAAAGGGTGGCCGGATTCGTACCCGCTCGTGACAATATATAACGGTAAAAGGCCGATCTATCTATGTGGGAGACTGCCATCGGTATCGCCGGTTCGGAGCAGCAGCAGGCTGCGCGTTTGCATCGTTCACGGGCCGTTGCAACGGGCCTCTTGGCGGTGGCCGCTGCTGGCTTCGGCGGGACCCTTCTCGTCGCCGCCCCCGACATGCCGGTATTGGCGCTGCGTGCGGTATCTGAGGCTGCGCTGATCGGCGGCCTGGCCGACTGGTTTGCGGTAACGGCATTGTTTCGTCGTCCGCTCGGTTTGCCGATCCCGCATACGGCTATCCTGCCGACCAACAAAGAGCGGATCGGCGAAGGGTTAGCCCGGTTCCTCGACCAATATTTTCTGGCGCCCGAGCTCCTCGCCGCCGAACTGCGCGCGCTCAACCTCGCCGGCTGGCTCTCGCGGCGTCGGAATGCGCAGGCGCTGGCCGGCGAGATTGTCAGGGCGTTGCCGCATGTTCTGCGTGCCACCGATGATCGCCAGATCGTCGCTTTCGTCCGGCGCACGCTTGGTGCGCAGCTGCACAACACGCAATTGGCGCCGCTCGCCGGACAGCTCCTGCGCGCCATGACCGCGGCGGGGTATCACGAGGCGGTGCTCGACAGCGCGCTAGTCTATGCCGCCGAGTTCCTTGGGCAGCACCGTGACCGGTTGATCGAAGCGGTCGGCGAGCGGCGTCGCGGCTGGATCCCGCGGGCGATCAATCGCGAGGTCGCCCGCGGCGTGCTGCGCGGCGTGGCTGAGCTGATCGAAGATCTGCGCCAGCCCGGCAGCACTGCCCGCCTCGCGCTGATGGAGACCTTTGAGGAGCTCACGACGTGGCTGGAGAGCTCTGCCGAAGCGTCTGCCCGGCTGGTCGAATCGCCGCGGGCGGTGCTCAGGCGGCCGGAGGTGCGCGCCTGGATTGCCTCGTCCTGGACAAGACTACGGGATCTGCTGCTGCGGGATCTGGAGAGCGCGTCGTCGCAGACGCAGCGCAGCCTCGCGCTGGTAATCGGGTCGGTTGGTGAGGCGCTGCGCGCCGAAGCGGCGATGCGCGAGCGTCTCGATGCCACCCTCGAAGCACTCGTCGTCGAAACTCTGCCGTGGCGCGCCGAGCTAGCCCGCTTCGTCACAGAGGTGGTGCGCGGCTGGGACGTACGCAGCTTTTCCGATCGGATCGAAATCGCCGTCGGCGCCGATCTGCAGTTCATCCGAATGAACGGCACGGTGGTCGGCGGTCTGGTTGGCGGCGCCCTTTTTCTGATCTCGGTCCTCGCGCGCTGAAATTGCCTTGCCCCGCAGCGACTGTCATTGCCGAGTCACATCTCCGTGCTACGACAACATGCGAGATTTGGAATCGGATGACGGCAAGAGATCGTGTACGTACACCATGTACCCGGGCGGTTGCGGGTCAAAATTGCGCGGCTGCAGGGCAACAGCGGCTTTGGGCTGGTAATCCGCGAGGACCTGCGACTTCTCGGCGGCGTTACCGATGTCGACGTTAACGAAATGACTGGGAGCCTCATCGTCCACTACGACCGGCGCCGGGTTTCAATCGCCGAGATCTGGCGCCTGCTGCATCGCGCCGGTCTCGTTGCATCGGCGCTTCCGCCTATATCAGTAGAGAGCCCGCAGGAGTTTCGGCAAGCTGAAGTCGAGGGGGCGGAGAAGCTCGCCGAGCGTTTCATTGGATTTGTTCTCGAGAAGGCCATCGAGCTTTCCGTCCGTGCACTGCTCGCTCAGCTGGTTTGAAGACGAGCCGATCCAGTTAAAAGCGACCCAATGCAGCGTCGCCGCGACAGGAATGGACACCTCGGACATAGGCATCCCTATTTTTCGACGGTTTCAGCTTCGACCTGGTAGTAATCGTCGAGGCCGATCAGGTCTTCGATTTCTTGGCGCACGGCGACGAACTGGTTGTTGCCGACAGCGGTGTAGTTCCCGGTGCGCTGCATTTCGGCCAGCGCCTCTTTCATGAAATGGACGGCGACGCCGAGCAATAATTGGGCGTCGATGCAAGCGCGGTAGCCCATCGCTTTCAACCGGTCGAGGCCGTAGATCGGGCGGCCGTCGCGGTTGCCGCGGCTCTGCACCCAGACGAGCGGCACCTTGGCGAGCTTGGGTGCGGCTTCGGCCTCGGCGTCGTTGCGCGGAAACAGGAGACCGAGATCGGCGCCGACCTCGGCTGCGGCGTTGACCCGGTTGACCGCCTCGTCGAGACCGAGCTCGCGGCAGGTGTCGGAGCGGGCGATGATGACAAAATCGGGGTCGGTCCGGTCGCGCTCGCGGCACGCCCATCTGATCTTGTCGACAAATTCGGGGACCGGTACCGCATGGGCGACGTATTTGTGGTAATGCGCGCGCTTTGGAAAGAGCTGGTCTTCGATGTGAATGCCGGCGATCCCGGCGGCGGCGAATTCGCGCACCGTGCGCATCGTGTGCAACGGCTCGCCAAAACCGGCGCCGGCATCGGCGACGAGCGGGGCGGCGACCGCACGCGCCACTTCGGC
>DASXAM010000300.1:0-8887 GCA_036404275.1 Allostellaceae bacterium
AATTCGAGCGTCAAATCGGCGATCGTGCTGGCGGCGGCGATCGATCCCGAAACCCCGGCGAGCATCGCCGCGCGTGCGCCGAGGACCGAGCCGCCGACCGGCGACAACGGCAATACCTCGGAGCCCGCGTCGCGCACCAGCCGCGCCCACGGAAACACCCAGAACGCCGCCCGCTCCGGCGCCAGCCCACGCCAGGCCACACCCATGACCGCGATCAGCGCGAGCTGGATGCCGCAGATTGCGGCGAACCCGGCCCAACCCAGCGCCAGCAGCGAACGCGCCACTGCCTCGGCGCCAAAAACGGCGACCAGCACCGCCATCGCCGCCAAACCGGCGAGTGCGGCGGCGACCGAAAAGGTCTTCATGCGGTGCTGCTAACGATCGCGCGCCGCCGGCCGTCCGCTACCGCGACGATCGATCGCCCTCAATAGGGCGGCGGGCAGTTGTAGCCGGGAGCGCAGTAGTAGGGCGGCGGATAGTAGTAGGACGACGCCGCGGCGGCGGTCCCGACTGCCGCACCGACGGCTACCCCCGCGGCCACGCCGGCCGCCGGCGCGCCGTAATAGCCGCCGCGATAGACCGTCCCGCCATAATAGCCGCCATGATAGGCGCCGCCGTAATAGCCGCCGGTGCGGACCGCGGTGTTGCCAGCGGGGCCGCGCACCGCGCCCACTGCGGGCCCGCGATAGGCGGCGCCGCCATTGGGTCCGACCGCTGCGGTCCGGCCCATCGGTCCACGGTAGGCGGCACCGCCGTTCGGCCCATGCACCGAGCCCCAGGCAAACGCCTCGGAAGCGGCCGGGAGCGCCAACGCCGCGCTCAGCAGAAAGATTGCGCCTCGGTTCATTGCTTGCCTTTCCTAGCCTTAGCCGGCGCTGCCGCCGGCTTTAATGCGATCTGCGTCGCGCCGGCCGGCGGCTGGAACACGAATTCAGCGTCGGTCGGATGGATCGAGAAATCCCATTTTGAAAAGCCGGCGATAAAATTCGGCTGGCCCGGCAACGCCCGGTAGGTCACGATCAGTCGCCGCGGCAGCGCCTTGTCGTTCTTTTCCAACCACAATTCGAGCTCGATGCCCGGCGGCTGCGAGAAAAACAAATGCAGGCACGGAGTGCCGTCGATCGTCACGGTATTGATGACACGGCCCGAAGTGACACCGCTCAGAATCGCCTTGCCTGGTTCGTCGGTCAGAAAATCGGCGAGCGGAAAATCAATGCCAAAGCGGCCCGTCGCCTCCTTCAGCATGCCCTCGATCGTGCCCGGCACCGGAATGCTCGCGTATTTGTTGGCGTCGGCGACATAGACCACGAGCGTCTTGCCGTCATAGAGGATTTTGCTCGAGCCATCGTCGCCGGTCCGGGTCGCCAACAGCCGGTCGGGCCGCCGCACCGTGACTTCGGAATCATGATAGATGTGGAGCGGCTGGCCGCTCGCGTCGGCGTAGACGCGGATTGTCTGCACCCGAAACGAAAATTGCTGGGCGGAGAGCGTCTGGCCCAGATGCTCAACCGCGGCGCGCGCCTCCGCACTGATCGCCGGCTCCTTTGGTGCGGCAGGTTTCGCCGCTTCGACAGGCGCGGCAGCGCCCCAGATACCCGCCGCCAGCAGCGCGGCGAGGATCGTCAATTGTCGCATTTTCATCCGTCCCCCCAACTGTCGGATCGAGCTCACCGCGCGGCCGGGCGCAACGCGGTGCGGAACGCCTGCGGCACGGTTATCGTCGGGCTTGTCTCGCATTGGCGCATGACCTTTGCGATATTGCCGTCGATCCGGCTGACGTCGATGACGCGGATGCCGGCCTTGGCGGCGAGATAGCCGTAATAGAACATCGCCGCCGAGGCACGGTCGTCGTCCGACGCTTCGAGCAGATCGGAGCAGCGCACGCGCTCGACATCCCAATGGCCTGGCGCCACCTGCGCAGTGGAGGCAGTCGCCGGCATCGGCGCCGCAGCCGCAGGCGGCGGCGCGGGCGATGCTGCGGCCGGCGGCTCGGCGGCCGGCTGGGCGCAACCGGCAAGCCAGCACAACGTTGCCCCGACAGCGAATTTGGCCTTCATCACATTCCCCCGGAAATCTCGAACGGCGCGCCGACCAGGCGCGGCGTCAATAGCATGCCCCGGAGCTGCGCGCCGAGCCGCGGCGGATCGCCCCGCCAATCCCGCCGATGGCGGCGCCGATCGCGGCACCGCGCCCGGCATTGCCGCCGATCGCGCCAAAGATCGCGCCGCCCGCAGCCCCGCGCGCGGCGCCGGCAAACGGACCTGGCGTCACCGCAGAGCAAGGCGGGCGCGAGCCGTAGCCCGGCGGCGGATAGCCGCGCGGCGGGTAATACTGCGCATATTGGGCGGCGATCGCAGCGGTTGCCGTCGCGGCCCAAATCGCCACACTAAAGAGAAGCCGAATTCGCAGCATTGCGACAGCGTATATTCCGCCGGCGAGAGACGGGGCCACTCTAGCCCGGCAATGAGCCCGCCGCAATCATCGTCGCGGCTGGAAGTTGCGCGAGCGCAGCGCCATCGAAGGCCAGGGCATCGCGGTCGGCGGGCGGGCGGCCGGGCGACGACCGCTGCATCTATTTTCGCGATCCGGACAGCCACCGGCTGCAGCTGGTCTTTCGCCGCTGAGCCGGAGCTTCCTCAGCGGGCTTCACGCAGCGACGACAAAACCCGGCCGCAATTTGGCGAGAGCCGGTCGGCGTTGCCCTCAAGGCACGACGCGACCCGTCCGTCGCCAAAGGGGATGCCGCGGCAAAAGCGCCGGTAATCATAGCCGCAGGCCTGACGCAGCATCGCAGCCTTCTGACGCGGCGACATCTGCGCGGCGCCCGGCGCCGTCGTAGCGGCGTGCGGTTGTGTCGTCGGCGCGGCCGCGGCCGGCGCCGCCGAATGCCCGCCCGCAGCCCCTGTCGCGCCGCCGCCAAGTGCCGCTACCGCCTGGCGGCACCCCGCCGACAAGTTCGCGGCATTCTTTTGCAGGCAGGCGAGCGACGCCTGGCCGCCGGTCGGGACACTCGAACAAAATTTCTGATAATCGGCCGGGCAGCTCTGCTTGACGGCGCCGATCTGCGCTTGGCTCGGCTGCTGGGCGGGAGCCGACACTGGGGCGGCGAATGTGAGCGACGCCAGCAGCCAAATCGCGTTGCGGGCAGCGGATTTCATGACTTTGTCCTCGATCGTGGGATGATCAGCGCCGGCCGAGCCCGGCAAAAAGCCCGGCAACGGTTTCGAGATGGCTCTCGTGCTCGCCGGCAAAACGCACGATCAGATGGTCGGCGCCGGCGTCGGCATAGCTCTTCAGATAGGCCGCGGCACCAGAAACCGGCCCGGCGTAACAGCCCTGGGCCCTGCGCATGACCGCCGCCGGTCGTCCATAATAATTTTCGAGAAATGCGTCGAGCCGCTGGCCGGCACGGGTCGCGTTCTCGTCGAGCGCCAAGGTCACATAGACCGCGGCGGTGAAATTCGCGGGATCGCGCCCGGCCTCGCGGACGATCTCCCGCACCTCCGCCAATTGGCTTCGCCACTTGGCGAGGTCGGCCTCGTTGGCGAACCAGCCGTCGAAATGGCGACCGGCGCGCTCCAGCGCCGGCCGCACCGAGCCCGCCAGCCAGATCGGCGGCCCGCCCGGCCGGTGCGGCGTCGGCCCGAGCGCGCTTTTCTCGACCTTCCACCGCCCATCCCAATCGACGGGCTCGCCGGTCCACAGCGCGCGGGCGAGGCGCAGCCCCTCCATCATCCGCCCGACCCGGCCCTCGAACGGCACACCCGCCGCGACGAACTCGGTGCGGATGCTCGGCACGTCGCTGGCGATCCCGGCGCCGAGCACGAGCCGGCCTTCGCTGATGCGGTCGAGGGTCGCGATCTGCTGCGCCAACACCACCGGGTTGCGCAAGGCCGGCAAAAAGACCGCGGTGCCGAGCAGCGGCTTGCGGGTGCGAGCGGCGACTGCGGCGAGCAGGGTCAGCGGGTCGTGGCGCGGCCGCGACAGCAGCGAATCGCCGACCCAGACCGAATCATAGCCGAGGGCCTCGGCGCGCTCGGCGAGCGCGAGCAACGGGGCGGTCGCCGGGCGGCGCTCCATGACCGCCTCGCGAGTCGGCAACAGGTATCCGATGCGCGGCGCCATCGGCGGTCTCCACAAGATCGCAGTTCGGGCCATAACTTAGCGAGCGCGGCGCTTTTCCCGCAAGCCGGGTCTCTTCTCATCCTGCCCGGTTCTGCCTACGATCATGTTGCTGCAAAGGGAGGCCGCCGATGTTTTTGCGCAACGCCTGGTACATCGCCGCCTGGGCCGACGAATTGGGTGCGGCACCGCTGTCGCGCCGGATCTGCGACGAGCCGGTCGTGCTGTTCCGCGACCGGGAGGGCCAGATCGCCGCTCTCGCCGACCGCTGCTGTCACCGCGCCGCGCCGCTTGGCATGGGCAGCCTGGTCGAGGAGGGTCTGCAATGCGGTTATCACGGGCTGGTCTTCGACCGCTCGGGGCGCTGCGTCCATATCCCGGGGCAAAAACAGATCCCGGAAGAGGCCCGCGTGCGCGCCTACCCCACGGTCGAGAAGGACCAGCTCGTTTGGCTGTGGCTGGGTGACACAGCAAAGGCCGACCCGGCGCTGATCGTCGATTTCCCCTACCACAACGACACGGCGCGCTGGCCGAACAAGCACGACGTCTATCCGATCAAAGGGAACTACTTGCTGATGGTCGATAATTTGATGGATTTGACCCATCTCGGCTATCTGCACGCCAAGACGGTCGGCGGCAACCCGACGCAGCATTTCGCCGCCGAGATGAAGACGGAGCGCACACCCACCGGGATCAAATTCACCCGCTGGATGAAGAATTCGCCGCCGCCGCCGAGCTATGTCAAAGCCGCCGGCTTTACCGGCCGGGTCGATCGCTGCCAGGAATTCGAGTTCGTGGCACCCTCGAGCATTCTGCAATGGACGGGCGCGACCGACGCCGGCACCGGCAGCGACGCAAACAAGCACGAGTTCCGTTTCCAGTTTCGCCTGTTTCACGGCCTGACCCCGGAAACCGAGACCAGCTGCTTTTATTTCTGGTCAGTGGCGAACGGCTATCGCCAGAACGACCCGGAAGCGACCGAGCAGCTCTATCGCGAAATCGCTCCCACTTTTGTCGAAGACCGGGTCATGGTCGAGGCGCAGCAAGCACGGCTCGGCGAGTTCGGCGAGGCGGGCCTCACCGATATCGCCTCGGACGCGACCCGAATGCAAATGCGCCGCCACCTCGATCGCCTGATTGCCGCCGAACAAACGCCGCTCGCGGCTGAATAAGCAAGGCAAAACGGCGAATAACTACTTTGCGAACGGACAGCCGCGAGGCGGCTTGCACGGCGGCGGGGAAAGTGCCACACGGGCCGAGACAAACATAAAGCGCGTAGGGAGGCGGCGATGACCGACACGCCGGTATCGGCGACCGAGGCGGCGCTCGAAAACCAGCCGCTCGGCGCCTTGCAGATCCGCGTCGTGGCGATCTGCTCCTTGATCCAGATGTGCGACGGCTATGATGTCGGCTCGATCGGCTGGGCGGTGCCGTCGCTGACCCACGCCTGGCATTTGCCGCCGCCCGCCTTTGCCGCGGCATTTTTGTGGTCGAACCTCGGCGTCATGGTCGGCGCCCTCGCCTCGGGACCGGTCGGCGACCGCCTTGGACGCAAGCCGTTGCTGCTCGCGAGCATCGCGATCTTCGGCCTCGCCTCGCTTGGCAGCGCGGTCGCACCCTCGCTCGCCGCGCTCAGCGCGTTGCGCTTCTTTACCGGGCTCGGCATTGCCGGCGCGTTTTCCGGGACGACGGCATTGACCGGCGACTATGCGCCCACGCGGCTGCGCGCGACCTTGATCATGGTGACCTTCACCGGAGCGCCGTTGGGCGGCTTTGTCGGCGGCCAGATCGTCGCGGTCCTGCTGCGCCACTACAGCTGGCAGGCGATTTTTGTCCTGGGCGGCCTTTTTCCGCTGGCGCTGATCGTGGTGATGGCGGTGTGGCTGCCCGAATCGCCGCGGTTTTTGGCGCGGCAGGCGCATTTGACACCGCGCCAGGCAGCATTGCTCCAGCGTCTGGGCATTGCCGCCGGGCGGGGCGATCCGCAGCCGGTCGATGTCGCCCAGGGAAACCCGGTCAAATTATTGTTTGGCCGCGGCTTCGCATTGCAGACGGGCCTGTTGTGGCTGATTTTCTTTTGCAGCCTCCTCAACCTCTATCTCTTTGTGTTCTGGCTTCCCGAAGTGCTGCATTTGACCGGGATGACGCCGCCACAGGCGGTGTTCGCATCGAGCCTGATCCCGCTGGGCGCGATTTTCGCGGTCCTTTATCTCGGCTACCTGATTGATCGCTTTGGCCCCGAGCGGTCCTTGGCATTGCATTACGCGGCGGGTGCGGTGTTCATCGCGCTCGTGGCTTTGGCGGCGATGCCCTATCTCGTGCTGCTCGCCGTGCTGTTCCTCGCCGGGACGACGATCGTCGGCAGCCAGACCGGGGCGAACGCCGCGTGTGGCGCGCTCTACCCGGCGCGGATGCGCACCAGCGGCATCGGCTGGGCGCTCGGCATCGGCCGGCTCGGCGGCATCGCCGCAGCACCCTTGGGCGGCTTTCTGTTGGCGCGCGGCCTGCCGCCAAAGGAGATCTTTTTGAGCGCCTGCTTTTTTGCCGTTGTCGCCGCGGTGGCGACGGCGCTGTTGGTGCTGCGCGGCAGCAGCCTGTCAACGATGCCCGACCGCGTGCCGGCGCGCGCCCGGCTCCGCCCCTAACCCGCCGCCCAGCGCGCCAGGATCGCGAGCAACAGCAGCGCCACGATATTGGTGATCTTGATCATCGGGTTGACCGCCGGGCCGGCGGTGTCCTTATAGGGGTCGCCGACGGTATCGCCGGTGACGGCCGCCTTGTGCGGCTCGGAGCCCTTGCCGCCGTGGTGGCCTTCCTCGATGTATTTCTTGGCGTTGTCCCAGGCGCCGCCGCCCGAGGTCATCGAGATCGCGACAAAAATGCCGGTGACGATGGTGCCGAGCAGCATCGCACCCAGCGCGCTGAACCCGGCGGCGCGCCCGGCAATGGCGGCGACCACCAGATAGAGGATGATCGGCGCCAGCACCGGCAACAGCGACGGCACGATCATCTCGCGGATCGCCGCCCGGGTCAGCAGATCGACGGCGAGCCCGTAATCGGGCTTGGCGCTGCCTTGCATGATCCCGGGGATCTCGCGGAACTGGCGCCGCACCTCGACCACCACCGAGCCGGCGGCCCGCCCGACCGCGGTCATGCCGAGCGAGCCGAACAGATAGGGCAAGAGGCCGCCGATAAAGAGGCCGATCACGACAAACGGGTCCTGCAGCCCGAAATGCACGTCGAGCTTTGGGAAATAGTGGCGGAGATCCTCGGTATAGGCGGCGAACAGGACGAGCGAGGCGAGCCCGGCCGAGCCGATCGCATAGCCTTTGGTTACCGCCTTGGTCGTGTTGCCGACGGCGTCGAGCGCATCGGTCGTGCGCCGCACCTCGCGCGGCAGATCGGCCATCTCGGCGATGCCGCCGGCGTTGTCGGTGACCGGGCCGTAGGCGTCGAGCGCCACGATCATGCCGGCGAGCGCCAGCATCGTCGTCGCGGCGATGGCAATGCCAAAAAGCCCGGCAATCAGAAACGAAACGATGATGCCGACGCAGATCACGATAACCGGCAACGCCGTCGCCTCCATCGACACGGCGAGGCCCTGGATCACATTGGTGCCGTGACCGGTGGTCGAGCTTTGCGCGATGCTGCGCACCGGGCGGTATTCGGTCGCGGTGTAGTATTCGGTGATCCAAACGATAAAGCCGGTGACAAAAAGACCGACAATCGCGCAGAGCCACAGATCGAGCCCGTTGACGACCGTGCCCGAGATCATCGTCAGCGGCGCCCTGAAGCCGAAGAGCCACCAGACGACGAGCGCGATTGCCACGACCGACAGGATGCCGGTTGCGATCAGGCCTCTATAGAGGGCGCGCATGATGCCGTTGTCGGCGCCGAGTCGGACAAAAAACGTGCCGATGACCGAGGTCACGATGCAGACGGCGCCGATTGCCAGCGGCAATAGCAGCATCGTGTCGCGCAGCGGCGCCGGGAAAAAGATGTTGGCGAGCAGCATCGTGGCGACGATCGTCACCGCGTAGGTCTCGAACAAATCGGCGGCCATGCCGGCGCAATCGCCGACATTGTCGCCGACATTGTCGGCGATGACCGCAGGGTTGCGCGGGTCGTCCTCGGGAATGCCGGCCTCGACCTTGCCGACGAGGTCAGCGCCGACATCCGCACCCTTGGTGAAGATGCCGCCGCCGAGGCGGGCGAAGATCGAGATCAGCGAGGCGCCGAAGGAGAGCGCCACCATCGCCTCGAGCACCGGGCGCAGATCGTCGCCCGGGGTCACCGCCCGCAGGATGAAATAGTAGATGCCGACGCCGAGAAGCCCAAGACCGACGACCAGCAAGCCGGTGACGGCACCCGCCTTGAACGCGATCGCCAGCCCGGAGCGCAGGCCGCCGCGTGCCGCCTGGGCGGTGCGCACATTGGCGCGCACCGAGACGTTCATGCCGATATACCCGGCCGAAGCCGACAACACCGACCCGATCAGGTAGCCGATCGCGACCCGCAGCCCCAAAAAGATGCCGAGCAGGATCAGAATGATCACACCGACGATCGCGATGGTGCGGTATTGCCGGTTCAAATAGGCACGCGCTCCGACCTGCACCGCGCCCGAAATCTCCTGCATGCGGGCGGAGCCGGCATTGGCGGTCAGAACCTGGCGGCTGGTGACGACGCCATAGAGGAGCGCCAGCACGCCGCAGGCGATGACGAGATAATAGACGGCAGGCATCGAAATTTTCCTTCGCCGCGGGCA
>DASXAM010000301.1:0-1686 GCA_036404275.1 Allostellaceae bacterium
TTCGCCCAATCGGCGTTGGGCGCGGTCGCGGTCGAGCACGCGCTGCACGAGCGATATTTGCGAGCCTTCGGCTTGGATCCGACCACTCTCGCCACGGCCGAGCCCGCCCCCGACTGCCTCGCCTACACCAGCTACCTGCTCGCCGCCGCCTATCACGAGCCATGGGAGGTGCTCGTAGCGGCCTTGTTGCCGTGCTTTTGGATCTATTGGGACGTCGGCTGCGCGATCGCCGGCAAAGCCGCGGCCGACAACCCATACCGCGCTTGGATCGACACCTACGCCGCGCCGCATTTCGGCGAAGCCGTGGAGCGGGTCATCGCCATCGCAGACCATGGCGCCGATGCAGCCGGCCCGGCCGCCCGTGGCAAAATGCTCGCCGCCTTCACCCGCGCGACCCAATACGAATACCTGTTCTGGGACGGCGCCTACCACCGGCGCCTTTGGCCCGCCGGCACGGCTCACGCCACGATCGATCGATGACCTCGGCGCGGCGTGTTCCGGCTGGTCAGGCTCCCGCGAGGCCGCGCCCTTCGAGAAGTGCGGCGATTGCCGGCTCGCGGCCGCGGAAAGCGCGGTAGAGGTCCATCGGCTCGCGCGTGTCGCCGGCGCGGTAGATGTCCTCGAGACGAGCGGCCAGGGCGGGATCGAACACGTCGCCCTTTTCGGTAAAGGCGGCAAAGCCGTCGGCGTCGAGCACCTCGGCCCACAAATAGGCGTAATACCCGGCGGCATAGCCGCCGCCATTGAACAAATGGCCGAACTGCACCGGCCGATGGCGTAGCCCGATTTCCTTCGGCACCGCGAAGCGCTTCAGGAACGCGCGCTCGAAAGCATCGATATCGGCGGTCGGCGCGGAAGCGCGGTGCAGCTCCATGTCGAGCAGCGCGGAAGCGGTGTATTCGACTGTGGCAAAGCCCTGGTTGAAGGTGCGCGCGGCGAGCAGCCGCTGGAGCAATTCCTCGGGGATCGGCGCGCCGGTTTGATAATGGCGGGCGTAGCGGCGCAAAATTTCGGGCGCCGACACCCAATGCTCGAAAATCTGCGACGGCAGTTCGACAAAGTCGCGCCGCACCGAGGTGCCCGATTGCGACCGGTAGCGCACCCGGCTGAGGAGGCCGTGCAAGGCATGGCCAAATTCATGGAACAAGGTGCGCGCGTCGTCGAAGCTCAGCAGCGTCGGGTCGCCCTTGATGAAATTATTGTTGTTGACGACGATCGGAGCCACCGGCCCATCGAGCTGCTGCTGGTCGCGATAGCGGCTCATCCAGGCGCCCGAGCGCTTGCCGGGACGGGCGAAGTTGTCGTGCAGAAAAAGGCCGACATGATCGCCCGCCCGGTCCCGCACCTCCCAGGCCCGCACATCGGGGTGATAAACGGCCACGTCCGGGCGCGGCATAAAGCGGAGGCCGAAGAGCCGCCCGGCCACATCGAAGACGGCCTCGACCATACGGTCGAGCACGAAATAGGGCTTCAGCTCGGCCTCGTCCAAATCGTATTCGGCCTGCCGCACCCGCTCGGCGTAATAGCGCCAATCCCACGGCTCGACCGGCGCGTTGAGGCCGTCGGCAGCGGCCGCCTTCTCGATCTGCGCCAATTCGGAGTGCGCCTTGGCCTTGGCCGGTTCCCACACCTGCAGCAGCAAGCGCTCGACCGCGGCCGCATCCTTGGCCATCGAATCGTCGAGCC
>DASXAM010000302.1:0-5418 GCA_036404275.1 Allostellaceae bacterium
CCCGCCCCGATCACCACGACATCATAACGCTCGGCCATCTTTCTATCGAACAGCAGCCGACCCCGATGTTCAACGCCTTCCTCGCATCGCCGCGGCGTCGCCTGAAAGCGCCATCACCAGCACCTTGCACGCCAGACCGGCGCTTCGCCTTCGATCAATTGCTTCATCCGCAACATCGCGCGGGTTGCGCGAGCCCGGCAGCCTTCCCGCCGCATTGCCCGATTGCCGCTTTGCGAACGGCCGCCCGGCCCTCGTCCTTTGGCTGTTTCTACAGCAGATCTGCAGCCATGCCCCTCTCCGCCCCGATACCGCGGCCCGCTTCCGGAACCACTGCAATGGCGGCCACGATATTATGTGATTATGGCAATTTTATCGGTAACAACACGCCGCCGACATGATCCGTGAAGCCAAGGCGGCGAGCAGCACCCGCACGCTGCCGCCCCCCGCCCGCCGAAACCGCCGCCGCTGCTTTGACGGCTGTGGGTGCGTCATGCCCGCGGAAAGCGGGAATCCAGAGCAACAGACGCCCCTTGCAGCCCCTGTTCGTGGCAGGGGCAGGCTCTGGACCCCCGCTTTCGCGAGGGTGACGAAGGGATGGGTCATGGGAACGCCCGGCGTGAGTCTGCAGGATGCGCGACCTTTCAATCGAGCTTGAGGGGTTCGCCGTCGAGGTCTTCGGCTCGTTCAATTTCAATAAGGACGGCGTAGCCCTTTTTATCGGGGTCGCGGTCCTTTTCGGGCTGGACCAGGCGGCGCCAGACCTCCTCATAGGCGGGGCCCGATCTGTGGATGTGGGCGCGACCGTAGAAGCGGGCGATGCCGCCTTTTGGCAGAACACCCTCCTGGCGCAATTGCGATTTTCTGAAATAGACTGTGAGCGGGCTGCCTTCGACGATGTTGGCGCTGGTCGAGCCCTTGCCGCGCTCCCAGAGCGCTATGTGATTGTCGTCGAACGCCATCGTGCTGCCGCGCGGCGTGACCTGGGCAAAACCGTTCGGCAGCACACTGCCGACGAGGCAGACATCGGCAGGAAAGGCACTGTTGATGTGCGGCTGCAATACTTTCGGAATCGTGCTCACCTGGCGTTTCCTCCTTGGGCGGGGTCGGCGAGCCGGGCGCGGGCAAACGCGCCGAGCGCCGCGATCAGTGCGGTGATGTCGGTCTGCAAGGCGGCGAAGCCGGCCGATTTTTCCAACGTCTTCTGGTTCATGTAGAGGGAGCGGTCGACCTCGATCTGCAGGCTGTGCCGGTTTTCCGCCGGCCGGCCCTGGCGCTTGACGATCTCGACACCCTTGTAGATTTCGTTGATCCGCACGTCATAGCCGCGCCCGCGCAAAAAGCCGGCGACAAAGTCGGTCAACTCCGGCGCGCAGGTCGTGCCGTCACGGTCGCCCAAGACAAAATCGGCGCAGTCGCCTTCCTGCTTTGCGCTCGGGCTCGACGGCATCGAATGACAGTTGATGTGCCAGACCGCGCCGAATTTATGGTGAGCGTTGCGGCAGGCTTCATCGAGGGCGCGATGGTAGGGGGTGTGGCAGCGTTCGACCCGCCCCAGGATTTCGTCGATCGTCAGCCGGCGGTCGTAGATCGGCGTCCCCGGCCGCACGACACGGCGCACGAGACCGAGGCCGCCGCGGGTGCGGTGCGACGGCCGCAACGACGTCGGCCAGGCGCCGTCGAACAGCGCTTCGTCGAGATCGTCCACCGCGCGGTTGGGGTCCAGATAGCTGCGCGGAAAAAGGGCGGCGATCAGAGTCGCGCCCTGCGCGGGTGCGGTCCGGTAAAGCTCGTCCACATAAGCGTCCTCGGCTCGGCGCAGCACCTCGAGCGGGCACGAGAACCGAAAATCTTCGGGGTAGAACGAGCCGCTGTGCGGCGAGTCGAAGACCAGCGGGACTTCCGCTCCCTGCGGGTCCTCGCGCCACAAGACGCCCGGGATTTCAAACCTCATCCGGCCGGCTCACGCTTCGACGAGGTCGCGGCGGCGCTCGATCCGCGCCCGCCGATTGTCGATGCGATCCACTCGGTTGGAAAGGATCGCGTATTGCCCGAACAGGTGGGCGATCTTTCCTTCGAGCAGCCCCATCCGCTGCTTCAGTCCGGTAATATCGCTCGCCATATCGTCCAGCTTTGCGCGGATCGCGCGCAGATATTCCAGGACCAGATTGGTGGGATCGTCGGCCATCGGCGCCAATTTATGGATTGGACGCAGCGCGGGCAAGCCGATCTGCTGGCGCTTGGCCGTGATTGGGCCTAGCCTCGCCTAATGAGCGAAACCGCGATCGGCAGCGTCGAGATGCTGCGCCGGCTCGTCGCGTTCGACACGACGAGCCGCGGTTCGAATTTGGCCCTGATCGAATTTGTCCGCGACTACCTCGACGGCCATCGCGTGGCGAGCGAATTGGTCTTCGACGAGACCGGCAACAAGGCCAACCTTTTTGCGACGATCGGCCCGCCGGATCGGGGCGGGATCATGCTGTCGGGGCACACCGACGTGGTCCCGGTCGACGGCCAGGAATGGCACAGCGACCCGTTTGCGGTGACACCCAAGGACGGCAAGCTGTTTGCCCGCGGCACCGCCGACATGAAGAGCTTTATCGCCGCGGCATTGGCGCTGGTTCCCGAGCTGTTGGCGCGCACTCTGCGGATCCCGATCCACTTTGCGCTCTCCTATGACGAGGAGGTTGGCTGCCTCGGCGTGCGCCGGCTGATTGCTGCCTTGGCCGGCCGGCCGAACCGGCCGCTTCTCTGCATCGTCGGCGAGCCGACCCTGATGCAGCCGGCGACCGGCCACAAGGGCAAGCGCAGCTTTCATTGCCATGTCGCCGGCTTCGAATGCCATTCGGCGCTGACCCATCTCGGCGTCAACGCGGTCGAGGCGGCGGCCGAGATGGTCGCGCAGTTGAAGGCGATGGCCCGCCGCCGGCGCGACCAGGGCCCGTTCAATCCGGCCTTCGAGCCGCCCTACACGACGATCCATACCGGGCTCATCGCCGGCGGCACCGCGCTCAACATCGTCCCCAAGGAATGCAATTTCGATTTCGAGTTCCGGCTGCTGCCGGGCGACGACCCGGAGGCGCCATTGCGCGAATTGCGCGCCTTTGTCGAAGAGCGGCTGTTGCCGGAAATGCGCGCGGTGCGGCCCGAGGCGGCGATCGAGCTCATCGAGCGGAGCTCGTTTCCAGCGCTCGACACGGCCGAGGACGCCGAGATCACCCGGCTGGCGATGGCGCTGACCGGGGCGAACGGCACCGGCAAAGTCAGCTTCGGCACCGAGGGCGGCCTCTTCCACCAGGCCGGGATCCCGACGATTGTCTGCGGCCCGGGCTCGATCGAGCAGGCGCACAAGCCCGACGAATTCGTGGCTCTCGACCAGATCGCGCAATGCGAGCGGTTTTTGCGGCGTCTCTTCGACCATGCCGCCGCTTGATCCGGAGGCTCCGGCGCGCGCAGTCCTGTTTGATCTGGGCGGAGTCCTGGTCGATTGGAATCCACGCCACCTATATCGCCGCCTCTTTGCCGACGAGGCGGAGATGGAGGAGTTTCTGACGACGATTTGCACACAGGAATGGAACGAAGAGCAGGATTTGGGCCGGGCCTTTGCCGAAGGGGTGCGCCTCCTCGTCGAGCGCCACCCGCATCGCGCCGCCGAAATCCGCGCTTACGACACCCATTGGCACGAAATGCTCGGCGGCACGATCGCCGGCAGTGTCGCGCTCCTCGACGAGTTGCGCCGTCAGGGAATTGCGCTTTTTGCGCTGACCAATTGGTCGGCCGAGAAATTTCCGATCGGTCGCGCCCGCTTCGATTTCTTCGGATGGTTCAGCGGCATCGTGGTCTCGGGCGAAGAAGGGGTCAAAAAACCCGACCCGCGAATTTTCGACCTCGCGATCCGCCGCTTTGGCCTCGATCCCGCGCAAACTCTGTTCATCGACGATTCGGCTGTCAACACCGCCGCTGCCTCCGGCCTTGGCTTTCGCACCCACCGCTTTGTCCATGCTGCGGGATTGCGCCGAGCGCTTGTGACGCACGGGCTATTGTTCGAGTAACGGCCTAGCCTGGGCCGATGGCAGCGAGTCTTTCCTGTTCCGGCGGGACGAGGCGACCCGGGTTGGCCTGCCAGTCGCGCCACAGCTCCTCAAGGTAGGGCAGGATTTCGAGCAGCACAATTGCTCCGAGCGTCGCGCCGACATAGCGCAGCGGCAGCGGCTCTCGCTTGCGGCGGATTTCAGGTTCGGGGTCGCGCGCGAGCCCGAGGAGCGCCTTCAACGCCGGCCAATGCAAGACCGAGATGGTTCCCGCCGCCATCAGCGGCAGCATCTCGAGAAAGCTGTGGATGTGCTGCTCGACCGGCGTCACCTCGCGGCGGGTCACCGCGTATTCGACGTCCCACAGCGCCGTCCCCTCGTGGACAAAAAACGCGGCATACATCAGCGCCAGCACCGGCGCATTGATCTCCAAAAGCAGCCCGGCCAGCACCGGCACGCCCATTTCGGCCAGCATCAAAAGGTGGATCAGCGTTTCCTTGGCGCCCGTCGTCGTCTCGATATGCGTCGCCCGATGGCGGGTCCAGTCGGCGATACCGGCGGCAAGCCACAGCGGAACCAAAAAGTACTGCAAATATCGGCGCGTCAGGGTGCGACTGCTCTGCTCAGATGGATGCGGGGGCGGCGGCTTACCGGCCGCCTTCCCGCGCAGCACCGCCCGCGCGCCGAGCGCCAGCGCGATCAACGAGGCGGAACCGAACAACAATGCCTTCATGTGTCCTCCTCCCGCTGCCCAGCGGCAACAGCCGCCGCCCGGCATCGTTCCGCCGGCAATGGCCGCTCGCGCCGCCTGCGATTCGCCTGCCCGTATGAGCGGGTGGCGTGACCTGATGGAGGTTCCGGTGCAAGATGGCGCCACCTTTGACCAGCAAAGCGGGGAGCGCCCGTTGCCCGAGCCGAACTATGCCGTCGAGCTGAGCCCGCCCGATATTGCGCCTTATCGCACCGGCAATACCGGGGTCGAGTATGTCACAACCTTCGACAGCGGCCGGGCCGGCCCGCATGTGCTCGTCACCGCACTGACCCATGGCAACGAGTTGTGCGGTGCGGTCGCGCTCGACCGCCTGTTCCGAGCCGGGCTGCGGCCGCGCCAGGGCAAGCTCACCCTGGCGTTCGACAATGTCGCCGCGTTCCACACATTCGACCACCGCTATCCGGTCGCCTCGCGCTTTGTCGATGAGGATTTCAACCGGTTGTGGCACCCCGCCACGCTCGACGGCCCGCGCCGATCGACCGAGCTCGCCCGCGCCCGCGCGCTGCGCCCGTTTGTCGATGCCGCCGATTTCCTGCTCGACATCCACTCGATGCAGTATGCGACCGCACCCCTGATGCTGGCCGGCACATTGCCGCGCTCTTTGGCCTTGGCCCGGCG
>DASXAM010000303.1:0-4475 GCA_036404275.1 Allostellaceae bacterium
GTCGATGGCGCTGAAGGTGCCGGAATTCCGCACCTCGTTCTCGATGCAGGCGCTGCATTTCAGCAAGGAAATGCCGGGTGGAATGATCGTCGTCGGCCCGGATGCGCGCCGCTTTTGCGACGAGAAATTCAAGACCCGCCACGGCAAGGTGCCGGTTGCCGGCCGCTGGCTGCCGCTCGCGACCCCGTGCCCGATGTTCATGGTCTTCGACGAGGCGCTCTTTTCGGCGGGTCCGCTTTACGACAAGCATCCGAGCCACGGCTGGACCCAGATCATCGAGCGCTATCCGTGGAGCGAAGACAACCGCGCCGAATTGGCCAAGGGCTGGATCAAGACCGCCGCCGACATTTCATCCTTGGCCGGAAAGCTCGGCCTCGACCCCACTGTCCTTGCCGACGCCGTCACCCGTTGGAACCGCGATTGCGGCAAGGGCCGCGACGCCGATTTCGGCCGCCGGCTGATGCTGGCGCCCATCGCCGAGCCGCCATTCTACGCCGTCGAGCTCTCGCCCTCGATGCTGAACACCCAGGGCGGCCCGCGCCGCAACGAGCGGGGCCGAATCCTCCGCCCCGACGGCACGCCCATCCCCCGCCTCTACAGTGCGGGCGAACTAGGCTCGATCTACAGCTACCTCTACCAGGGCACCGGCAATATCGGCGAATGCCTCGCCTTCGGCCGCATCTCCGGCAAGAACGCCGCCGCCGAGCCGGCGTGGGATGCCGCTAGCCGAAATGCCGGGTGAGCGCGGCGAGCGTCTCCTCGGGCGCTTCTTCCGGCACATAATGTCCGCAGGGCAAGGCACCGCCTGTGGCGTCGGTTGCGTAATGGCGCTGCCACACCGCCAATACGTCGCCATGCACCCCTTCGGTATGGCTTTTGGCGCCCCAGATCACCAAGAGCGGCACCCCGATCTTGCGCCCGGCCTCGAAATCGGCGGTGTCCATCTCGAGGTCGCAGGTGGCGCAGGCCCGGTAGTCGGCGCACGATCCCTTGATCGTCTTCCAATTGAAGCAGCGGACATATTCGGCGAACGCCGCCGGATCGAAAAAGCCGAGGCCCAGACCCGGCTTCGATAATTTCTTTTCCATGTACCATTGCGCCGGCACCCCGGCGAGCATGCGTTCGGGGAAGTCGTAGGGCTGCGCCATCAGCGCCCAATGCCAGGAGCGCAATGCCCACTCGCGCGAGGTGTGGGTCCAGATGTGGTGGTTCGGCAGGATGTCTATGAGTGCCGCGCGCTCGACCCGGTCGGGATGGTCGAGGCACATGCGCGCGGTCGTGCGGGCGCCGCGGTCGTGCCCGGCGACAAAAAATTTGCGATAGCCGAGTCTCTCCATGACCTCGACCTGGTCCTGCGCCATCGCCCGGAACGAATAGTTGATGTTGTTGGGTCCGGCGTCATCCGGGCCGACGCTGTCGCCGTAGCCGCGCAGATCCGGTGTGACGACGTGAAAGTGCTCGGCGAGCCGCGGCGCGATCTTGCCCCACGAGGCATGGGTCAACGGGTTGCCGTGCAGCAGCAAAAGCGGCGGTCCGTCGCCGCCGTGCCGCAGATTGATCCGCGCCCCGCCGGTTTCGATCTCGGTCCGCGCAAACCCTTCGAACATCGCTCGCCCCTCCGCCGCCCGTGGATGGCGTAAGCTATCGGGGAATTTGCGCCGGCGATAGGCCGGTCCTGTCGGATCGAGTGAGGGGAGAACGTGATCCGCCGCGATGCGACCGAACCCGCGCGGAAGCCTTCCTCGGCGCCGCGCGCGCCGCTCGCCCAGCTGCTGCCGCTCTATATCGTCGTCTTTGCCGGGTTTGTCGGCTACAGCCTGATGATCACGGTGTTTACGCCGATGCTGCTGCGCGCCGACACCGGGATGGTCCCAACCGGTGCATCGACGTCCTGGCGGACGATCGCGCTCGGGGTGCTGCTGTGCCTCTATCCGCTCGGCCAATTCATCGGCTCGCCGGTGTTGGGCGCACTTTCCGACCGGTTCGGGCGGCGGCCGGTGCTGCTCGTCTCGCTTGCCGCGACCACCTTCTGCTACGCCGCGATCAGCGCTTCGATCGCGATGCAAAACCTTGTTGTCCTCGGTGCTGCGACGCTCCTTGCCGGGCTCGCCGAAGGCAACATCGTCACCGCGCAGGGTGCGATCGCCGACCTTGTCGCGCCTGCCGAGCGCAACCGCTATTTCGGCTATATTTATCTTGCCGCAAGCCTCGCCTATATCGTCGGGCCGCTCGCCGGCGGCAAGCTGGCCGCCCCCGGGCTCGCCTCGTGGTTCGGCGACGCCACACCGTTTTGGGCGAGCTTTCTTTTGCTGGGCCTGACCTGGCTCGCCGTCCTGCTGCAGTTTCGCGAGACCGCGACGCCCGACGCTGCGCGCGGTTTCCACCTTGCCGAGACGGTCTCGGGGCTGGCGCGTATCGTCACCGATCGCAGGCTGCGCCGCTATTACGCGGTCAACTTTCTGCTATACCTGGCGATGTTCGGGTTTTTCCGCTCCTACCCGATGTATCTCGTCGACCAATACCGCCTGGATGTTTCGCGGGTGTCCGAATTCGTCGCGTTCACCGGAGTGGGGATCGTGCTCGCCAATCTGTGGCTGACCGGGTTTCTCTCGGCGCATCTTTCGGTCAAGCTCTTGACCGTCGGCTCGGCCATCTTCGCCGGAATCTTCATGGCCGCGATCCCGGCGCCGCCCCGGCTCGCGGCAATCTGGCCACTCTTGTTCCTGACCTCGGTCGGTGTCGCGGTCTGCCTGCCGAGCTGTGCGAGCCTGTTGTCGAACGCGGCCGACCGGGACGAGCAGGGCCGCGTCATGGGCAACAACCAGGCCTTGCAGGTGGCGGGCGAAGCGCTCTCCGGCCTCGCCGCCGGCCTTCTTGCCGCGATCGTCGTCAAATTGCCGCTCTTGGTGCTGGGCGCGATCTCGGTCGTCGCGGCGATCCTCGTCGGCGCTCTGATCTGATATCGATCGATCCCGTGGCGTGCGGCAGCG
Source organism: Allostellaceae bacterium (assembly GCA_036404275.1). Classification (GTDB taxonomy): domain Bacteria; phylum Pseudomonadota; class Alphaproteobacteria; order ATCC43930; family CGMCC-115725; genus AP-15. The sequence goes on from DASXAM010000303.1 coordinate 2,991, forward strand.
GGCGCGGGATTGGCGCCCCCAGACCGGCCTTTCCCTGCGACCGCGATAAGGGTAATAGGGTTCAAGCGATATCCGCCGGGGCGGGGGCGTGGTGGGGGACCGCAGGTTTGTCGTCGAGCTGATAAAGCCGTCGCATTACGACGATGCGGGCTATGTGATCCAATGGTGGAAATCGTGGATCCCATCGAACTCGCTCGCCTGCCTTTACGGCATCGCGACCGAGATTGCCGAGCGGAGGGCACTCGGTCCCGCGATCGCGATCGAGGTCCGCGCCTATGACGAGTGCCACACGGTCATCCCGATTCGGCAAATCATCCGCCGCATCAGGACGGCCGATGCCGGGCTTGTCTGCCTTGTCGGGGTGCAGTCGAACCAGTTTCCGCGGGCAATGGACCTGGCTGCGCAATTCCGCGCGGCGGGCCTCCAGGTGGCGATCGGTGGGTTTCACGTCTCGGGCTGCCTCGCAATGCTGCCGAAATTGCCACCCGACCTCGAAGCGGCGCGCGACATGGGGGTGACCCTCTTTGCCGGCGAGGCCGAGGGCCGGCTCGAAGGGCTGTTCGCCGACGCCTTTGCCGGCCAGATGCGGCCGCTCTACAACTACATGGACGATCTGCCCGGTCTGCAGCGGCAGGTGACACCGTTTCTGCCGATCGGCATCGTGCGCCGTTATGGCGAGACGATCGGCGCCTTTGATGCCGGGCGCGGCTGCCCGTTCCAATGCAGCTTTTGCACGATCATCAATGTCCAGGGCCGGAAATCGCGCTGGCGCGACGCCGATGATGTCGAGCAGCTGGTCCGCGCAAATTTGGCCCAAGGGGTGTTTCGATTTTTCATCACCGACGACAATTTCGCGCGCAACAAGAATTGGGAGGCGATCTTCGACCGGCTGATCCAAATGCGCGAGGAGGAAGGGCTCGGCCTCCAATTCATCATTCAGGTCGATACGCTCTGCCATCGCATCCCGAATTTTGTGAAAAAGGCGGCGCGCGCCGGCTGCAAGCGGGTCTTTGTCGGGCTCGAAAACATCAACCCCGACAATCTTCTTTCGGCCAAGAAAAAGCAGAACCGGGTGCACGAATACCGGCAGATGTTCCTCGCCTGGCGGGCCGAGGGCGTCATCACCTATGCCGGCTATATCCTGGGTTTCCCGAACGACACGCCGGAGCGGATTGCGCAGGACATCAGGACGGTGCAGCGTGAATTGCCGGTCGATCTCTTGGAGTTCTTTATCCTGACGCCGCTGCCGGGCTCGGCCGACCACAAGGCGCTCGATGCCGGCAGTGTGTGGATGGATCCGGACATGAATAAATACGACCTCGAGCATGTGACGACCGGCCACCAATCCATGACCGCCACGGACTGGCAACGCATTTACCGCAAGGCCTGGGACCTCTATTATTCACCGGATCATATCGAGACTATCTTGCGCCGAGCCAAAGCATCGGGGATCAAGCCGGTGCGGCTCCTGAACCACGTCCTGCA